>NZ_OZ032147.1:661172-991759 GCF_964026435.1 Rickettsia endosymbiont of Gonocerus acuteangulatus
ACATCTTGTTTAAATATAATTCTATAAATCGTGGCTCTTTAAAGCATATAATATAGGCTATTAAATGTAGACCTGCCGCAATGAATAAAATCATAATGCCGTTATTCCAAATAAATACTATCATAGTCATGATCATATTTAACGCCGCAAATTTAATACTCACACCGAATATCATTGGTGGTCTAGTTAGTCCTACGAATAAAAGATCGGTTGCTAATGTTCCTGCCATATACTTTTCCTCTTTTATATTTTTTATTCAATAATAAACATAAACTTAAAAATTATTAATATAAATTTATATTTTTGTTTGCAAACATAGTTAATAATATTGAGTTTGGTATTTTACTATTAACAAAATGTACATTATTACCTATACTTTCAATCACCTTAATTGCTATTTTGATTAATTCTTCTTCTAAATAGTGATTACTATCATTTAGCATTGATTTTAATAAATTAGCATTTTGTATTTTCATATTATACTGAAATCCTCTAAATATCTGGGACATTTCATATGGAAATATTAGATGTTCTGCTCCTAAAGTAACAGCAATTGTTGCAGCAGTTAAATCTCTTTTGGGTATATTCCCCGCCGCTTGCGGCGTAATATGGCGGAATGAGCAAATATATACATAAAAGTCATAATGTTACGGTACTGCTGTATCACATGGTATTTCCAGCAAAATATCGCCGAGCAGTGTTTGACGTATCAGTTGATCAAGTATTACGAGAAATATGTTTAGAGATAGAAAAGAGATATCAAATAAAATTTTTAGAAATAGGGGTTGATGAAGATCATGTCCATTTTTTGGTACAATCTGTACCAACCTATAGCGTAACAAAAATAGTAACAACAATTAAAAGTGTTACAGCTCGTCAAATATTTAGACAGTGTCCACAGGTAAAGAAACAATTATGGGGTGGAGAATTTTGGACTGATGGATATTTTACGAGTACGGTAGGTAAGCATGGAAATGAGAATATGATAGGAAAATACGTAAAAAACCAAGGCAAGGAATATCAGAAACTGCATGAGGATCATCAGCTAGCTTTCTTCTAAAATACCCCGCTGCTTGCGGCGGGGATTACTTTTATTAGAATTTCTGGATTAACTATAATAGGCTCGCTCACAAAGCCAATATCTATAACATCACGATTTGCAACTCTTCTATGTGATAATTTTGATTTTCTTGCTTGTAGTAAATTCGCATCTTTCCCTGAAATACCAACCGCATAACAACCTTTATTATTAAGTTTTGTCACTATAAGTTTGTTGACATAACTTGATAATATTTCCATAATAATAGGATTATCTACGAAACTATTTTCACTTACTTCATTAAATTTTTTACTGAAACTTTTATCCAATTGTGATATTAAAGATAGATTTCCTAAATCTATATGGTCATGTATTATATAGATTTTAGCACCGCACATCTCAAGCAGCTTGATAGATTCTATAAAAGAAGCAAATAACTGCTCATTAATAATAATATTGATGGGTAACTTTAAAACTATAGCTTGATTTCTAAGCTCATTACTACATGTGATTATATCCCTAATTATAGTAATGTCGCCTAATTCAGAAATATTATCTACTTCTTTACTTTTCAAGTTTGATGCATTTTGCCAAACTAGTTTTAAGTTCTCTTGCACCTTCTTTACTCCTACTACTTACATAAATAAGATTACATGAGTAGTTTAAAGTTGCAAGAAAATTCTGTGCTTCTAGGTTAAGGTTTTTACGATCTGTAACTTTATCGGATTTTGTAAAAATAATTTGAAAATCTCGCTTATTTGCAAGTAATAACTCTGCTACTTTTTTATCGTTTTCTTTAATTCCCCTTCTTGAATCTATCAATAAGTTAACTAATTTTAGATTGTCACTCTTGCGTAAGTAATGATTAATTAATATTTCCCACTGCTCTTTAACTTGATTTGGAACTTCTGCAAAACCATAACCTGGTAGGTCAACTATTATAAGTTTATCTACAAGATTAAAGAAATTAATCTGCCTAGTACGCCCTGGGGTATTAGAAACTTTAGCAAGATTTTTATTATTGCATATAGTATTTATTAAGCTCGATTTGCCAACATTTGATTTACCAACAAAAGCAATTTGCGGTAATGCAAAATTAGGAAGTTGCTTTATATCCATAGCACCAGCTACAAATTTGGCTTGATGACGAAAAAGCTTATTATCACCTACTACTTTTTTATTAATTACTTTTTCATCAATCATAATTTTGCAACCTATATTAGTACGTCCTGTATTATCCTGTAGCAAAATTGCCTGCGTGGATCAGTTTCTCCGTCATTGCAAAAAGAAACTGTTTTGTATAACTCCATGAGATTGCCACACTCTACTTAAGTTCGCTCACAATGACGACTCTCGAGTCAGGCGGGCAAAGCCAAACCATTCTACACAACAATTTTACCACAAGGCAACAATAAAAAAAATTGAAATAAAAATATGGTAGCGGGGGCTGGATTTGAACCAACGACCTTCAGGTTATGAGCCTGACGAGCTACCGAGCTGCTCCACCCCGCAATAATAGAAAATTGATGACTTTGTTTATTAATGTTGTAAACAAAGATTGATGACATAAATGATTAGAGCAAACTAATCTCTAGCATCATAAACTACGCATATGAATAAGCGTGGCAACCTCATAAAGCAGAATTCCTGAGATTGTTTCCACCCTCTGCAATGCATTTCCTTGCAATGACAATCTTAACTAGCTTCCTTTTTTTGACTACTGAAAGAAAGACCGGAAAATCTTTTATTAAAATCACTAACGCTTTTGTTAGACTGATTTACTACATTTCCGATATCTTTATTCCATGCTGGGTGTTTTCTGAAATCAACATCCATTAAAATCTCACCTGCAGGATGAGTTGACATCGTTTCAAAAACATCACTTCCAACCTTAATTAAAAACTTTTTATAGTCTGGATGTATCCCATTTTTCATAATGATTTTGCCACCTTAGTCTGAATTATTTTTTTCTTAATAGCTTTAGCTGTAGTGGATAAAGCATCATTATTAGCTTTTAACATATATGCATCAAACCCGCCAGCTTTTTCAACTGAACTTATGCATCTAGCACTAACTGATAATCTATATTCTGCGGTTGTTATATCACTTATAAACTTAACCGATCTTAAATTAGGCTCAAAACGCCTTCTAGTTTTACGCTGTGAATGCGATACATTATTGCCATATAAAACACCCACTCCAGTGAGTTCACATTTACGAGACATAAGCTTAACCTATCAAACTTTAACTTATATAATAGATAAAAAATATAAAGTAATACTTGTATACTGTCAAGAAGTAATTACTAACATTACTTACTTAAATTCAAATAGATAAAGAGAATGAAGCCTTATCTCTTTATCTATTTTGTTCTACAAATTAATTTTTAACTTCACTAACCCTTGATTGCTTTTATATTTTTTATGGGTGTAATGATTATACAAAACTTACGCTATGTTTGGTTCTAAATATCGTAAAGATGGAGAACGCAGCTGTTGTTGCATATAGTCATCTAAAAGCCCTAACTTTATTTGGTAAACCGTTTTACCGATTGTATTTGCAGTCCTTTTGAGAAATGCCCAAACTAAAAATGCCCAACTAATATGATTACGTTGAATACGCTGTTTCCTGCATTGACAACGTTCTATCCCGTAAGTTGCTTAATTTCTCTGTGCATGCTCTCAATTACCCATCGAAAGCCGCACTCATCTTGTGCAGCTTTAGAAGATTTTTGAGTTTTGTTATTGGTAACAACATACTCAACTCTGTTGGTAGGAACAGTAAATTTAAACAAATTAACATGCTTATTTTTAGCAAAGCCTTTTATATGAATCTCTACTCCATGCCTGATCTCTTCATCTGAAAATGTCAACTCTTTTACAGCTTTATAAGGTTTAGAATCGTGCGTTTTACTAACGTTTCTATTAGCTTTAATAGGGGCATAATAATATTTCCCCAGAGAGTCAACATGTTGCATAATTTTGTGTGTAGAAATACCATGTGTCAAAAAGTACTGTTTGAAAAGGAATCTTCTTGCTATAAACAGCATTATTTAACATGTTTAATAGGTGTTCTAGTTTTGTTGCTCCATCATGATCAGGTGCAAAAATTCGATAATCTATTACCCAAAACTTATTAATATCAGGGTTATAATATACCAGACTCACTACTCCTATACCTTTAGTAACTCTACCTGTAGCTCCACTGTACTGCGATCTTGCAATTTCTATTTGCTTCGTATTCCTTTTATTTAAAACCGTATCATCAAATATTGTATATCCATTAGATGAAAAAATAACATCATTCTTGATGTGTTCCCATAACAAAGAAGGTGTATATTTTTCATTCCTTAAAAATCTATTAATAATATCATGACTACATTTCTTTGCATGTTCAGCGTAGTAGGTTAAACTATAATTCTTTTGGCTAACTATTAAAAATTGACAATAATCTGTCCTATTAATTGGTATTGCTTGCAACTTTATCCTCTTTGACATGTTTAATTATTTTTACAATAATTTATCACTTTTTTACTCATAGCGTAAGTTTTGTATATTCAAATACTACATTTATATTCTTCTTTTTTAAAAGAACATTACCTCCAATATTATAACCAAATTTAGGCTGTTTTGATATAATAATCTTCTCTTCTATTATTTGATTATTTAAAACTGCCTTAGCATTAACTTTTGTATCTTTATTATAAAAATGATTTTCTATACTCCTATACAAGCTTGGCACTAGCGTTATATCATTTAAAACCTTTATCGATTTAAATTCTACCTTACCACCTAAACTAGTCGTTAATAGACGATTTGACTTCTTTTGAATCATTAATTTTTGTACAAAATCATTTCCTTTATAACCACTACTTCTTGAATAATCGTATTTTAATCCAATATTTGGTATTAAGTATAAATCATAATTTGTACGATACTTATAATTTAATAATGCTTCAAAATTAAAGCTATTATTTTGATATTTACTAATAATATTATTAGCAGATGTAGCTTTATTTTTAATATAATTATGACCAACAGATGCTATAGCTTGCAATGAAAAGTTTTTCGGTAATTCTTTTAAACCATAAACACTTAATAAATGTCCATTAAGTGCGGTCTTAGCAAACTTCTTATTATATTTAAAATGCGACTCAATTCTTGAATAAGCTATACCTATTACGTCAGAGCTATTACTAAGTTCTGTGTCCATACCGATAGTTACACCGCTAGTGCGTCCTTGATATTTCGGTATGCTTCTCCATGCTTTTTGATTGCTTACTCCATATAAACTACTGATCCATACTCCTCTGTTTATTGCGTCCTCTTCATCACCACCAGCAATCGCAGCATTAGGCAACAACAATCTACCATGAATACCCATATGAATAGGTTTATTAGTAATAGAAGCCACTTGATTATGCAAAGTAACTTCTTCAGATATTTGCTTTTTTACAATTAAAGATTCCAGGTTTTGAGATTTTGAATTTAATAAACTTAGCTCTATTATTATATTCTCATAATCTTCTGGTGAGCATTTCTCTAAAAATGCTAGAGTATTGATCACTAAATATAGTTGGAAATAAATCGGGATGTGTTCTTATTATACTAACAAAATCTGGGACCTCTTTTAAAATTTTTAATATATCTATCAAATTTTGATCAAAAGATATTGATGCATTTTCACCATTATTATTTAAAGCAAATAATCCAGTAATTTTTTTACTTTTTAATTCATCTAATTGTTTTTTTGCATCTTCAAGCTCATTAAGTATATCTAAGTTATTAATGCAAAACTTACGCTATGTTTGGTTCTAAATATCGTAAAGATGGAGAACGCAGCTGTTGTTGCATATAGTCATCTAAAAGCCCTAACTTTATTTGGTAAACCGTTTTACCGATTGTATTTGCAGTCCTTTTGAGAAATGCCCAAACTAAAAATGCCCAACTAATATGATTACGTTGAATACGCTGTTTCCTGCATTGACAACGTTCTATCCCAGTAAGTTGCTTAATTTCTCTGTGCATGCTCTCAATTACCCATCGAAAGCCACACTCATCTTGTGCAGCTTTAGAAGATTTGTGAGTTTTGTTATTGGTAACAACATACTCAACTCTGTTGGTAGAAACAGTAAATTTAAACAAATTAACATGCTTATTTTTAGCAAAGCCTTTTATATGAATCTCTACTCCATGCCTGATCTCTTCATCTGAAAATGTCAACTCTTTTACAGCTTTATAAGGTTTAGAATCGTGCGTTTTACTAACGTTTCTATTGGCTTTAATAGGGGCATAATAATATTTCCCCAGAGAGTCAACATGTTGCATAATTTTGTGTGTAGAATACCATGTGTCAAAAAGTACTGTTTGAAAAGGAATCTTCTTGCTATAAACAGCATTATTTAACATGTTTAATAGGTGTTCTAGTTTTGTTGCTCCATCATGATCAGGTGCAAAAATTCGATAATCTATTACCCAAAACTTATTAATATCAGGGTTATAATATACCAGACTCACTACTCCTATACCTTTAGTAACTCTACCTGTAGCTCCACTGTACTGCGATCTTGCAATTTCTATTTGCTTCGTATTCCTTTTATTTAAAACCGTATCATCAAATATTGTATATCCATTAGATGAAAAAATAACATCATTCTTGATGTGTTCCCATAACAAAGAAGGTGTATATTTTTCATTCCTTAAAAATCTATTAATAACATCATGACTACATTTCTTTGCATGTTCAGCGTAGTAGGTTAAACTATAATTCTTTTGGCTAACTATTAAAAATTGACAATAATCTGTCCTATTAATTGGTATTGCTTGCAACTTTATCCTCTTTGACATGTTTAATTATTTTTACAATAATTTATCACTTTTTTACTCATAGCGTAAGTTTTGAATATTATCCAGAAAACAGAAAATAATGAACATATTTTTGCCATCAATGGTCCACCCGGTACCGGTAAAACTACTTTATTATTTGATATAATAGCCAATATTTACGTTAAACGAGCATCTAATCTTGCTAAATTTAAAACTCCCGATAAAGAAAGGGTTTAGCGGTGATAAATGTTCATTTAAAGTTATGGGACTTGAATATGAAGTAGCAGCTATAGATCCCTCGCTTCAAAATTACGAAATTGTTGTAGCTTCATCTAATAATAGTGCTGTTGAAAATATTTCTAAGGAGCTACCTCTTTATGCGAAAATAGATAAAATTTATCATGAAGAAATAAAGTTTTTTGATTGGTTAGCGAATGATGAGGATAATGATAAGAATTGGGGAATATTTACCGCAGTATTAGGTAGAAGTGCTAATCGTCAAGCTTTTATGGATAAATTTTGGAAGCCTGAATTTGCTAGCTTTAAAACTAATGAAAGTTATAAATGCAAAACAATGTTTCAATATTTAAATCTACTAAAAGGTAAGCAGGAAGCTCATACTCTGAAACATTTAATACCTGACTATTATAGCTCACCGACATTAATTAAAGAGACATGGCAAAAAGAGTGCAAATATTTTAATCAATTACATCAAGAGATTTTAGATATTAATAAAGCAATAGAAAAAATTATTAGTTTAAACAAATAAAAAAACGATTTGTTAGAAACTTATCAAAATAAAGATCTCTTGAAATTTTTAGAAGAATGGACTGAACAGATAAAGAGTTTAGAAGCAAACCTACAATATATCGATTCTAAAATCCAGGAATTAGATTATGAGCGTAATTTTTTATCGTTAGGTTTTTTTGCGGTAGTTCATACTTTTTTCAAAACAAAGAGACATAATGATTTTATTCAAGATAATTTACGTTTAACTCGCTCAAAAAGCGAGCAATTAGATCTAGCCCAAAAAACTAAAGCTGATATTCAGCTATTACAGGATAAATCTAAAAAATTAAAACTTGATATTGAGCAACTCGCACAAACAGAAAAATTTTTATCCGATTATACAGAATTCTTAGAAGCAAGAAAATTTGATGTTGCAAGTTTTAAGGAGGATGATTTTTGGCAAAATTACTCTAATGATTATGATGAGTTTCATAGAACTACTCCTTATTTTAATCAAGAAGTTGAAAAATTACGTTCAAAACTATTTATCCAAGCAATTAAGTTACATGAGATATTTATAAATGCCAACGCTAGTAATTTTTGGAATAGTTTGAATTTCTTCTCTGAAATAATAAGCGGAAAACTTAATAATATAGAGCCGGAAATTTGGCGTATTTTATGGCAGAACTTTTTTATGGTCATTCCAGTAGTTTCCACAAATTTCCATTCTTTCGATAATATGTTTAAGCATTTTAGGCATAACGACCTTGCTTGGCTTATTATCGATGAAGCAGGACAAACTCCCCCACAATGTGCGGTAAGTGCTATTTACAAATCAAAAAATGTTATAGTGGTCGGTGATCCTATGCAGACAGCTCCTATATCTATTTTAGGTCAAGCATTAATAACAAAACTTATGCTATGAGTAAAAAAGTGATAAATTATTGTAAAAATAATTAAACATGTCAAAGAGGATAAAGTTGCAAGCAATACCAATTAATAGGACAGATTATTGTCAATTTTTAATAGTTAGCCAAAAGAATTATAGTTTAACCTACTACGCTGAACATGCAAAGAAATGTAGTCATGATGTTATTAATAGATTTTTAAGGAATGAAAAATATACACCTTCTTTGTTATGGGAACACATCAAGAATGATGTTATTTTTTCATCTAATGGATATACAATATTTGATGATACGGTTTTAAATAAAAGGAATACGAAGCAAATAGAAATTGCAAGATCGCAGTACAGTGGAGCTACAGGTAGAGTTACTAAAGGTATAGGAGTAGTGAGTCTGGTATAGCATAAATCATTAAGATACTGACAATTTAATAGTATTAAAAACAGCATCATAAAATGTTTCAAAATCTTCTACAACTTTCCTAATTTCATTTTTTATCTTAAACCAGTAATGCTCTATAGGATTTAAATCAGGAGAGTAAGTTGGTAAATACAATATGGTACAACCAACGGATTCAATGAACTCTTTAACTTTAGAATTTTTATGAAAATTAATGTTATCCATAATAACGGTTTGCCCAGGTTGTAATTCTGTAATTAATACATCCCTAATATAAGTTTTAAAGACCTCTGTATTACAATTACCTTCAAATATTACAGGAGCAATAAGATTACCATTACAAAGACCAGCTATCATACTTATTCTAAATTTATGTTGATACACCTTTTCTCCATAACACCTTTGTCCTATAATGCTCCATCCATACTCTTTGCAAGCATTATCCTCTATTCCAGATTCATCAAGATATACTAATTTGTCTTTTGTGATGGTTTGTATCTTTGCTATAAATTCATTTCTTAATTTAATATCTCTTTTCGGATGAAAATGAGTTTTTTTATAGCTATAGCCAAGTTTTCTGATTTGTCTTAAAATAGTTACAGATGCAATATTACCCCATTGCTTTGCTAACTCCTTTGATATTTTATTCATATTAGCTTTAAAAAATTCTGAATCTTTTATCTTATGACTATGTCCTTTCTGATAACCAGTTGCTGCTTCTAAAGTACCTTGCTTATCTTTTAATTTTTTCCATTTATATATAGTATCACGACTTACATTAAATAATTTACTTACCTTACTTATTCGTATCCCTGCTTCTACAGCTTTTATAACTCTTAGTCTTAGTTCTATTGCATATGCTCGTGCCATATCTCTTTACATGCTTGTTAATATTTGCTTACTATAACATGATACTCTCGCTCTGTCAGTACCTTAATGACTTATGCTATACCATATAAATTACTTATAATAGATGAATTTGGATATCTGCCGTTAAAACAGGAACAAGCTAATCTATTATTTCAGGTTATAGCAAAGCGTTATGAGAAGGGTAGCATAATTCTTACAAGTAATCTTCCATTTGGACAATGGCACAATAGTCTTGCTCAGGATAGTGCTCTTACAGCTGCTATCTTAGATCGTCTGCTTCATCACTCCACTATACTCAATATTAAAGGTGATAGTTTCAGGCTTAAGGATAAAAAGAAAGCTGGTCTTGTGCCAATAGAAATTACTAATAAACAGGAGGATAATTTTATGACTTAAATATCAGATAATTTTTTTATGATACTGTATCAATTTTCAGCCGTTGCATATTAAAAATCTGTATCATTTTTCGACCGCTGTTGACACTTCAGCCTTTCCTAACTTTCCCAAACAAGCTACTTTACCAAAATAGGCGGAATACATATATTTGTTGTAAATAGTAGCCTCACCATAATTGATTGCAGCTTCATCAAATTGTTTTAATTTTTCTAATAAATACGCTTTATACAGATAGGCTTTAGCAAGTCCATCATTATAATTATTAATTTCTTCTTCATAATAGATATTTTTAGTATCTATATAAAAATTACTTGCCATATTTATAGCTTTGTTAAAAAATGCTAGTGCTTTCTCAGATTGTTCATTTTCAAAAATAAGCCCTAATCCTAAGTAAGGAATAGGATAATAATTATCTATAAAAAATTTATTATCTTTGCCGTATTCTATAGATAATTTATAAGCAGCCATTGCTTCTTGAATCTTACCTTGGTTAAGTAATTTATTCCCTATAGTGCCGTAGTTAAAAATTATTTCTTCAACAGAATTAAATCTCTTTTGGGTATATTCCCCGCCGCTTGCGGCGTAATATGGCGGAATGAGCAAATATATACATAAAAGTCATAATGTTACGGTACTGCTGTATCACATGGTATTTCCAGCAAAATATCGCCGAGCAGTGTTTGACGTATCAGTTGATCAAGTATTACGAGAAATATGTTTAGAGATAGAAAAGAGATATCAAATAAAATTTTTAGAAATAGGGGTTGATGAAGATCATGTCCATTTTTTGGTACAATCTGTACCAACCTATAGCGTAACAAAAATAGTAACAACAATTAAAAGTGTTACAGCTCGTCAAATATTTAGACAGTGTCCACAGGTAAAGAAACAATTATGGGGTGGAGAATTTTGGACTGATGGATATTTTACGAGTACGGTAGGTAAGCATGGAAATGAGAATATGATAGGAAAATACGTAAAAAACCAAGGCAAGGAATATCAGAAACTGCATGAGGATCATCAGCTAGCTTTCTTCTAAAATACCCCGCTGCTTGCGGCGGGGATTACTTTTATTCAAATTTCGAGGTTCGCATTTACAGCATGTTTCAAAAAGGTCTAGACAAGATGAATTTAAAGGTGAGCCTGCACAGCGTAGATAAACTACGTGAGCACAGGCAAATCCTGCAAAGTTCGCTTGTATCGACCTTTTTTTACGCCTAGCTTAACTCACCACTTATTTGATTTCTAACTTTTGAAGTATCTGCGGTATACATTAAAAATTATTAAAATTTTTAACCGCTCGAATCATATAAAAAAATTAAGAAAAAGAAATAAAATAATGCTTGAATTGATAGTTTTATTAGATGGAATTGAGATATGAGATTCTATAATTGAATAGAATTTGAAAAATTGGCAGAAAGTTAGTTAAAGATATGCCAAATCTTCGTTTATTAGCGGCATAAACCGCTAGTAAACGAAGAAAGTTGTTAGATAAAAATAAAGCAATTAATTAGAAACTTTTATTGCATTTAATTTATTATATAGTTTGTAAATAGACTGTTCAGCATCGTTAATTTTTCTATTAACTACTTTCAATAATTTCTTTGAAGGCTCTTCAGTTATTTGTGCAGCAGAGCTTATCTGTTCTGCTAAATTTTTAAGAGATTCTTGTATTTCTATAAAAGATCTTCTAAATTGCTCTTTAATCGTAGTAGATGATTCTTCAAGCTCTTTTATTTTTAAACATAAATTTTCTAAAAGCTGCTCTACCTTAGCTTGCATTAAGTTTAATTTTTGCTTCTCTTTTTCACTAAGATAACTTAATGTTTCTTGCATTTTCGCTTGAACTCTTACTTTTGTAGTACGTTCAAGTTCTGAAGCAAGCCCAATTTTACTCATCAAAAATATTATCCATTTGTGAACATCAAAATGATACCATTTTGCACCATTACGATAATCTGCAGGGAAAGCATGGTGATAATTATGCCAATTTTCCCCAAGTAAAAATAAAGCCATCCACCAAATATCTCCAGCAGTTCCTTTATAATATTTTTTACTACCGACAAAGTGGCATAAAGAATTTACACAAAAAGTTGCTTGTTGTTGCAGGAATCTACCAAGACCCATAAATAAAAATCCCATATATGCCGAATGTAAAGTACCACCGACTAGGTAACCTATAATTAATGGTACAGCTATATTCATAAAGGCTGCTATCTGCCAATAATATCTTAGCTGCCACTTTAACAAATTATTTTTACCAAGTTTAACCCAAGTAATACGATCAATAGATTTATAGCTGCCTTGCCCAACTAACATCCAACCTATATGAGACCAAATAAAACCTAAAACTCTATTTTCAAATTTTAAAGGACTATGCGGATCTTGATCTGTATCCGTTTTAGCATGGTGCTTATAGTGATTTGATGCCCAAGACAACGCAGGTCCTTGCAGAGTTCCAGCAGATAGCATAACTAAAACAAACTCAGCATATTTATTTATCTTATAAGAATGATGAGACCATAATCTATGCAATCCAATCCCAACAGTAATATTATTAACATAATAACTGCTAACTAGAAAAATAATTTCAGTCCAACCTATTCCATAATTAGATACATATTTAACTAAGAGCGATATCAGGATAACAGGATAAATTATTAGTGCAAAAAACGCAGGCTTATTTATTTTACTTAGCATAAAGTTTAACCGATTTTTAATTGTAACAATGAACCTAACTAGCATCGATAAGAAATATTAACACAATTAATATATAAATACAAAGAAATTTTTAATTGTTATCATTAAGTATCTGATTCTACTATATCTTTATTAAGTGAATAACCAATAAAACGAACTGTTTTAATAATTGGACTATCTTTTCCTAAAGCATCTCTAATTCTATTTATATGCACATCAATCAGACGCTGGTTAAAACTTTCGTCATCTTCCCATAAATATCGCATTATTTCTCGGCGTGAAAATACGCTATCAGGCGATTGAAGAAAAAGTCGCAGAATTTTAAATTCTGTAGGACCTAAACGAATAGTTTCCTTGCCCTTATAAACCCTTTCAGCATTTAAATCAATGCTTATATTTTTAAACTTGATAATATTATCCTGTAAAATTGTTTTAGAACGTCTTAACAAGGTTTTCAGAAAATGTATTATCTGATCAGATAAGAAAGGTTTATAGAAAAATGATATCAAATCATCGATCTCCATTAAATTTAACTGCTTAGTTGAAGACAGAAAAATTATCGGGGTATTAGAAAGCTTATCAATTTTCCTAATTATTAGATACAGTAACCATAGGATTTTCCTGTAGTTCTGCATTAGTAACTATAATAGCAAGTGGTTCATTGAAGAAATAATTTAATATTTTTTCTATGTTTATAACTCTTGTTATATTAAAGCCTGCTCTTTACTATATCGTTACATAAAGAAATATTAATGCTTTTTTTATTTTCTTCTTCTATGATTAGAAGTTGTGGTAAGAGTTTGTCTAACACTAAATTAACCTCTGTTAATATCTAGTAAATAATTGAAAATTTTTGTTAATAATCTGCAGATTTACTAGGTGTTATAGCAAACTTTTTTTAAAAATAAACAAAGAAATAATAATTTTTTAAAAATAATACTTGAATTTAATAGTTTCAGTTGCTATAAATAGCTTTATTTTAAAGTTTTTGTTGGGATTCTTATAATTATGAGTTTTTACGAGTCAGTTTTTATTGTGCGTCAAGACGTATCATTAAATGATATAGATAAAATAGTTGATGATTTTAGTAAAATCATTAAAGATAATAACGGTGCTATTGTAAAAAAAGAATACTGGGGATTAAGAGCTTTAGCTTATAAAATCGGTAATCACAAAAAAGGGCATTATTACCTTTTAGGTCTTGATACTACTTCAGCTGTAAAGCAAGAGCTAGAAAGAAAAATGAAACTTAATGAAAATATCATAAGATTTCTTACACAAAAAGTAGATTCAATTAGTAATGAGCCTTCACCGATATTAAAAAATCAAAGTACAGAAAATACTCCAGTAATTGATGTAACGGCTAATTAAAATAATCAAATCTAAATTTGCAGGAATTATAGGTAAAGAATGTCGAAAAATAATACTAGCGAAACAACAACCCGAAAACCAATGGAAAGAGCTTCTAAAAAAGTGTTCTTTAGAAGACGTAAAGGTTGTCCTCTTTCCGTGCCTAATGCACCGGTTATTGATTATAAAAATCCAGAGCTTTTAATAAAATTTGTTTCTGAAGGCGGTAGAATGCTACCAAGTAGAATCACAAATGTTTGTGCAAAAAAACAAAGAAAGCTAAATAATGCTATTAAAATTGCAAGAATTTTAGCATTGTTACCTTTTGTATTTCAAGCTAAGTAAAGGACGTATAATACCATGGAAGTTATTTTAATTAAACCGGTAAGAACATTAGGTAAGATAGGGGAAATACATAAAGTAGCCGACGGATTTGGTCGTAATTATCTTTTACCACAAAAATTAGCTATTAGAGCTACTGAGCTTAATAAAGAGTTGATTGTTAAGCAAAAACATGAATTAGAAGAAAAAGATAAACAAGTAAAAGAAGAAATAACAAAAATTAATGATCTTATTAAAGATCAAAAATTAATTTTTGTTCGTCAGACCTCAGATGATGGTAAATTATTTGGTTCAGTAAATAATAAGGAAATAGCCGAAAAATTATCTCAAGCTGTATCTTACCCTATTTCTCATTTAAATATAATTCTTGATACTCAGATTAAATCTACAGGGATTTACAAGGTTGAAGTAAGATTGCATGCTGAGCTTAGTACAGATGTTACAGTTATTGTTGCAAGATCAGAATCAGAAGTACAAGACTATTTACGTGAACAAAAAACTGAAGAATCTACAACAGAGCCTTTAGCTGAGTCAGCATAAGACTAGCTTTATCATTCTACAATTTGATTTGTCTTTATTCAAATGCTTTATTTATCCCGCAACTTAATTACGGGATAGATAAAATAATAATCACCAAACATCTATCTTAGTTAATGCATAATTAGTACTTATTATATGCAAAGAAGTAAGTATTACTTTGTGTGGACTAGTTTCCTCTATTACCTTATAACGGCATTGCCTACATCGAAAAACGTGATCGGTGTCATTTAGTTGCTTGTCCTATAGTATCGGATAGTTTTAAAAAAGTGTTATATTTTAGTGTAGGTGACCTTATATGTCATTCCCACTTAAGGCTTGCTTGCGTAGATCAATTTTTCCTTCATTGCGAGCGAATAAAATGAGCGTGGCAATCCAGAAAAAAATAATAAAAAATGCTATAAACTAGCATTTTTTATACTTCCTTGCTTCGTCAATTACTTCGTAATTTCCTCGCAATGACGACTCTCGATCCACGCAGGCAATGCCTTCCCGCAGAAGCGGGAATCCAGAAAAGTAAACATAAAAGCAGCAAGTTTTTAAAATTAAAAGCTCGATTCCCGCCGTTGCTAAAAATGACATAGAATAATAACTGTCCGGTACTATTCATCACCATAGGCAAGTCCTGAAATTTGGCTTACCAAATCTTGAAGTATCAAGGATATACAAATTATCTTTATTCGTATGCGTTTGTAATAGGTCTATTTTCATAAATTCTTTTTGTCTGCAATACTATTTCTCCGATTTTTTTCTGCAAAATCTCTATAGGAGGTAATTCTGTCCAATATTGTGCATCGTGAATATACTACTAATAAACGAAAAGCCGGTAGACGAAGTTTAATTTGGAAAAGAGCAAGAAGTCCACAAGACAAGGAGCGGAGCGTATACTTAATACGTGAGCACCGCATTACTTATAGGACGACGTAGCCAATTTTTCAAATTAAACAAGCAAAACTTACGCTATGTTTGATATAATGCCCATGAATTAAGGGATATTATGAAGTGCTTCACTATAAAACATTGCTGTGTAATAAGAGTTTTTAGCATATTTGCTATAACATAGCGTAAGTTTTGCAAGTATACCGCTTGCCGACATTTCTAACAATTCTACTTGGGCGTCAGATTTTTCAGAACATAATATAATACCTATCGGAGGCTTTTCATTTTCAAAACATTCGTTCTTTTTTAGCCAATTTAAATATACAAAACTTACGCTATGAGTAAAAAAGTGATAAATTATTGTAAAAATAAATAAAAGTAATCCCCGCCGCAAGCAGCGGGGTATTTTAGAAGAAAGCTAGCTGATGATCCTCATGCAGTTTCTGATATTCCTTGCCTTGGTTTTTTACGTATTTTCCTATCATATTCTCATTTCCATGCTTACCTACCGTACTCGTAAAATATCCATCAGTCCAAAATTCTCCACCCCATAATTGTTTCTTTACCTGTGGACACTGTCTAAATATTTGACGAGCTGTAACACTTTTAATTGTTGTTACTATTTTTGTTACGCTATAGGTTGGTACAGATTGTACCAAAAAATGGACATGATCTTCATCAACCCCTATTTCTAAAAATTTTATTTGATATCTCTTTTCTATCTCTAAACATATTTCTCGTAATACTTGATCAACTGATACGTCAAACACTGCTCGGCGATATTTTGCTGGAAATACCATGTGATACAGCAGTACCGTAACATTATGACTTTTATGTATATATTTGCTCATTCCGCCATATTACGCCGCAAGCGGCGGGGAATATACCCAAAAGAGATTAAACATGTCAAAGAGGATAAAGTTGCAAGCAATACCAATTAATAGGACAGATTATTGTCAATTTTTAATAGTTAGCCAAAAGAATTATAGTTTAACCTACTACGCTGAACATACAAAGAAATGTAGTCATGATGTTATTAATAGATTTTTAAGGAATGAAAAATATACACCTTCTTTGTTATGGGAACACATCAAGAATGATGTTATTTTTTCATCTAATGGATATACAATATTTGATGATACGGTTTTAAATAAAAGGAATACGAAGCAAATAGAAATTGCAAGATCGCAGTACAGTGGAGCTACAGGTAGAGTTACTAAAGGTATAGGAGTAGTGAGTCTGGTATATTATAACCCTGATATTAATAAGTTTTGGGTAATAGATTATCGAATTTTTGCACCTGATCATGATGGAGCAACAAAACTAGAACACCTATTAAACATGTTAAATAATGCTGTTTATAGCAAGAAGATTCTTTTTCAAACAGTACTTTTTGACACATGGTATTCTACACACAAAATTATGCAACATGTTGACTCTCTGGGGAAATATTATTATGCCCCTATTAAAGCCAATAGAAACGTTAGTAAAACACACGATTCTAAACCTTATAAAGCTGTAAAAGAGTTGACATTTTCAGATGAAGAGATCAGGCATGGAGTAGAGATTCATATAAAAGGCTTTGCTAAAAATAAGCATGTTAATTTGTTTAAATTTACTGTTTCTACCAACAGAGTTGAGTATGTTGTTACCAATAACAAAACTCACAAATCTTCTAAAGCTGCACAAGATGAGTGTGGCTTTCGATGGGTAATTGAGAGCATGCACAGAGAAATTAAGCAACTTACTGGGATAGAACGTTGTCAATGCAGGAAACAGCATATTCAACGTAATCATATTAGTTGTGCATTTTTAGTTTGGGCATTTCTCAAAAGGACTGCAAATACAATCGGTAAAACGGTTTACCAAATAAAGTTAGGGCTTTTAGATGACTATATGCAACAACAGCTGCGTTCTCCATCTTTACGATATTTAGAACCAAACATAGCGTAAGTTTTGTAGAATAAGTATGATAGCTGGTCTTTGTAATGGTAATCTTATTGCTCCTGTAATATTTGAAGGTAATTGTAATACAGAGGTCTTTAAAACTTATATTAGGGATGTATTAATTACAGAATTACAACCTGGGCAAACCGTTATTATGGATAACATTAATTTTCATAAAAATTCTAAAGTTAAAGAGTTCATTGAATCCGTTGGTTGTACCATATTGTATTTACCAACTTACTCTCCTGATTTAAATCCTATAGAGCATTACTGGTTTAAGATAAAAAATGAAATTAGGAAAGTTGTAGGAGATTTTGAAACATTTTATGATGCTGTTTTTAATACTATTAAATTGTCAGTATCTTAATGATTTATGCTATACTAAATGAAAAACTTATGGCAAAGGCATATTCATACGATTTAAGAATACGAGTAATAAAAAGTTTAACAGATGGTAAAACAATAAAAGAGACTTCAGAGATATACTCTATTAGTAGGAAGACTATAATAGAGTGGAAAAAATTAAAGAAACAAACTGGGGATGTCAAAGCAAAAAGTGGTTATCATATAGGACATCGTAGAATAATAAGAGACATAGAGGGATTTAAAAAATTTATAGAATTAAATTTTGATAAAACCACCATGGAGCTAGCTAATAACTGGAGTCAAAAAGTATCTGCAAGTACGATGTCAACAGCGGTCGAAAAATGATACAGATTTTTAATATGCAACGGCTGAAAATTGATACAGTATCATAAAAAAATTATCTGATATTTAAGTCATAAAATTATCCTCCTGTTTATTAGTAATTTCTATTGGCACAAGACCAGCTTTCTTTTTATCCTTAAGCCTGAAACTATCACCTTTAATATTGAGTATAGTGGAGTGATGAAGCAGACGATCTAAGATAGCAGCTGTAAGAGCACTATCCTGAGCAAGACTATTGTGCCATTGTCCAAATGGAAGATTACTTGTAAGAATTATGCTACCCTTCTCATAACGCTTTGCTATAACCTGAAATAATAGATTAGCTTGTTCCTGTTTTAACGGCAGATATCCAAATTCATCTATTATAAGTAATTTATATGGTAGTATGACTCTTTTGAATATGGAGTCCAGGTTTCCCTGGTTTAGTCCGGCATTCAGTACAAGCATCAAATCTGCAGCTGTTATAAATTTAGTCTTGATTCCACATTGTGTAGCTGCATAACCAAGGGCAATAGCTATATGGGTTTTTCCTACTCCAGAAGGACCAAGCAGAATAATATTTTCCTGTCTTTCTACAAAAGATAGAGATCTTAGGCCTTCCAGAATCTTGCGTTTTATTCCTGTAGCAAAATCATAATCAAAATTATCCAGCGTTTTAATAGCAGGAAAACCTGCCATTCTGGTGAGTATTGATTTACTTCTATTCTGTCGTGCCAACAGCTCTGTTTTTAATACAAAACTTACGCTATGTTATAGCAAATATGCTAAAAACCCTTACTACAAAGCTATGTTTTTACAGTGCATCACTTTATAATATCCTTTAATTTATAGGAATTATATCAAACATAGCGTAAGTTTTGAATATTGACTCAAGGAAATCCGTATAACTTGAGTCTTCTTTACTAGAAGATTGTGCAATATCAAAATAATTTTCAGCTATCTGAATAAGGTTTAAAGAGCGGCATAGCTCTTCTATACGTTGGTGCTGTAGGTTCATAATGCCTCCAGTATACTTTGGTATATGCAGAGGGAATGTTGTAAGGAAACTGTAGAAAATCGTTCCCTTTTATCTTCCATAATCTCTAGTGCTGCAGGATGACTACCACTATAATCCAATGGTAGTGGCGGAAGATTGCTCCTTTCAAACTTTAATCTTTCTGCAGGTATTTCGCCTGTTGTTCCATGCACACGCCGATTCGCAGTATCACGCAACCATTTTAGCACCTCTGAATTTGCAGTATCCACATCCAACACTAACTCTGCAGTTTTTAATTTTGTTGCTAATGGATTATAAAAGCTTTCTCTTATATATCTGTTAAATCGCTCAACCTTGCCCTTAGTTTTTGCTCTATAAGGCCTACACACTTTTAATCGGAAACTGTAATGTTTGGCAAAATCCAGCATACCTTTATTAAAGCGGTGTATGCCAGGACCATATGTATCCCTATCCAGTATTACTGTCTTCATGTTGTCATACAGTACTTCTTCTGGCACTCCGCCAAAATATTCAAAGAGTCTTTCTAATTAAGTGTGTAAATTTTTCATAGGGCTTAAATTCTACCTTCAAATTTTATCAAAAAGTGAGCCATAGCTGCGTTCCAGTTTGGAATCGGCATAGCCCATTTCTTGGTCATATAATCAATTGCCAAATATAAGGTCTTAAAAACGGCATTATCATTTGGAAAAACCCGTTTATTCTTGGTAACCTTACGTAATTGGCTATTGACAGATTCTACACTATTCGTTGTGTATATTACTTTCCTTATCGCCTCAGGGTATCCTAGAAAAACCATTAAATTTTCCCAATGAACATACCAAGATTTAGCAATTTGTGGATACTGTTTACTCCATTTAGCTTCAAAAGATTCTAAAGCAAGATGTGCTTCTTCCTCTGTGCTAGCAGTATAAATAGGCTTTAAATCAGCCGCTAATTCTTTTCGGTCTTTATATGATACATATTTTAAACTATTTCTAATCTGATGTACAATACATAATTGATGTTCGGTTTTCGGAAAAACTGCCTCTATCGCCTCAGACATACCGGTTAAATTATCACTGCAAGCAATAAGCATGTCTTGCATACCTCTGTTCTTCATCTCAGTAAAATTACCAAGCCAAAATTTTGCTCCTTCATTTTCACTGATCCACAATCCTAAAATATCCTTCCTGCCAGATAAATCAATACCTAATGCTACATATACAGACTTATTGATAATTCGTTTATCTTGACGTACTTTTACTACTAAACAGTCAAAAAATACTATAGCATATACTCGATCCAATGGTCGGCTTTGCCATATCTTGACATCCTCAATTACATCATCAGTAATTTGACTTATCAAACTTTCGCTAACGTCAGCTCCATACAATTCTTGCATTTGAATCTTAATATCAGATAAGCTCATTCCTTTAGCGTATAACGATATTATTTTATCATCAAATCCTTCAATACGTCTTTGACGCTTTGGAATTAATGCAGGTTCAAATGTACTACTTCTATCCCTTGGAACCTCAATCTCTATAACTCCATTATTTGTTACTAGATTCTTTACATTCTTACCATTACGAACATTATCACTATCAGTATGACAATATTTATCATATCCTAAGTGATTATTCATCTCTGAATGCAATGCCTTCTCTACAAGCCGTTTGGTTAATTGCTTTAATAAACCATCCTCTTTAAGTAATGTTGATATATCTGTATCATTATTTATTAATAAATCTATCGCTTGATTCATTGCTTCATTTTGTTTTTGGTGCATATAATTTCTCCTTTTGTTATATTATATTTTTATATAACCTTTGAGAAATTCCCACACTTATTTGGACAGAGCCTATTCAAATGCCCGCTTATGGCATTCTATTAATGTTACAAGCTTCTCATTAGTAACAAATTCTACATAGCTTGCTCGACTAAATCCTAATGTAGCCACAAAAGCTGATAGAGGACTTTTCCCCTTACGAAATTCTATCCAGTCAACTTGCATCTGTTTGCCAGAAGCAGTCTCAAATCTTATCATATCCTCCTGTTTAGCTGCAGGCTTTATACTCCTTAAATAATACCTGAGTTGGGTCATCCCGCCTGTGTAACCCAACTCCTTTATCTCTTGAAACAGTACCAGATAGTGATACAGGATGGGCTGATTTTATTCTGTCACTCAAGTAGTCTTTATATGGGGCAAGCTTTGTTACCAACTTTGGCCTATCCTTATATTTAGGGGAACCATCATATTTTAAATATTTACGTACTGTATTTACTGATGCACCTACTTCTCTTGCTATACTTCTTAAGCTTTTACCATGTTTATTCAATATTTTTATTTCCATTATTTGCTCCAGTATTATCATTATTTATTACCTCCTTGAAAATTCAAGGACTAAGTAGAACAAAACCTATAAATTTTCTGCCCAAATTTCATTGGGGGTTTTATAACCAAAAATCTTTCTTGGCATGTTATTTAAAATCTCAGCAACATTGTCAAGAGCTCTTTGTGTAACGGTAGTAATATCTGTATTTTTAGGTAAAATTCTATGAATCATAGAATTCATTTTTTCCACTAATGCTTTTTGTCTAGGGCGGTATGGATCACAAAAGAAAGTTTGAAACCCAGATAGTCTATAGGCAACATGCCCCACAAACTCTTTGCCATTATCCATAGTAATAGTCTTTCTCACACTATTTGGAAGAGTTTTTATCTTTCTTAAAAAACCATTGGTAACTGTTGTAGCTCTCTTGGAGTTATTCAGCACTAAAATAATCTTTTGACTCTTTTTATCCACCAGTGCACCAATATTCATACTTTGATTACCTTTATGAAATGTAAGATCTGCCTCAAAATGCCCTACTTCTACCTTTTTCGTAGCTATTGCATCACGCTGATGTATTGAGATCCTTTGTGGTATAATGATCCTTTGACGCCTCTTCCCTCTTTTTTGCCTTTTATATCTTTTAGAAGGTAAATAGCTATATAACTTTAATTTAGCTGCTACTGCAGAAGTGTAAACAAATCTATATATACTTTCTGTACTGATACACAAAGCTGTATTTTTGTCTAGTTTTAACTTTCCGGCTATAGCATCCGGCGACCATTTCTTGCGAATCATAGCATTTTTAATATAATCTAACAACATAGGGTTCTTTTCTATTTTTAATAACTCTTGCTGATACATCCTGTTTTCATATTTTTCCTGAGCAATACAAGGCATATACTTATCTTTTACCTTATTTCTTTTTAGCTCCATACTAATAGTGCTTTTAGACCTCGTAAGATGTTGTGCTATCTTATTAATACTGACTCCTAGGTCATACATTCTTTTTATCTCATATCTCTCTTCTCGAGATAAGTGTCTATATTTTCTGTTCATCATTACCTATTTAAAATCTTATTATTTTAAATAGGTTCTGTTCTACTTACTTATAGTATTTTCACCTTATTCAGAAGATATTACTTTAATACTGTATCAATTTTTATCCGTTGCTCTGTATCATTTTACTTCCGTTGCTAACATGCTTCTTCTTTAATCTCTTTTACTGCTTTTTCTATATCCAATTTAGTAAAAATAGCTTGATGACGAATCATGCGATCAAGCACTCCATCTGCTCCTTTGATGATTTCAAGATGGGCAAACCTGCATATGTTATTTTGCTCTGCTATTTCATTGATAATACTTCGCATTCTAGTAGGGCCGACATGCTGCTGTGGCATAAAACTTATTGGGTCTACTCGGATTTCTAAACCTAACTTGGCAAAATATTTATTGATTACTTCTTTAGCTTTTTCATGAATAATTTTATCTTCGGGGATAATGAACGCTTTGCCCTTAACTTTGGCAAATTTAGGATTTAAATCTACTGCCTTAGCTCCTAAAGCTTTACCGTTTTCTGTAAATCTTCTGGTAGTCACAAGCACATGGGCATGCCAATTCTTTTCTCCATCATGTGGCTGATGAATATCAACCTGAACTCCTAGGCCATTTCTTACCCACCCCATCTCTTCGATGATTTCATGAGTAATGGCTATTCTATCATCTAAATCTAATTCCTTATCATCAGGCAGTGCTATAACTATATCTTTTAATAATTGACTGTTTTTTCTTTTCTCTGTACGCTCTACCTCATTCATCAAGATCCTTGAGTCTTTGAATCTTTTATCTACATGATCTGGCAATAAAACAGCATGATAAACATTATCGCCTTTTTTGCTAAAATTATAAGTGATGTTAGTTCTCTCATCTTTAATAATCAGCCTGGCATTATAGGCGGCTTTAAGGCAAGCATTTTTACCTTCACTCCTACTTACTATTTCTATTCTTGCAAACTGTATCGCCATGGTTTGTTAATTCTAACAATGTTCAATCCATCATTGACATTACCATGCAATCTTAAAATCATCCACTGAAACCAGAACCACTTGAACCAGCAAGCAAAAATAAACCGTAAGGTTTATATATTGCGTCTCTCCCTGTTTTTACAAACAAGGAGAGAACTCTCCTCTCTGCTACTTCTTTATAGTCTAATAATGGTACTCATCTTTATTTGTTTTTATTGATCTTAGTTTGCTGGTTCGGTTTTTAGGTATGGGGATATTTTGATTTTAAATGGTTTTCTATTTTACTATTATACTGGACTTTGCAAACTTAAAACTTGTATCCAATATTGATCTGTTCAAGAAAAAATTTGCAGAATTCCTTAACACTTATAATTATGCAGTTGACTTCCAAAATTTATTGAGCATTCATGATGATTGTAACAATGAAAAGTTTAAACTATTTATATGGATAATGTCATAAAACGAAGATTAAAATTAGAACAAAAGAAGGCTAAAGTAGTTATGGAAGAGGTTAAACTTAAAATTCAGGAAAGGAAAATTCGTACTCGTCATTTGATTGAAATGGGAGGTTTAGTTGTAAAAGCAAAACTTGATGATTTACCTACTAACAGCTTACTTGGTGCTTTTGTTTCTTTGAAAGAAGAATTAATACAACATCCGAGTATCCAAAATCAATGGACTAAAATCGGCAAAAATGCTTTCGATAACCCAAAAGTATAATCTTTGCTGACTTTACTAAAGAAATTGGCAGAACTTATTAATCTATCAAAACTTACGCTATGTTTGGTTCTAAATATCGTAAAGATGGAGAACGCAGCTGTTGTTGCATATAGTCATCTAAAAGCCCTAACTTTATTTGGTAAACCGTTTTACCGATTGTATTTGCAGTCCTTTTGAGAAATGCCCAAACTAAAAATGCACAACTAATATGATTACGTTGAATACGCTGTTTCCTGCATTGACAACGTTCTATCCCAGTAAGTTGCTTAATTTCTCTGTGCATGCTCTCAATTACCCATCGAAAGCCACACTCATCTTGTGCAGCTTTAGAAGATTTTTGAGTTTTGTTATTGGTAACAACATACTCAACTCTGTTGGTAGAAACAGTAAATTTAAACAAATTAACATGCTTATTTTTAGCAAAGCCTTTTATATGAATCTCTACTCCATGCCTGATCTCTTCATCTGAAAATGTCAACTCTTTTACAGCTTTATAAGGTTTAGAATCGTGTGTTTTACTAACGTTTCTATTGGCTTTAATAGGGGCATAATAATATTTCCCCAGAGAGTCAACATGTTGCATAATTTTGTGTGTAGAATACCATGTGTCAAAAAGTACTGTTTGAAAAGGAATCTTCTTGCTATAAACAGCATTATTTAACATGTTTAATAGGTGTTCTAGTTTTGTTGCTCCATCATGATCAGGTGCAAAAATTCGATAATCTATTACCCAAAACTTATTAATATCAGGGTTATAATATACCAGACTCACTACTCCTATACCTTTAGTAACTCTACCTGTAGCTCCACTGTACTGCGATCTTGCAATTTCTATTTGCTTCGTATTCCTTTTATTTAAAACCGTATCATCAAATATTGTATATCCATTAGATGAAAAAATAACATCATTCTTGATGTGTTCCCATAACAAAGAAGGTGTATATTTTTCATTCCTTAAAAATCTATTAATAACATCATGACTACATTTCTTTGCATGTTCAGCGTAGTAGGTTAAACTATAATTCTTTTGGCTAACTATTAAAAATTGACAATAATCTGTCCTATTAATTGGTATTGCTTGCAACTTTATCCTCTTTGACATGTTTAATTATTTTTACAATAATTTATCACTTTTTTACTCATAGCGTAAGTTTTGAGTTATAAAAAAAACTTTTCTTCATCCCAAAAGGGATATTGGTCTAAGGAATGAGTTTATATTGAAACTAAAAACTATAGATAAACAAGATTTAGTATTTATCGATGAGTCTGGGATAGAAGATAATAGCTGTAGAGAACACGGGTGGAGCATTATCGGTCAAAGATGTTATGGTGAAAAGGTCTATCAACATAAATCACGGATTAGTATGATTGCTGGGCTGTGTGTCAAAGATATTATTGCCCCAATAATATTTGATGGGACATGTAATAAGGACATTTTTGAAACTTATGTACAAGAGATATTGATCAAGGAATTAAAGGCTGGTCAGATAGTAGTAATGGATAATATTAATTTTCATAAAAGTACAAAAGTGAAAACGTTAATTGAATCTGTTGGTTGCAGTATTTTATTTTTACCAACTTACTCTCCTGACTTAAATCCTATTGAGCATTACTGGTTTAAGATAAAAAATGAAATTAGGAAAGTTGTAGGAGATTTTGAAACATTTTATGATGCTGTTTTTAACACTATTAAATTGTCAGTATCTTAATGATTTATGCTATATAATAATAGGTCAATGAGTAGATAGCAGTTTATAAAAATCAGCCGCTAAGAAAAGCGATCCGGTTATTATGATATTTGCTTTATTATCGCCATTTATTTTTTTTATGTCCATAATTGCTTCTTCAAGACTATCACTAGCAGCAAAATCAATACCGGTTTTACTTGCCTCTAAGGCTATTATCTCAGCATTATAGCTTAATGTTTCAGATAAAACTTTAATACCATAACCTTTAGTTATCAAACCTTTGAAGTAAACACAAAACTCTTCTATATTGCGGTTTTTAGTCATACCGAGTATTAAATATATCGGTGATTTTAAATTATCACGAATCCACGCTGTTAAGGCTTGGGCTCCACTATTATTATGAGCTCCATCCACCCAAATTTGTACGTTATCACCTATTAATCTAGAATATTTTTGTGGGTTAATTTTTTCAATTCTGGCAGACCAAATAGTATTTTGTAGACCTTCAGCAATAGCTTCATTATTGATATTAAATTGTTTATTAATTAGGCTTATCAAAGCAATAACGCTTGCTGCATTGATTAATTGATGATCACCAAAGAGCGAAGGAGTAGGAAATTCATAGGTAAAATTTTGTGAGGAATAAATAAACCCATTATCCGTTTTTTGTATACCGAAATCATATTCATAACAAAAGGTGGGGACTGCTAAATTTTCCGCCTTTGCAAATAATATTTCAGGAACTTCGGGAACTTGTACGCTTATAACACAAGGCACGCCCTGCTTCATAATGCCAGCCTTTTCAAAAGCTATTAACGGCAAGGTTGACCCTAGCATATGCATATGATCATATGAAATGGGGGTAATTAACGTAATTAACGGCTGATCTATTACATTTGTTGCATCTAACCTACCACCCAGTCCCGTTTCTAATATTAATATATCAGCTTTATTATTCGCAAATGCTAGAAAAGCTGCAGCTGTTGTTCCTTCAAAAAAACTAGGTTCAATATTAAATTTCTCACTTGCTACCCTAACTTGTTCACAAACTTGCCATAATTCATCATCTGAAATTTTTTCACCTGCTACTACAATTCGCTCGTTAAACTCTAATAAATGTGGAGAAGTATAGCAATGTACTTTATAACCAGCTTGCGTAAAAATGCTTTTAAGCATCGCACTACTTGAGCCTTTGCCGTTCGTACCTGCTATATGTATTACAGGAGGAAGCCTTAAGTGAGGATCGCCTAAAGCCTTTAAAAGACTACTTATATTTTCTAAATCATATTTAATTTGGTTTTTCCAGTTTGGTTTTGGTACTGGAAAATGCGGCATGAACATATTTTTAATTTTTCTTTGTCATCCCGTGGCCCCGCCCCGGGATCCAGTTAACAAACTTTTAATGTCATTCCCAAAGGAATGCAGCAATCCAGAAAATAATAAAAAATACTAATTTTATTAGTATTTTTAACTGGCTCCCGTGAATAAATCACGGGATGACAAGGTAAAACCGATCTACGCAACAATGCCTTTGCGGGAATGACATATATAGCTAATTTTCAAGTTCAAGTAGTATATTTGGCTTTTGGTTTTACTACCTTAATAAGCCCAATAAACATAACTGCAACAGTTTGTAATGTTACAGGAATAGGGGGCGCGCTTAAGAGGGATTGTTATGTGCGAACAAATCGCAAGCAATGCTATCCGTAACGCTATTTCTATTGTTTGCCTTTTTAATAATGGAAAAAGAGCTCGAACTAAGTTGCATAAGCTACCTCATATTTGATTTTTAAGTAAGTAACTAAATAGAATGATACAAAACTTACGCTATGTTTGGTTCTAAATATCGTAAAGATGGAGAACGCAGCTGTTGTTGCATATAGTCATCTAAAAGCCCTAACTTTATTTGGTAAACCGTTTTACCGATTGTATTTGCAGTCCTTTTGAGAAATGCCCAAACTAAAAATGCCCAACTAATATGATTACGTTGAATACGCTGTTTCCTGCATTGACAACGTTCTATCCCAGTAAGTTGCTTAATTTCTCTGTGCATGCTCTCAATTACCCATCGAAAGCCACACTCATCTTGTGCAGCTTTAGAAGATTTTTGAGTTTTGTTATTGGTAACAACATACTCAACTCTGTTGGTAGAAACAGTAAATTTAAACAAATTAACATGCTTATTTTTAGCAAAGCCTTTTATATGAATCTCTACTCCATGCCTGATCTCTTCATCTGAAAATGTCAACTCTTTTACAGCTTCATAAGGTTTAGAATCGTGTGTTTTACTAACGTTTCTATTGGCTTTAATAGGGGCATAATAATATTTCCCCAGAGAGTCAACATGTTGCATAATTTTGTGTGTAGAATACCATGTGTCAAAAAGTACTGTTTGAAAAGGAATCTTCTTGCTATAAACAGCATTATTTAACATGTTTAATAGGTGTTCTAGTTTTGTTGCTCCATCATGATCAGGTGCAAAAATTCGATAATCTATTACCCAAAACTTATTAATATCAGGGTTATAATATACCAGACTCACTACTCCTATACCTTTAGTAACTCTACCTGTATAGCATAAATCATTAAGATACTGACAATTTAATAGTATTAAAAACAGCATCATAAAATGTTTCAAAATCTCCTACAACTTTCCTAATTTCATTTTTTATCTTAAACCAGTAATGCTCTATAGGATTTAAATCAGGAGAGTAAGTTGGTAAATACAATATGGTACAACCAACGGATTCAATGAACTCTTTAACTTTAGAATTTTTATGAAAATTAATGTTATCCATAATAACGGTTTGCCCAGGTTGTAATTCTGTAATTAATACATCCCTAATATAAGTTTTAAAGACCTCTGTATTACAATTACCTTCAAATATTACAGGAGCAATAAGATTACCATTACAAAGACCAGCTATCATACTTATTCTAAATTTATGTTGATACACCTTTTCTCCATAACACCTTTGTCCTATAATGCTCCATCCATACTCTTTGCAAGCATTATCCTCTATTCCAGATTCATCAAGATATACTAATTTGTCTTTTGTGATGGTTTGTATCTTTGCTATAAATTCATTTCTTAATTTAATATCTCTTTTCGGATGAAAATGAGTTTTTTTATAGCTATAGCCAAGTTTTCTGATTTGTCTTAAAATAGTTACAGATGCAATATTACCCCATTGCTTTGCTAACTCCTTTGATGTTTTATTCATATTAGCTTTAAAAAATTCTGAATCTTTTATCTTATGACTATGTCCTTTCTGATAACCAGTTGCTGCTTCTAAAGTACCTTGCTTATCTTTTAATTTTTTCCATTTATATATAGTATCACGACTTACATTAAATAATTTACTTACCTTACTTATTCGTATCCCTGCTTCTACAGCTTTTATAACTCTTAGTCTTAGTTCTATTGCATATGCTCGTGCCATATCTCTTTACATGCTTGTTAATATTTGCTTACTATAACATGATACTCTCGCTCTGTCAGTACCTTAATGACTTATGCTATACCACCATAGCAACCGCTTGCATAAATAAGAGAAGGTTGTAAAATTACCCAATCTATATTTTCTAATTTTTGTAAATACCTTTCTATTGCTTTTTTAGTTAAAGCATAAGCAGTGTTTTCTTCATCATCTATTCCAAGAGCTGAAATATGAATAATTCTTTTTACGTTAGTAAGAGTACAAGCCTTAAATAGAGCTTTTGGACCGTTGATATGAACATTTTTAATATTATTAGCACGACTAGACGTTAACACACCTGAGACATTAATTACTATATCTATTTTCTCTAATTTATTTATCCAATCTTGGGAGCTAATATCTGTATTAAAATCACAATGTATAATTTCTGCAGTAGGGAATTTTTTTCTAGTAGATTCAATATCTCTAACGGCACATACTACTTTATAATTACTTTTTAACAATGCAGCAGTAATATATGATTCAATAAAACCGTTAGCTCCAGTTACTAATATTCTCATGTTCAATGTCAATTATCTATATCAATTTGTAATTTTTATAAGGTGAAATAAAACTTTTTACGGAATAAAATATGATAAAATTTTTCCTGCATAGTTTTGTGGAATCGTTCATATATTCCATTAGTTTGAGGACTATAGGCTTTAAATAAGCTTCATTTTTAATAATTTAAAATTAGCAAATCCTTATCAATCTTAAAACCTTTAAAGCGTTCAAGTACTGACATACCAAGAAGAGAAACATCAAGATCACCAAGTCCGATATGTCCACTAATATCCTTAAATTCTTTTCCTATTATTACACTATCTAATTTTATAGGAGCGGCTTTATTTTCACCATTAGCAGTTAGATAGGTTCTAGTATATTTTAACTGAGTTAGATCAAACCCTAATTTTTGAGCATCTTCTTTGGTTAAAGCTACATCACTTGCCCCAGTATCAATCATAAAGCTTATTTTAACATTATTCACAACAGCATCAATATAAAAATGTCCATCTCCGCTACGAGCTATGATTATTTCGCCAGCTTCCGTAGACCAATTATATGATGGAATCAACACTGATGCTACTCTTTGATAAGCATAATTTAGTTCAAATCTAAAAGCATAGCCGATGATTATAACTAAAAAAATTGCTGCCCAAGCTGCTAATTGCAAGCAAAATTTACGTATTTCATTTTGACTTATAGTGCTATAAATTATGCTAAATAATATTAGTAATGAGGCACAAAAACTTCCGATATTTTGCGGCTCTTTAAAAAACTTTGGATAGTGCTGATTGATATATTTGTATACTAAGCCAGTTATGAATATAGTACTGCAAATTATAAATATAAGTTTTATGTATTTTCTGTCCATATTGAAAGTATAACAACTAATATCAAAAGTGGAAGCCACCTTTTATTTTTGATACTTTTTAATTTATTCTTTTCCATAAGGAGGTGCAGAAATACACTTCTTTATAGAAAATCTCCGATATTTTCTAAAAACAACCTAACCCTATGAGAAGCTGGTTTGTCAAAAAACTCTTGTGCCGATTGATTTGCTAAAATTTGTCCTTGATCCATAAAAATAATACGGTCGGCTATCAGCTTCGCAAATTTTAAGTGATGGGTTACTACTACCATACTCATTTGGTCTTTCAGTAAATTAATGTTCTCGATCACATCTTTAATATTTTCAGGATCTAATGCCGATGTTGGCTCATCGAACAATAAAATTTCCGGTTTCATCATTAAAGCTCTTGCTATTGCAATACGCTGCTTCTGCCCACCTGATAGATTTGCCGGATATGAATCAAACTTCTGACTTAGCTTAAACTTTTCAAGTAGTTCTTTTGCTTTCGATATAGCTTCATCTTTTGGAATCTTTAAAACATTCACCGGTGTATAAATCAGATTATCACCTACACTTAAATGCGGAAAGAGGTTAAAATTCTGAAAAACCATCCCAACTTTTAACCGCAATTTTCTTCTATCTTTTGGCAATAGCTTTTTGCCGTCTACAAGCAGGGTTCCACTAGTTGGTTCTTCTAAATTATTTAAAACACGTAGTAAAGTGGTCTTACCACCTCCTGACGGACCAATTATTACAGTGGTTTCTTTAGTGGTAAAACTTAAATCTATATTTTTAATACCATAATTTTTGCCGTAACATTTACAGACTTTTTCTAAAATAATCATAATACTTCTAATAAATAGTAGACGAAGATCAACTTGGAAAAGAGCAAGAAGCCTCGGAGTTTTTGACCGCAGCGTAGATAAACTACGTGAGGATCAAAAACGAGAAGCGACACAGCCAATTTTTCAAGTTCATCGAGTATACAATGTAAATTTATAACCATCATAAAGCGGTTTAACATTATCTGGAAGTATTTTTGTAATTTCATGATAATCTATAGTATGCCGCATATTTGTCAATAATATCTGCTCTGGTTTATATTTCTCTCGCCACTCTAAGACTTTATCAAGCCCTGCATGATTTTTATTTGAAGTATAATCCATACAATCTAAAATCCATACTTTTATATTTTGCAAAAATTTCTCTGACTCTGGCGGAAAATTAATAACATCAGGCGAATAAACAAAATCACCTATCCGCAAACCTAAACTATCGATAGGACCATGGGTTTGTCTAAAAAATTGTATTTCAATTGTGTTAATCTTAATTTTATCAAAAAAATCAATATTCCTAGTTTCAAGAACTGGACCTTGCATAAATGAATTATAACCAAATAAATAGTCGAAACTTTTATGTAAATTTGCTGCTGTATTTGCGTCTGTATAGATTTCTAATGCCTTTTTTTCCATAAAAGAAAATATTCGTAAATCATCAATTCCGTTAACATGATCGGAATGATAATGCGTTAATACCGCACAATCAAGTTTATTTATCTTTTCTCTTACTAGCTGATTTTTGATATCAAACCCAAAATCAACTAGTATTTGACTATTTTCATCGTTGATATATATTGCTGATCTAGTTCTTTTATTGTACTTTGAATCTGATAAACATACAGAGCAACCACATCCGATTACCGGTACGCCTATAGATGCTCCGCAGCCCAGTATTGTCACCTGTAACATAAACTAATAAAATAATGTTTGAAGTTTTTTATAATTTTTGCGGCTTAAATCAAGAAATATTTTTATTCTTAAATAAAATTACTAATATCGGTCTGTTTGCCTATTTTTTAAGAATATTTTCTTTTTGCTTTAATATCGCTAATTTCGCCATAATATATATTTTATACTGTATATATCTTTATATTCAACTAAAGAAAATCAAAAACGATAATGAGCTACAAAATAAATTTTGGCATAATTATAATAAATTAGTTGAAATCGGGATAGTATATGGCGTATTTGGTTTGGTCTTTACTGCTCTTAAATTTACTGTTAATTTACCACGTCCTTATTGTAGCCTACCTGAGGGAAGTTTTATCACTATATTAAATACTGCAAGCGAAAGATGTTTATCGAGTTTTCCAAGTAGTCACGCAGCACTTAGCGTTTTAGTAACGTATTTTATCTGGAATTATATAAAATTACCAGTTAAAATATTAATGATTTGTGTTATTATATTAGTATCTTTATCTCGCATTAGTCTTGCTATGCACTATCCAAGCGACATAATTTATGGTATTATTACCGGATTTGTAACAATATTAATCGGTAAAATAATTTACCAAATTTTTAAAAATAATGTAATAAAGTGGATGGGTGATTTTTTATTAATGTCATTCCCGCATAGGCGGGAATCCAGACTATTTTAATGTCATCTCTTATGGCTTATCCACGGAGTCCAGTACCAGTAATTGAAAAATAGTTTTTAAAGCCAAAAGCTCGATTTATCTCGCTTTATGCTGGATTCCCGCCTACGCGGGAATGAGCTAAAAACTAGGGAATAACACCACAACCAATTTTAAATAAAACAAATATATGCTGTTATATAGAAAATATTTTATAAAAAATATCCTACCTTTGCTTATAGTCATTACTTTTTCAATGACTAGCTTGGTATGGATTACTCAAGTATTAAAGCTTTTATATTTATTTGACAAAGGTATAAAAGTTATGGATTTCTTGAGTTTAATAATTTTAGTACTGCCTACCTTATTATTTATTTTATTACCCATCATAACAGTTATTACAATAATTTATATTTATAATAACCTAAAAATTGAGAGGCAATTAATTATATTACAAACTTCAGGGGTAGGTAATCTACAATTAGCTCTACCTGCTTTATATGTTGCATTAATAGTCGCATTACTTGCTTATTATATATCTTCCACTGTCATACCTTTATCCCATATAAATTTAAAATCACGTTTAAGCTTTATAAAGAATAACTACATATCAAGTATGATTGAGGAAAAGACTTTTAACAAAATAACAAAACATATTACTGTTTATATAGATAAAAAATCTGCAGGAAATGTTATGAAAGGCGTAATCATATTTGATAACCGCAATGCTGATAACCCATCTGTAGTATTTGCAAATTCCGGAATACTTGATATATATGAGAATGATCCTATTTTTGAGCTTAGTAAGGGTAGTAGGCAAGAATATAATATAAATGGGAATCTGACGCAGCTAACTTTTGATTCATTGATGATAAAGCTGCAAAATGATAATCTGTTAATATCAGAAAGAACAACGCATAATAAGGAAGCAAACGAATATTATATTGAGGAATTACTAGAACCCCCTGTTGATCTAAACCCTATGAAAAAAATTAAATTAATTGCTGAAGCTCATCAACGAATAATTTGGCCTTTATATAATTTTGTATTACCATTTTTAGCATTGGCAGTTTTCTTAAAATATCCTTACAGCAAAAAAACAACTTTCATGCCGATATTATTTGCTGCTTTATCAGTATTAATAGCTACTTCTGCTCACTTTACACTACAAAACTTTGCTTCAAAAAAATTAGCTTTTATTACTGCTTGCTACCTAAATATATCCCTCATTTTATCAATAGGTTTATATTTATTTATACGTAAAAGAATATAGTTCCCCTGTCATCCCATGATTTATTCTATAGTACCGGACATTTTTAAAAAAATGTTATATTTTTTTCAGGTATAGGTGACCTTATATGTCATTCCCGCGTAGGCGGGAATCCAGCATAAAGCGAGATAATATCGAGCTTTTATATTCTAAAAAATTGCTATATTTAGACTTTTTTTCCTGGATTCCCGCCTACGCGGGAATGACATAGAAGCTATACAATAACGCTAGCTTTTTCCTGCAATGATGCTACAAAACTTACGCTATGTTTGGTTCTAAATATCGTAAAGATGGAGAACGCAGCTGTTGTTGCATATAGTCATCTAAAAGCCCTAACTTTATTTGGTAAACCGTTTTACCGATTGTATTTGCAGTCCTTTTGAGAAATGCCCAAACAAAAATGCACAACTAATATGATTACGTTGAAGACGCTGTTTCCTGCATTGACAACGTTCTATCCCAGTAAGTTGCTTAATTTCTCTGTGCATGCTCTCAATTACCCATCGAAAGCCACACTCATCTTGTGCAGCTTTAGAAGATTTGTGAGTTTTGTTATTGGTAACAACATACTCAACTCTATTGGTAGAAACAGTAAATTTAAACAAATTAACATGCTTATTTTTAGCAAAGCCTTTTATATGAATCTCTACTCCATGCCTGATCTCTTCATCTGAAAATGTCAACTCTTTTACAGCTTTATAAGGTTTAGAATCGTGTGTTTTACTAACGTTTCTATTGGCTTTAATAGGGGCATAATAATATTTCCCCAGAGAGTCAACATGTTGCATAATTTTGTGTGTAGAATACCATGTGTCAAAAAGTACTGTTTGAAAAGGAATCTTCTTGCTATAAACAGCATTATTTAACATGTTTAATAGGTGTTCTAGTTTTGTTGCTCCATCATGATCAGGTGCAAAAATTCGATAATCTATTACCCAAAACTTATTAATATCAGGGTTATAATATACCAGACTCACTACTCCTATACCTTTAGTAACTCTACCTGTAGCTCCACTGTACTGCGATCTTGCAATTTCTATTTGCTTCGTATTCCTTTTATTTAAAACCGTATCATCAAATATTGTATATCCATTAGATGAAAAAATAACATCATTCTTGATGTGTTCCCATAACAAAGAAGGTGTATATTTTTTATTCCTTAAAAATCTATTAATAACATCATGACTACATTTCTTTGCATGTTCAGCGTAGTAGGTTAAACTATAATTCTTTTGGCTAACTATTAAAAATTGACAATAATCTGTCCTATTAATTGGTATTGCTTGCAACTTTATCCTCTTTGACATGTTTAATTATTTTTACAATAATTTATCACTTTTTTACTCATAGCGTAAGTTTTGTAGATTTGTTTACACTTCTGCAGTAGCAGCTAAATTAAAGTTATATAGCTATTTACCTTCTAAAAGATATAAAAGGCAAGAAAGAGGGAAGAGGCGTCAAAGGATCATTATACCACAAAGGATCTCAATACATCAGCGTGATGCAATAGCTACGAAAAAGGTAGAAGTAGGGAATTTTGAGGCAGATCTTACATTTCATAAAGGTAATCAAAGTATGAATATTGGTGCACTGGTGGATAAAAAGAGTCAAAAGATTATTTTAGTGCTGAATAACTCCAAGAGAGCTACAACAGTTACCAATGGTTTTTTAAGAAAGATAAAAACTCTTCCAAATAGTGTGAGAAAGACTATTACTATGGATAATGGCAAAGAGTTTGTGGGGCATGTTGCCTATAGACTATCTGGGTTTCAAACTTTCTTTTGTGATCCATACCGCCCTAGACAAAAAGCATTAGTGGAAAAAATGAATTCTATGATTCATAGAATTTTACCTAAAAATACAGATATTACTACCGTTACACAAAGAGGTCTTGACAATGTTGCTGAGATTTTAAATAACATGCCAAGAAAGATTTTTGGTTATAAAACCCCCAATGAAATTTGGGCAGAAAATTTATAGGTTTTGTTCTACTTAGTCCTTGCATTTTCATTCTTACTATAAGTTAATTCATAGTTTAATCTCTTTTGGGTATATTCCCCGCCGCTTGCGGCGTAATATGGCGGAATGAGCAAATATATACATAAAAGTCATAATGTTACGGTACTGCTACATGGTATTTCCAGCAAAATATCGCCGAGCAGTGTTTGACGTATCAGTTGATCAAGTATTACGAGAAATATGTTTAGAGATAGAAAAGAGATATCAAATAAAATTTTTAGAAATAGGGGTTGATGAAGATCATGTCCATTTTTTGGTACAATCTGTACCAACCTATAGCGTAACAAAAATAGTAACAACAATTAAAAGTGTTACAGCTCGTCAAATATTTAGACAGTGTCCACAGGTAAAGAAACAATTATGGGGTGGAGAATTTTGGACTGATGGATATTTTACGAGTACGGTAGGTAAGCATGGAAATGAGAATATGATAGGAAAATACGTAAAAAACCAAGGCAAGGAATATCAGAAACTGCATGAGGATCATCAGCTAGCTTTCTTCTAAAATACCCCGCTGCTTGCGGCGGGGATTACTTTTATTCAAATCGCCATGCAAAAAATTATACTTATAATTGATAAACAATTGCCGAAATCCTATTCGGGTTTGTTTCGTTCTATTATTTTTGGTACGTTATCATATCTCAAGTTATAGCTTAATGCGATAAGGTAATGACTTTTTTAAGAGCATAGTAAACAGCATCAAAAAAGTGCTCAAAATTAGAAATAGTTTTTCTTATTTCATTCTTGATTTTAAACCAGTAATGCTCAATAGGATTTAAGTCAGGAGAGTAAGTTGGTAAAAATAAAATACTGCAACCAACAGATTCAATTAACGTTTTCACTTTTGTACTTTTATGAAAATTAATATTATCCATTACTACTATCTGACCAGCCTTTAATTCCTTGATCAATATCTCTTGTACATAAGTTTCAAAAATGTCTTTATTACATGTCCCATCAAATATTATTGGGGCAATAATATCTTTGACACACAGCCCAGCAATCATACTAATCCGTGATTTATGTTGATAGACCTTTTCACCATAACATCTTTGACCGATAATGCTCCACCCGTGTTCTCTACAGCTATTATCTTCTATCCCAGACTCATCGATAAATACTAAATCTTGTTTATCTATAGTTTTTAGTTTCAATATAAACTCATTCCTTAGACCAATATCCCTTTTGGGATGAAGAAAAGTTTTTTTTATAACTATAACCTAATTTATTAAGCAATCTTGATATCGTACTTGCAGATACTTTTTGACTCCAGTTATTAGCTAGCTCCATGGTGGTTTTATCAAAATTTAATTCTATAAATTTTTTAAATCCCTCTATGTCTCTTATTATTCTACGATGTCCTGTATGATAACCACTTTTTGCTTTGACATCCCCAGTTTGTTTCTTTAATTTTTTCCACTCTATTATAGTCTTCCTACTAATAGAGTATATCTCTGAAGTCTCTTTTATTGTTTTACCATCTGTTAAACTTTTTATTACTCGTATTCTTAAATCGTATGAATATGCCTTTGCCATAAGTTTTTCATTTAGTATAATCCAACTCATACTATAGTCACTACCTTATCGCATTAAGCTATAGTTAAAATTTTCATCTATGATGAGAATGATTTTGTGTTAAATATAAAAGTCTTAAAAAGTAATGAAAATTATTTCTGGTCTTAATAAAATCAATTACTTTAAAAAGCTAATTAATGGGGAGTGATTAAGAAGTGGTGGCCATGGTCGGAATCGAACCAACGACACAAGGATTTTCAGTCCTTTGCTCTACCAACTGAGCTACATGGCCAAATATACTCTTCTGATTTGAAGAATTGGCTCTGCAAAACTTCGGGGAACTCACATGCTCACCTATTAAGTATAGGCTCCGCGTGTTCGCCCCTTGTTTTACATTCCAATTCTCCAAATCATTTGAGTATGTACTCGTTTTATCTAGAAAAGTAATCTAATCCTTATAATAGATTAATTGGCTTTTGTCTATTCTTAATTTACTAGTATTAGACAAAAATAAGAAATTATAGTATAATGCGTAATTATTTATATAGCATTTTTTATGATAAAAATTGGTAACATTGAATTTTCTTCAAACGTAATACTAGCTCCGATGTCCGGTGTAACGGATTTAGAATTTAGAAGATTAGTGAAAAGATTCGGAGCGGGGCTTGTGGTATCGGAAATGATTGCAAGCAGAGCAATGATTGTAGAATCTAGGCAATCACTGCAAAAATGTTCTATTATGCAAGACGATGCAACAAGTGCATGCGTGCAGCTTGCCGGTTGTGAGCCGAATGTAATAGCCGAAGCTGCTAAGATGAATGAGGATATGGGAGCAAAAATTATCGATCTGAATTTTGGCTGTCCAGCAAAAAAGGTTGTAAACGGCTATTCAGGTTCGGCTTTGATGAGAGATGAGGGGCTTGCAGCTAAAATTTTTGAAGCAGCCATTAAAGCAGTAAAAATTCCAGTAACTGTTAAAATGCGTATGGGCTGGGATGATCAGACAAAAAATGCTCCAACTCTAGCTAAAATTGCGGAAAGATCAGGGATTCAAATGGTGACAGTTCACGGCAGAACTAGGTGCCAATTTTATTCAGGTAATGCTGATTGGGAGTTTATCAAAAACGTTAAAGAAGCAGTAAAAATTCCGGTTATTGCTAATGGCGATATCACTAATTTCGCCAAAGCTAAAGAAGCATTAGAGAAATCCGGTGCAGACGGGGTTATGGTCGGTAGAGGGGCATATGGCAAACCTTGGCTTATTTCGCAAATTGACCACTATCTTAAAACAGGTGAGGAAAAACCGGCACCCTCTATAGAGGAGCAGCTAGAAATAGTGCTTGAGCATTATCAGGCTATCGTTGATTATTATGGTGAATCTGCAGGCGTACCTATCGCTCGTAAACATATGGATTGGTATAGTAGCGGGTTGCCTAATTCGGCAGAATTTAGGGGAGCTGTTAATTTAATGAATGATCCAATAGCGGTAAAAGATAAGATTGTGGAGTTTTATACAAGCGTTATAAATAGAGAGTAATAAGAAAAGTTTTAAGTTTTGTTTTTATAATATTGTTTTTTAATGCGAGTTATGCAAATGAAAAAATAGTTGACTATAAATCAGTCTTTTTGCCTATAATCACTAGCGATAAAGAAACAAAAATTACTATACGTTCGTACTTAAATAATTCTAAAAAATATTTTGTTTTAGTCGATCCAAATTCCTTTAAAACTACTCTAATTTCGCAAGACCAAGTGGAGTTACCTAAGAATGAAGCAGAAAAGCAAAATCTTCTCAAAAAACTAGATAATACCCCTTATATCAAAGCTTTAAATAAATATACAAAGCCACCTTATATACAACAAAATTATGGTGCTACTCATTCAATGTATGAGGTAAAAGGACAATTTCTTACAATTGATATGTGTCCTTCTTCTAAAAGCTTTGAGGAGGAATTTTTTAACAAACTTGTTGAGCTATCTGTTAAGCTAAATAAACCTATTCCAATTGCTATATGTGTTTCGGGTTTATGGATCAATAAACATGAGAAAGAATTTTTATGGTTAGTACAGCAGCAACAAAAAGGTCATTTACAAATTACTTGGGTTTACCATTCATTTAGCCACCCTTATTTCAAGGATAAACCTCTTGAAAATAATTTTCTTCTCTCTAATAAAGAAAATTTTGAAAGCGAAGTGCTTGAAGCAGGGAAAGTACTAGTTAGCCATAATATTGCTTCCATCCCCTTTCTTCCGTTTTCCTGGTTTAGTTTCAGATCAAACATTACATTAATAGAAAAACTGAAAGATTTCGGATTTATTCCGCTCGGAAGCGATGCTTGGCTTGCAAAAGGTGAAAAAGTTCAAGATGGTTCTTTTATCTTAGTGCATGGTAACAGCAACGAAAAAGCCGGAATAAAATTAATTATGCCAATGTTACCAGGTCTCAAACTATTACCTCTTGAAAAGGCATTTCTCTTAGCGAATTAAAAAAAGACTAGATTTATTGCGTGGATCAGTTTCCCCTGTCATTCTGCTAAAAGCTTGTAGGATGACACGAGGTAGTAGAATCAAATTCCGCAAGCAATGTGCCTATAAGGTGAAAATACTATAAGTAAGTAGAACAGAACCTATTTAAAATAATAAGATTTTAAATAGGTAATGATGAACAGAAAATATAGACACTTATCTCGAGAAGAGAGATATGAGATAAAAAGAATGTATGACCTAGGAGTCAGTATTAATAAGATAGCACAACATCTTACGAGGTCTAAAAGCACTATTAGTATAGAGCTAAAAAGAAATAAGGTAAAAGATAAGTATATGCCTTGTGTTGCTCAGGAAAAATATGAAAATAGGATGTATCAGCAAGAGTTATTAAAAATAGAAAAGAACCCTATGTTGTTAGATTATATTAAAAATGCTATGATTCGCAAGAAATGGTCGCCGGATGCTATAGCCGGAAAGTTAAAACTAGACAAAAATACAGCTTTGTGTATCAGTACAGAAAGTATATATAGATTTGTTTACACTTCTGTAGTAGCAGCTAAATTAAAGTTATATAGCTATTTACCTTCTAAAAGATATAAAAGGCAAGAAAGAGGGAAGAGGCGTCAAAGGATCATTATACCACAAAGGATCTCAATACATCAGCGTGATGCAATAGCTACGAAAAAGGTAGAAGTAGGGAATTTTGAGGCAGATCTTACATTTCATAAAGGTAATCAAAGTATGAATATTGGTGCACTGGTGGATAAAAAGAGTCAAAAGATTATTTTAGTGCTGAATAACTCCAAGAGAGCTACAACAGTTACCAATGGTTTTTTAAGAAAGATAAAAACTCTTCCAAATAGTGTGAGAAAGACTATTACTATGGATAATGGCAAAGAGTTTGTGGGGCATGTTGCCTATAGACTATCTGGGTTTCAAACTTTCTTTTGTGATCCATACCGCCCTAGACAAAAAGCATTAGTGGAAAAAATGAATTCTATGATTCATAGAATTTTACCTAAAAATACAGATATTACTACCGTTACACAAAGAGCTCTTGACAATGTTGCTGAGATTTTAAATAACATGCCAAGAAAGATTTTTGGTTATAAAACCCCCAATGAAATTTGGGCAGAAAATTTATAGGTTTTGTTCTACTTAGTCCTTGCATTTTCAAGGCATTACTATTTCTATATTATTTTCCTTATTATTTTTTATTTATTAGTTTTAATAAATACAGTATGCTTACTTATGATATAAGTTTTTTGGTTATTCGTACAAAAAGCTATTCTTTATATATTTTTTCTAGAGACTAATAATAAAACAGGAGAAAAATAACATGACTTATTGTGATAAATCTAATCAAACTTCCTATCCTTTTGTGCTACCTAATTTGCCTTATAACAAAGAAAGTTTTAAACCACATTTTACTGCTGAAACTTTTGAGTACCATCATGGTAAACACCATAATTCTTACGTGCAGAATTTAAATAATTTGCTAAAAGATAAAGAAGAACTACAAAAAAAGAATTTAGAAGAAATTATAGAATGGTCATCACAAAATCAAAATATTGCAATTTTTAATAATGCTGCACAAGTTTGGAATCATACATTTTTTTGGCATTCAATAAAGCCAAATGGTGGAGGAAAGCCAAGTGGTAAAATATTAAAGCAAATTAATGAGGATTTTGGTAGTTTTGAAGGGTTTTGTGAACAGTTTAAAGCAGAAGCAACGGGGCAGTTCGGGAGTGGCTGGGCTTGGCTTGTATATCATAATAATAGATTACAAATTGTAAAAACTGCAAATGCTGGTACACCTATAGCAAATGGTATGCAACCGCTTCTTGCATGTGATGTTTGGGAGCATGCTTATTATATTGATTATCGTAACAAACGTCCTGATTACGTTGACATTTTTATTAAGCATATGATCAATTGGGAATTTGTAGAAAATAATTTAACTAAATAAATGTAAATTATGGCAGAAATAGAAAACTTTAAAAAAAATCGAAATTTTATTAAACCTATTGTTGATTTAAAAAAACCTCAAGAAGAGCAAGTCAAATATATAGATGATCTAAAAGAAGTTCAAGAAACTCCAATTAGAAATATAGAAGATTCTGAAGAAGCTCTTATAGAATATGTAGCTTTTAGCGGTGGTGGGGCTAAAGGGGCTATATATTCAGGTGCTTATGCTGCACTAAAAAAAGCCCATCTTTTAGATAAGGTAAAAGCTGTTGCAGGCTCATCAGCCGGTGCTATAACTGCAGCAATAGTGGCATTTGGTACACCAGCTGAGCGATTTGAAGAAATATCTAAAACTACTAATTTACAAGATTTACTAGGACAAAAAGGGTTTTCTGCTGGTGTTTTACAGTTAAATAAAGATGGTAAACCTTTATATAATTTGCTTGATAAAACTATAAAAGATAATGTAGGTGATTTTTTACAAAGACCAGATATTGTAAATGTCAAAGATGATAAAGATTTAGATAGGTTAAGAGAAAGACATAAAAGCGGTGGTAAAATATATTTTAGGGATTTAGTATTACTTCGAAAATATGATCCTACTAACTATAAAGATTTAGTGGTTACGGCTGTTGAGAAAGATGCAGGCACACTAACTATTTTTAGTAGCCTTGATACACCTGATGTTGAAGTTGCTTTAGCCTGTCGTGCTTCTGCTTCTATCCCACTTGTTTTTGAGCCGGTAGAAATTAATGGCAAAAAATATGTTGACGGTGGTTATTTAGATAATGTCCCGACAAAATATTTTAAAGATAATGAACCAGAATTTGATGTAAAAGAAATAACGAATGATACAGATGAGATTATATTAGCTAAAAAGCAAAAGAGAACTCTTTCTATGGCTTTTGGTGTTGGCATGGAAGCGGATGCAAATATTGCGATATATAGTGCTAGAGAATTTAAAAGTCCAAGTGAAATTATAAAATTTTTAGCTAACGTATTATTTAAAATGATTGCAAAAATAGGTGGAAAATTTAAATATACCGATACTCTAAAAGAAACAAATGAGCAGCTACGTGAGAATGCTTTAAATACTGTTGTTTTAGATACTCAAGGAATCGATACTCTTGATTTTAAAGATGCCCAAAAATATGCTAACTATCTACATATTAAAGGATATTGCCAAACTATGGAATATGCTAATAATCATGGGCTTGCTAAAGAAAAAGATAAAACGCTTGAACATCAGAAATTTCTATTAAATGTTTATGAAGTTTATGACAACAAGAATTTAAATAAAACCTTTGGAATCAAATTATTAGAAATGTTTATTCCGTCAAAGGAAAATAATGATTCTAAATGGCAACAAGGAGTTGTTGAAAACCATGATGATAAAGCAAAAATACTATTATCATTTTGTAATGTTAATGCTTTAACTAAAGAAAATTTACAGCCACTTCTTACAGAATATGTAATAACAGCTGCAACTAGCCGTAATGGTACATTAAAAGACAATACAAATTCAGTAAAGGCTTTATTCCATGTATTGAATGATCCAAGTACTTCTAATGAAGTAAAAGAAAGTTTTATAGAGGTGTTTGCTATAGATAAAAGCAAAGATACAAGATTTAATAAAACTAAAACTTATGATGAAAATATTGCTAAGTTCAAATTTACTAAAGATGATTTAGAATCATTTATAACTAAAAATAAAAGTGCTGCAATAAAGGTTCAAAATAAATATGCTCCACCTAAGCATAGGGAGCATGGGTAAACGTATTACTATTTATCTTTTTCTAAGATATTAATAGGGTCATCAAACTTCAAAACTTACGCTATGTTTGGTTCTAAATATCGTAAAGATGGAGAACGCAGCTGTTGTTGCATATAGTCATCTAAAAGCCCTAACTTTATTTGGTAAACCGTTTTACCGATTGTATTTGCAGTCCTTTTGAGAAATGCCCAAACTAAAAATGCCCAACTAATATGATTACGTTGAATACGCTGTTTCCTGCATTGACAACGTTCTATCCCAGTAAGTTGCTTAATTTCTCTGTGCATGCTCTCAATTACCCATCGAAAGCCACACTCATCTTGTGCAGCTTTAGAAGATTTGTGAGTTTTGTTATTGGTAACAACATACTCAACTCTGTTGGTAGAAACAGTAAATTTAAACAAATTAACATGCTTATTTTTAGCAAAGCCTTTTATATGAATCTCTACTCCATGCCTGATCTCTTCATCTGAAAATGTCAACTCTTTTACAGCTTTATAAGGTTTAGAATCGTGTGTTTTACTAACGTTTCTATTGGCTTTAATAGGGGCATAATAATATTTCCCCAGAGAGTCAATATGTTGCATAATTTTGTGTGTAGAATACCATGTGTCAAAAAGTACTGTTTGAAAAGGAATCTTCTTGCTATAAACAGCATTATTTAACATGTTTAATAGGTGTTCTAGTTTTGTTGCTCCATCATGATCAGGTGCAAAAATTCGATAATCTATTACCCAAAACTTATTAATATCAGGGTTATAATATACCAGACTCACTACTCCTATACCTTTAGTAACTCTACCTGTAGCTCCACTGTACTGCGATCTTGCAATTTCTATTTGCTTCGTATTCCTTTTATTTAAAACCGTATCATCAAATATTGTATATCCATTAGATGAAAAAATAACATCATTCTTGATGTGTTCCCATAACAAAGAAGGTGTATATTTTTTATTCCTTAAAAATCTATTAATAACATCATGACTACATTTCTTTGCATGTTCAGCGTAGTAGGTTAAACTATAATTCTTTTGGCTAACTATTAAAAATTGACAATAATCTGTCCTATTAATTGGTATTGCTTGCAACTTTATCCTCTTTGACATGTTTAATTATTTTTACAATAATTTATCACTTTTTTACTCATAGCGTAAGTTTTGTCAGATAATTTTTTTATGATACTGTATCAATTTTCAGCCGTTGCATATTAAAAATCTGTATCATTTTTCGACCGCTGTTGACAAAATGAGAGACAAATAGCAACTTTAAGTGTGCAATTAGAAGCAGTATATGGCATTAATGGGTATTATGTGTAGGAAGTAGGAGAAGAAATGCTACCACAAAAAACAAAAACATTTGATATTGATCCTAATGGCAAATCTATTGGAGACCTAGGATCAACTAGGGAATCAGAAGCAAAAGCAGAAGAGACAGCATGGCATCAAATTAGAAAAGGTGTGAGGGAGGAGCTGGGTGATCATATTGACCAAGCTTGGTTTGCAAAAGCAGAAGTTGCCGAGTGTAAGGAAACCAAAACCTTGACATTAACAATGCCAACAAGATTTATGGCTGATTGGATTAGGAATAACTATTATCATGTGATAAGACGAGTGGCTGGTAGTGTTGGGATGAATAGTGTGGAGTATACACTAAATGTTAAAAACTAATTTTGCTATATCAAAATATAACACGTTAATAATAATTATACTGCATAAAAAATAATTATTCAATCATATATATTAATTCATAAAATCATCATTCATTTTTCATAAAAAATAATTATTACCTCATAAGTATGAATTATTCTTGACTTAAGTTTTAAGCTTATATAATTATTAGTTATATGAGATGTAGTAATAGAGAACAAAGAAGGAGATTATTACAGAAAAGAAAAAACCGATAGATGCTCATCCTAGCCAAAGTTTGAGCATATACCGGTCAATGAAACAACCCATAAATCAATATGAGGTCATATATGAATATATCACACTATCCTTGTGATGGCAATAATGGTAGAGTATTAGCTGATCATTTGTGTGATTTATAGACATAGTTATAATAAGGATGTAAGCTCAAATGTAATTTAGTTATAAAAAATACCAAAATGGACTCTAAGATTAAAATACGTTTGAGTTGGGTTAAATTATATCAAGAGTCAGGTAATGCAGGGAAAGTGTGTAGTTATTATGGTATTTCAAGATTCACCTTACGTAAATGGTATAAACGTTATGAGTTATTGGGTATTGAGGAGCTGCATTCTTTAAGCAGGAAACCGCATACATTTCCTTTTCAGAAATTAAATGATATATCAGAGCAACAAATATAGTGTTACGACAAGAGAGGAAATTAGGAGCAAGACGTATTCAGAACGAACTAAAACGTTTACATAACATTTCGTTTTCTACGGCTACTATACATAAAGTCCTGCAGAAACATAATCTTGGTAAGATAAACTTAATAATAAAGAACTAAGAAACATTATTAAGCTTAAAAAGGAATCATCTATGATTAATTAGTCACGAATTAAACAGACATCCTTATTGTAACTATGTCTATAAATCTCACACCTAATATTTCTTAAAGGTAAATTATTAATTACTTTTTATTTTTAATATGGTATTTAAATAATAAATAAAAATTTTTAAGGTCCAATATGTTTAATCTGAATATAGATAATATTATAGTTATTATATTTCTAATAATAACATTAGTTATTGGTCTTCGAGCAAGTAGAAACATCAAAGATATAGCAGAATATGCTATAGGCAATAAAGTATTTGGTAGTGGAATACTCGCAATTACCATATTAGCTACATATATTACTGGTTCTAAAGGCATAGGATATGCAGGCTATGTGTTTGATGATGGTATTTTGCCGATATTACCATCAATTTTGTGTGGTGTGATATTTTGCTTCTCATTTATCATCTTCTTTATTTTACCACGTATTAAATATTTTGATGGTTGCTTAACTACCGCTGAATTAATGGGACAAATTTATGGCACAAAAACTCGTTTTACTGTAGGTGTTCTTGGTAGTTTCTATACTATTACCTTAGTAACTTTACAAATTATATGGCTTGGTAACGTTGCGGAGTTGTTAGGAATGCCAAAATTATGGGGTGTAATATTTGGTGGAGCATTTTTGATAATCTACTCTTCTATAGGAGGCATAAAATCTATCACTATTACTGATCTTATACAATTTATAGCAATAACGATAATGATACCAATGATAGCCTATGTAGTGCTTAATAAAGTTGGAGGTATAAGATCTTTAATTACTAAAACTCCTATACAGCATTTTGATATTTTGCACCATCCTAATTTAAAGGATTATCTTATTTATTGTGTATGGTATATTTTCCCAGCTTTTCCTTTAAGTTTTCCTTTCATACAAAGGATGCTTATGGCTAGAAATAGTAAGCAGCTTACCAATAGTTATTATATTTGTATGTTTTTTCTAATTATATTCTTTGGGTTACTTACATTAATTGGTTTATCTGTTATAGTTTTGAAAGAAACAGGATATGTAAATATACCTTCTAGAGGGAGTGAAATAATTACTTATCTAATAAATAATTACTTCTTTGCTGGTACTAAAGGCATTCTAGTTCTTGGATTAATTGGTGCGGTTATATCTACTGCTGATTCCTTTTTAAATTCAGGAGCATTATTGCTTGCTCATGATGTAATAAAACCAGTTTGTAATAAAAAAATATTAATATTGATGAACTAAAATTAGCACGTTATATTACGTTTGGACTTGGGGTAATTGCAGTATTTACAGCATCAGTGAATAATGTTTTGCCTAGGATACAATATGCAGGAATAGTGGATTTAGCTAAAGGGATAAATATAGCATCTGAGATTGTCGCATTGATTTTTACAATTCCTTTAATTGCCGGTATTATAGGTCTTAAAGGCAGTTCTCTTTCTTTTTTTATACCATCAATAATTACTACCGTAACTTTTATCATTGGTAAATTATTTTTTGATAACGAGCTACTAATTCCTACAAGTGTTATTATAAATTTCATTAGCTTTTTTATTAGCCATTATATTCTAAATAAAGGATTTATAATGGTAAAAAGAGATGACAGTTTTGTAATTAATTCATCTATAAAACCTAGTTATTCCAGCAAATTATTTACATTATTAAAATCTTTTTTTAAGCAATTTACAAATTACTCACAGCCTGAAATAGAAGGTTATGGTGCCAGTGCTAATATATTTGCGTTATTCATGATTTTTAATTATATGCTACCTTTATTCATGTATAGCTATGCAGTGCCTAATTTATACCATTGGATTTTATTACTTAGAATAATAGGTGGCTTAATGTGTATAGGGCTACTGTTAAGACCTTATTGGCCATCTATTTTAAAAATATATTTTCCAGCATATTATCATTTAACGCTATTTTATTGTTTGCCCTTCTCTACTACTTTTATTTTTCTTCTAGAAAAAGGCAATGTAGAATGGTTGATAAATATTACATTTGCAACAATATTATTAATTGTGCTGGTAAATTGGGTAGTATTTACAGCGTTATCTATTACCGGCACATTGCTTGCTCTTACTATATATTACTCAATATTTGATAATTTTATCATACCAAGCACCAGTGTTATTTATACATTGGCTTATACATGTTTTTTCTCTGTTATTATTGGTATAATTTTTGTACGCAGAAGACAACAATATGTATATATGCTACTCAATAATCAGCAAGAGTTAAGAGAGTTATATAATTCTACTACTGATAAATTAATAGATGCTTTAAATTACCAAGAAAAATTAGCTCGTGGTCTTGGTAAAGAAGGGTTAGAAATATTAAAACAAGCACAACAAGTCATAAATAATCTACGCAGACAAATGATGATAGATTCTAGTGAAGTATTTACCAAAGCTTATAATAAGCTGACCTCTGTTACACAATATCTAGAAGAGGTAGCAATTCAAGCTAAAGATTATGTAAGACTTGAAGTAGAAAGTATTGATATAAACTTATTGCTAAATAAGGTTAACACAAAAATAGCGAAATCAGAGAATACCCCATCTTTAGTTTTTTATAATACAGCAAATTACAAAACTATAGAATGTGATATAAATCTAACAAAAAAACTACTTATAAATACTATAATGCAAGTACATGAATATAACAAAACTTACGCTATGTTTGGTTCTAAATATCGTAAAGATGGAGAACGCAGCTGTTGTTGCATATAGTCATCTAAAAGCCCTAACTTTATTTGGTAAACCGTTTTACCGATTGTATTTGCAGTCCTTTTGAGAAATGCCCAAACTAAAAATGCACAACTAATATGATTACGTTGAAGACGCTGTTTCCTGCATTGACAACGTTCTATCCCAGTAAGTTGCTTAATTTCTCTGTGCATGCTCTCAATTACCCATCGAAAGCCACACTCATCTTGTGCAGCTTTAGAAGATTTGTGAGTTTTGTTATTGGTAACAACATACTCAACTCTGTTGGTAGGAACAGTAAATTTAAACAAATTAACATGCTTATTTTTAGCAAAGCCTTTTATATGAATCTCTACTCCATGCCTGATCTCTTCATCTGAAAATGTCAACTCTTTTACAGCTTTATAAGGTTTAGAATCGTGTGTTTTACTAACGTTTCTATTGGCTTTAATAGGGGCATAATAATATTTCCCCAGAGAGTCAACATGTTGCATAATTTTGTGTGTAGAATACCATGTGTCAAAAAGTACTGTTTGAAAAGGAATCTTCTTGCTATAAACAGCATTATTTAACATGTTTAATAGGTGTTCTAGTTTTGTTGCTCCATCATGATCAGGTGCAAAAATTCGATAATCTATTACCCAAAACTTATTAATATCAGGGTTATAATATACCAGACTCACTACTCCTATACCTTTAGTAACTCTACCTGTAGCTCCACTGTACTGCGATCTTGCAATTTCTATTTGCTTCGTATTCCTTTTATTTAAAACCGTATCATCAAATATTGTATATCCATTAGATGAAAAAATAACATCATTCTTGATGTGTTCCCATAACAAAGAAGGTGTATATTTTTCATTCCTTAAAAATCTATTAATAACATCATGACTACATTTCTTTGCATGTTCAGCGTAGTAGGTTAAACTATAATTCTTTTGGCTAACTATTAAAAATTGACAATCATCTGTCCTATTAATTGGTATTGCTTGCAACTTTATCCTCTTTGACATGTTTAATTATTTTTACAATAATTTATCACTTTTTTACTCATAGCGTAAGTTTTGTAAGTAATTGCGGTATTACGCCAGTAATTCCTCCCCCACGTAATGCTAAGATATATGGTCAAGATAACACCATATGGCATGATAAGGTTGTAAGTTATATTAGTAAGAAAGGTAACATTTATGCATTTTATAAAAAATACTGTTATGGAATTAGGGCACGAATTGAAGCTCAAATTTCAAGAATTAAGAGATGTATTGGTTCATCTCTATTAACTAAAAAAATATCATCACAAAAACGTGAAGCAATTGTTATTACCAATATTATAAATTTATGGAATTCATTCGGTAAATGTGTCGCAGTCAAAATAGGATAATTACGTCTAAAAAAGACCAACAGATACCCTTCCGAACAAAGCCGGGAGAATGATCCACGCAGGCAATGCCTCCTCGCAATGACGATTCTTGATCTATACAACAACCCACTGGATAACATTACACCGCAAAAGAATTGCCGCAACCGCATTTTGCTTTAGCTTGTGGGTTGCTGACATTGAAATATGAACTGCCTAGCTCTTCTATAAAATCAAGAGTGCAATCTAGCATAAATTTTTGAGAAATAGCATCGATAACAATAGTAGCGTTATGTTTAGTAAAAACATGATCGTCTTTTGCTATAGTATTTCTTAAAACTAGTTCGTAATTATACATTAGTCCAGAGCAACCACCGCTATCAACGGACACTCGCAGCACTAAATCCTTATCTTTTTCTAACTCTATTAATTCCTTTACCCGCTCAAAAGCTCTATCGGTAATTGTGATTGTCACTAAAATAACCTTGTAAAAATCTTATAAATTATATAATATACCTAATATTTCATATTTTTTCAAGGTGGATACTAAATCGTCATTGCGAGGAACTGGTCTTGTTGCATGGCTCAAGAAATATGTTTAATGTCATCCCGTGGCTTGGAAACTAGATCCAGAAAGATGTTTGTTATCTAGCTCACGTGTAGTGGGATCCAAAAATAATGAAATGAGCGTGGCAATCCAGAAAAATAATAAAAAATGCTATAAGTTAGCATTTTTTATACTTTCTTGCTTCGTCAATTACTCCGTAATTTCCTTAGCTCAGAAGGCAAAACTGATCCACGCGGGCAACACTAGTACCACAATAAAATAACATAGAGATAAGGATAACAATGCTAGCTTCATATGCTTCCAATCCGCTTAAAAGCAGAGGAAGATTATACAGAGAAATACCGACATCTTACCGCAATGAGTTTGAGCGGGATCGTGATCGTATCATCCATACTAATGCATTCAGACGTTTGCAATATAAAACGCAGGTTTTTATCAACCATGAGGGCGATCATTATAGAAATAGGCTAACTCATTCTTTAGAAGTCTCAACAGTTGCTCGCTCGATTGCCAACACTTTAAACCTGTCAAGCGACTTAGCCGAGACTATAGCACTTGCTCATGATCTTGGTCATACACCTTTTGGTCATGCGGGCGAGAGAGCTTTGAATGAGTGCATGAAAGAGCATAACGGCTTTTCTCATAACGCTCAATCCTTGAAAATACTAACCTTACTTGAAAAAAGATATGCTGCTTATAGAGGAGTAAATCTTACTTGGGAAGTTTTAGAAGGGATAGTAAAGCATAATGGTCCTATAAGCGGCGAAGTAAATGAGTATATAGAAGAGTATAATAGCCAAAATGATTTAGAGCTTAATACTTACGCTTCTGCTGAAGCTCAAATAGCAGCACTTGCTGATGATATTAGCTATATTTCACATGATCTGGAGGATAGTATCGGTGCTAAAATTATCGATTTTAATAATCTTGCTGAGCTTAAATATATCGACCAACATGTTTTTGAACTTAAATCAAAATATAAAAATATAAGCTCTTCTTGCTTAATATATGAAGTAGTACGCAAGCTAATGCATGAACTCATTACCGATTTATTATGGCAAACTAAGACTAATATAAATAAAGAAAAAATTACTCATATAGATGAAATACGTAACTTAGAGTATCAAATAGTAGATTTTACTGAGAAAACTAATGAGCGTATTAAAGAGATTAAAAAATTTCTACATGAGCGAGTTTATAAAAGTAATAGGATTACTGCAATCAGCCTTAAATATACTAAGATCGTGCAAGGCTTATTTAAGGTTTATATGGAAGATATTAATTTACTGCCTGTTAATTGGAAAATACAAATAGATTCTAGCAATCCAAATAGTAAAGCTAGAATTATTGCCGATTATATAGCCGGTATGACTGATCGCTTTGCTATTCAAGAGTATAACCAACTTTGTTCGCTCAATTTTAACAATATCTAATATACCAAAATCGTATAAACATTTTTAATTTCACTGGAATGCTTCTTAACTATGAATATATTTAACAAACTAAAACACGATATAATTACTGCAAGTACGCAGCTATATAATAATTCTAAAATAGCAAATAACGCTAGTATTGAAACTCCGAAAGATAACTTTAACGGCGATTTATCAAGCAATATTGCAATGATTATTGCTGCTAAGGAAAACATTCCTCCCCGCGAAGTTGCGTTAAAATTCAAAGAAATTCTTAATGAACTACCATATATCGCAAGTATAGAAATAGCCGGACCCGGGTTTATTAATTTTACTATCAAAGCTGATAGCTGGCACACTGCAATTAAAGATATTTTACAAAATGAATCTAAATTTTTTGAAATTGACATAGATAAAAACAAAAATGTCAATATTGAGTATGTTTCAGCTAATCCAACTGGACCGATGCATATAGGACATGCAAGAGGTGCGATATATGGGGACGTGCTTGCAAATATCTTAAAAAAAGTAGGATATCCTGTTACGAAAGAATATTATGTTAACGATGCAGGTTCACAAATAAATGATTTAGTAAGCACAGTAATATTGCGTTATAGAGAAGCTTTAGGTGAAAAAATTACTATCCCCGAAGGATTATATCCAGGAGAGTATTTAATTCCTGTTGGGCAAGCTTTAGCTAAAGAATATGGTGATAAATTATTAAGTATGGATGATCCAGAAAGGTTTAGAATAGTTAAAAATTTTGCCATACAAAAAATGCTAGATTTAAATAAAGAAGATTTAAAAGAACTGGGTATTAAGCACGATATATTCTTTTCCGAGCAAGCATTACACGATAACGGCGAGATAGAAAAAACTGTTAAACTGCTAACCGATATGGGGCTAATTTATGAAGGTAGCGTGCCTGCTCCCAAAGGTAAAGTTCATGATGAGTGGGAAAACAGAACCCAAGAATTATTTAAATCTACCAAATACGGTGACGATCAAGATCGTCCTATAAGAAAAGCCGATGGAAGTTGGACTTATTTTGCTTCTGATCTTGCCTATGCTAAAGATAAAATAGATAGAGGTGCAAATCACTTAATTTATGTACTTGGTGCTGATCATAGCGGGTATGTCAAAAGAATTGAAGCGATTGTTAAAGCTTTAGGCAAAGAGCAGGTTAAAGTTGATGTTAAAATCTGCCAATTAGTAAACTTTGTTGAAAATGGTGTGCCGGTTAAGATGTCAAAGCGTCTTGGAGCTTTCGCTAGCGTGCAAGACGTAAATCATGAAGTAGGCAAAGACATTATAAGGTTTATGATGTTAACAAGAGAAAATAACAAAACGCTTGATTTTGACCTAATAAAAGTAAAAGAACAATCTAAAAAAAATCCTATATTTTATGTCCAATATGCACATGTTAGAACGCTATCGATATTATCGAAAGCTATGGAAACGATTCCGCAATCTTATAATAGCTTTGAAGCTGGCACATATGATTTATCGTTATTATCATCGGAAGAAGAAATTGAGATAATAAAGCTGTTAGCTAGCTGGACAAAAACTTTGGAAACAGCAGCAAAATATTTTGAACCACATAGAGTGGCGTTTTATTTGATAAATCTAGCTTCAAAATTTCATGCTTTATGGAACTTTGGTAAGGAAAATAACGATTATAGATTCATAATAGAAAATAATGTAGAGTTAACAACAGCACGCCTTGCTCTTGCTAAAGCCATACAGAAAATTATAGCTAGTGGTCTTGAGGTTATAGGCGTAGAACCGATGGAAAGGATGTAGTTCAATTGTCATCCCGTGGCTTGGGAACTAGATCCAGTATAAAGCGAGAGAAATCGAGCTTTTAATTCTACAAAACTTACGCTATGTTTGATATAATTCCTATAAATTAAAGGATATTATAAAGTGATGCACTGTAAAAACATAGCTTTGTAGTAAGGGTTTTTAGCATATTTGCTATAACATAGCGTAAGTTTTGTCTAAAAACTTGCTGTATTTAGGCTTTTTTGCTGGATCCCGTGGACAAGCCACGGGATGACATCTCAAATATTTTATATATGATCAATAATATTTTTACTAAAATATGTCTGGTGGTTTTGATATGTATTGCTGTTATTTATTTTGCTTATCAATATTATCAAGATAGTAGACCGGTAATTACTATTTATGCAGACGAACTACCTACAAAAATAAAACCCCCCAAAGTAGAAGATATTATGCCGTCTGCGGTGCATAGTACTATATATGAAAACCTTATTTCTAAAAATACAAACCTTAAAAATGCAAGACTTCTTCCTGAACCTGAAAAGCCTGTTAATATAAATTCACGCAATCAAAATGATGACCCTTTTGATATAGATTCTTCGGATGACATATCAAATCTACTTTCTTTAATAGAACCAAATAATAATTCACAAAAAGATGAAACAGATTTAAATATAATAAAACGTGATAAAGAAAGTACAGATAGCAATAAAAATATAAAAAGTTATAATAACATTAATAGTTATAAAGTGCAGCTCGGTTCAGTAAAATCGGAAGAAGATGCAATAAATGAAGGTGAGAGAATAAAAAAGAAATTTCCAAAAATCCTAAAAAACGCTATTATCACTACTCAAAAAATTAAATGTGACGATGGGAAATTTTTCTATTTAATATTAGCTGGTAACTATGATAACCTTAGTCAAGCAAAAGCAGTTTGTAAGAAATTGGCACAGAATAAGCAAAGCTGTGTATTGAAGTAGTATACTCGTCTACCCAACTCTTTATTTAATATTTAGTGAGAATAATTTATGACAACAGAGGAAGAAGATTTTGATGAAATTACACTTGAAGAAGATATGTATTTTTCAAAACTTGCAGATAAACGATTAGAAGAAGCTAAAAATTGGATAAAGCATGAAGATTTTTGGGTACTCCTCCTGTCATTGCAAAGGTTAAAAAACACTCTCGGTGTGATCTCGTGGACAAGCCGGCATTGCTAGATGGCTCCTATGTCATTCCCGCGAAAGCGGGAATCCAGCAAAAAAAAGCCTAAATACAGAAAATTTTTAAAATTAAAAGCTCGATGTCATCTCGCTTTATGCTGGGTCCCCGCTTTTGCGGGGATGACACTGTGTGTTTTTCTTGAGCCATACAGCAACGCCGGACAAGCCACGGGATAACACCGCAAAATAAATAAATAAATTATGAAAGAAGCTAAAATAGAAAATATTGACTTTGGTAGTGCTTTATCCGAGCGTTATCTTGCTTATGCACTGTCAACGATCATGTCCCGCTCACTTCCTGATGTACGTGACGGGTTAAAGCCGGTACATCGTCGGTTATTATACGCAATGTTGCAGCTAAGGCTTGAACCGAATTCAGGCTATAAGAAATGTGCAAGAGTAGTCGGTGACGTAATCGGTAAATATCACCCACACGGTGATGTTGCAGTATATGATACTTTAGTACGTCTTGCTCAACATTTTTCTCTCCGCTATCCATTGATTGATGGACAAGGTAATTTTGGCTCTATTGATGGCGATAATGCGGCTGCGATGCGTTACACAGAATCACGTATGACGGAGATATGTACGCTTCTTATGGAAGATATCGACAAGGATACGGTAGATTTCCGCCCAACATATGACGATTCTGATTTAGAGCCGGTTATAATGCCGGCAAGCTTCCCAAATTTGCTTGCTAATGGTTCGGAGGGGATAGCGGTTGGTATGGCAACTAATATTCCGCCGCATAATTTGCATGAGCTTTGTGATGCTTTAGTGCATTTAATCGATCATCCGAAAGCCGAAATTAGCGACATGATGCATTTCATTAAAGGACCTGATTTTCCGACTGGCGGTATAATTATTGATAAAAGTGATGTTATCACTAGTGCCTATATGACGGGACGAGGTAGCTTTAGGGTAAGAGCTAGATGGGAGAAAGAAGAACTAAGTTATGGTACTTACCAAATAGTCGTAACTGAGATACCTTATCAAATTCAGAAATCCAAGCTTATAGAGCAAATCGCAATATTATTAAAAGATAAGAAGATACCGCTTGTTAGCAATATCAGGGATGAGTCAACCGATATTATCAGGCTTGTTATCGAGCCAAGGGATCGCAGCTGCGACCCGCAAATTGTTATGGAGTCCTTATTTAAACTAACAAATTTAGAGAGCCGAATTCAGCTAAATATGAATGTCATCGGTAGTAATAATGTACCGAAAGTGATGAATATTTTAGAGGTTCTGCAAGAATTCTTAAGCCACAGACAAAATATTATTACTCGCAGATCGACTTATCTTCTAAATAAAATAAAGCATCGTTTAGAAATTCTAGAGGGTTTGCGAATAGCTTATCTAAATCTAGATGAGATTATTAAAATCATCCGTGAAGAGGATGAGCCGAAAGCGATAATGATGGAGCGGTTTAAGTTAACCGAAATTCAGGTAGAGGCAATATTAAATACTCGCCTGCGTTCGCTTCGTAAACTTGAAGAGCAGGAAATTATAACTGAGCATAGTAATTTGCAAAAGCAGCAAGCAATGCTTGAGGAGATCTTAAATAATCCAAAAGAGCTATGGAAAGTAGTTAAGAAAGAACTAAAAGCTATACAAAATAAATTCGGCTTAAATACTGCTATAGGAGCAAGACGAACTAGTTTTGAAGAAGTAACACTAACGAATCAAGTAGTTGACATAACAGCTTTTATTACTAAAGAACCAATCACGATTATCTGTTCAAAAATGGGCTGGGTGCGTTCGCTAAAAGGTCATAATAACGATTTATCGAGTATAAAATATAAAGAGGGCGATGCAGAAAAGTTTATTTTAGAAGCTTACACAACCGATAAAATATTGATAATCAGCTCAGAAGGAAGATTTTTTACTCTACTTGCTGATAATATTTCCAAAGGCAAAGGCACGGGTGAGTCTATAAAACTGCTTGTAGATATAGGCAATAATGATATTACCGAGATTTTAGTCTATAAGCCTGATCAGCTTTTATTGCTTGCAAGCAGCATAGGTAAAGGGTTTATGGTTAATTCAAACGAAGTAATGGCTCAAACGAAAAGTGGCAAACAAATTATGAACGTGCCGGATGGTCATATATGCATAGCTTGTTTACCGGTCAATGGTGATAGCGTTGCTTGCATTGGTGAAAGTCGCAAGCTTCTGGTGTTTAATATCTACGAAATACCAGAGATGAAAAAAGGACAAGGTGTAACGCTGCAAAAATTTAAAAACGGCAAGCTTTTAGATATTAAAATATTTAATAGGGAAGATGGCTTAAGCTGGAATAGTGGCGGGAAAGTGAAACTAGAGAAGAATATTATTGCATTTTTAGGTAAACGAGGTAGCACCGGTAAACTACCCCCTATGGGCTTCCCAAAAAATAATAGGTTTAGTTAAATCATAAGTGTCATCTAGTTGTTAATCTATAATACTCGCAATATTTTCTAATAGGGCAGATTTCACAGTCGGGCTTTCTTGCCTTACAAATATATCTGCCGTGCAAAATTAGCCAGTGATGGGCGTGGCTTAGCCATTTTCCATCGATAATTTGCAGTAGCTCCTTTTCAACTTCTTCAGGGGTATTACCTTTAGCAAGCCCTATTCTTTTTACTACTCTAAATACATGAGTATCAACTGCCATTGTCGGCAAACCAAATAAACAATTAAGTACAACATTTGCAGTTTTTCTTCCAACACCAGGCAATTTAACTAATTCTTCAAAACTATTCGGTACTTTGCTATCATAATTGCTTATCAATATTTGACATAAGGCAATAACATTTTTCGCTTTGCTATTAAATAGCCCGATAGATTTTATGTATTTTTTTAAGCCCTCTTCACCAAGCCCTAAAATTTTTTCTGGTGTGTCATAAATTTCAAACAAAGATTTAGTCGCTAAATTCACTGACACATCTGTTGCTTGAGCTGATAATATTACCGCTACTAATAGGGTAAAATCGTTTTTATAAACTAACTCAGTTTTTGGGTTTTCATTATTCTTGCTAAAAACTTCAAAGATTTTATTAACTATTTCTGCTTGCATGGTGTATAATGTTACAAATAAAATTAAACATATCAGGTTTTTAATGTTAGAAAATAAAAGTTTTAAATTTATAGAAAATGAGATAAAAAATAATAAAGTAGTATTGTTCATGAAAGGTAGCAAAGAAGCACCCATGTGTGGTTTTTCTGGTAAAGTAGTTGCTATTTTGACTAAGCTAGGAACAGAATTTCGTGATATTGATGTTCTATCAGACCCTGAATTGCGTGAGTCTTTAAAAATTTTTAGCGATTGGCCTACTTTCCCGCAATTATATATTAATGGTGAATTAGTTGGCGGCTGTGATATCGTAACAGAACTATATAATGGCGGTGAACTCGAGAAGATGCTGAAAGGTTGAGTTGTCATCCCGTGGCTTTAGTGTCATTCCCGCGTAGGCGGGAATGACATATACAATATAACAAATTACAAAAAAACATGAATAAAAATTTAACATACCCTGAAATAGCAAGTATCGAGCAGCCGGCAAAAAAGCTAGTAGTATTGCTACATGGTGTCGGTTCGGACGGTCACGATTTAATAGGATTAGTTCCTTATATCAAAGACGATTTACCGAATTGTCATTTTATTTCGCCGCATGGCATCGAGCCTTATGATATGGCTCCATATGGCAGACAATGGTTTAGTTTACAGGATCGTAACCCTGATAATATATCTAAGCTTCTGGTAAAAAATATTTCTAAGTTAGACGATATCATAAAGCAAAAGCAGGAAGAGCTAAATTTAACCAATAAAGATACGATAATTATTGGATTTTCTCAAGGTACTATGATCGGATTATATTTAACTCTTATTCAGAAAGAGCCATTTTATTGTACTGTAGGTTTTTCAGGTGCGTTAATTCCACCTGCTGAGATTAATAATAAGATCACGCCTATATGCTTGATTCATGGAGAGCTAGATGAGGTAGTAAGCGTTAACGAAATATATAACGCCTCGCACTATTTATCCAAATATCATATACCTCATAGCGGGCATAAATTAACTCGGCTTGCTCATTCGATAGATGATAGGGGGATTGAGATCGCTGTTAATTTTGTAAATAATAGTCATTACGAGCAGCCGTAAGCTGCGTGGCAATCTCAGGATTTTTATTGTCATTCTGTGGCTTGGGAACTAGATCCAGCATAAAGCGAGATAAATCGAGCTTTTTATATTTATATTTTTTTACTGGATCTAGTTAGCAAGCCACGGAATGACACCGAGGGCGTTTTTTGATCCACGCGGGCAATGCCATACAGGAATGACATAAATACATGACAAAACCAAATAAATACTTGAGGCATAATGAACATTTTTAATAACAAGTTACAAGAAATAGATAAAGAAATTTTCGAAATAATTAAGCATGAGAAAGCTCGTCAAAATAGTGTGATTGAGCTTATTGCCTCTGAGAATTTCGTAAGTCCTGCAGTGCTTGAAGCTCAAGGATCGGTGCTGACTAATAAATATGCTGAAGGATATTCAGGTAAGCGTTTTTATAATGGTTGCGTCGAAGTAGATAAAGCCGAAAATTTGGCGATAGAGCGAGCAAAGAAGCTATTTAACTGTAAATATGCCAACGTGCAACCTCATTCCGGTTCGCAAGCAAATCAAGCCGTATATCTAGCTTTAATGCAGCCAGGTGATACTGTACTTGGTATGTCTTTAGATAGCGGGGGACACTTAACACACGGCTCACCTGCTAATATGTCAGGTAAGTGGTTTAATGCAGTTTCTTATAGCGTCGATAAAGAGACTTACTTAATTGATTATGATGAAGTTGAACGTTTAGCAATTTTACATAAACCAAAATTGCTTATAGCCGGTTTTTCAGCTTATCCTCGTAATCTTGATTTTGCTAAATTCAGAGAAATAGCTGATAAGGTAGGAGCATATCTTATGGCTGATATCGCTCATATTGCGGGGTTAGTTGCGGCAGGTGAGCATCAAAGCCCTATTCCGCACGCTCATATTGTTACTTCAACTACTCATAAAACACTTAGAGGACCAAGGGGTGGTCTAATTTTGTCTAACAATGAAGAGATAGGCAAAAAAATAAATTCTGCTTTATTCCCTGGTTTGCAAGGTGGTCCATTAATGCATATAATAGCTGCAAAAGCTGTAGCATTTTTAGAAAACTTGCAGCCGGAATATAAACACTATATAAAACAAGTTATAAGTAATGCTAAGGCACTAGCTAGTAGCTTGCAAGAGCGAGGATATGATATATTAACAGGTGGCACTGATAATCATATTGTACTAGTGGATTTACGAAAAGACGGTATTACCGGTAAAATTGCTGCTAATTCTTTAGATAGAGCAGGTATTACTTGCAATAAAAATGCTATTCCTTTTGATGAAACTTCGCCTTTTATTACTTCAGGTATTAGGCTCGGTACACCAGCTTGCACTACTAGAGGATTTAAGGAAAAAGATTTTGTACTAGTTGGTCATTTAATGGCTGATATTTTAGATGGTTTAAAGAATAGCGAAGATAATAGCAAAGCCGAGCAGAAAGTGTTAAGCGAAGTAACAAAATTAATTAAATTATTTCCGTTTTATGACTAATTTAGATAGACCCAATTGGATAAAAGTAAAAGCTCCTAACTCTTCAGAGTATTATAATACAAAAGATTTGATTAAAAATCTCAAGTTAAATACTGTGTGCGAGGAAGCTGCTTGCCCTAATATTGGTGAATGCTGGTCAAAAAAACATGCAACTGTGATGATTCTCGGCTCGGTTTGCACCAGAGCTTGCAGATTTTGTAACGTTAAAACTGGCAGACCAGATTTACTTGATCCGCATGAACCGCAAAGACTAGCTGAGGCAGTGCAAAAGCTGGATCTTAAACATGTAGTAATTACTTCGGTTGATCGTGACGATCTAGAGGATGGCGGAGCTACGCATTTTGCTGAGTGTATTAGTGAAATTCGTAAGTCTTCACCGAATACCACTATCGAGATTTTAACTCCTGATTTCTTAAGGAAAGACGGAGCAGCAGAAATAATAGCGAACGCAAAACCTGATGTTTTTAACCATAATGTTGAGACTGTCCCGTCTTTATATAAAACGATTAGACCAGGAGCTAGATATTATAATTCTCTAAGCTTACTCCATAACATCAAGAAATTATCACCTGAAGTTTTTACAAAATCCGGTATGATGGTAGGGCTTGGGGAAGAAATCAGCGAAGTAGTGCAAGTTATGGATGATCTAAGAGAAGCAAAGGTTGATTTCCTGACTATTGGGCAGTATTTGCAACCTACGAAGAATCACGCAGAAATGGCAAAATATGTTACTCCTGAAGAGTTTAAATATTTAGAGCGAGTAGCCCGCACAAAAGGATTTTTGATGGTTTCCGCAAGCCCCCTAACCCGCTCTTCATACCATGCTGACGAGGATTTTGAGAAATTAAAGGAGAATTATAGGCATCGTCATTGCGAGGAAACGCGAAGCCTTGACGTGGTAATCTCATAAAACAGTATAAGTTCCTGAGATTGCACACGTACAAAACTTACAGTTTTTCTGAGCTCAGACGACAAAAATTATATAATAATGATAAACGTAGAGATTATAAAAAACTACAGCAAATGGCGAGAATATAAGCAAATAAATAAGGCTTTGATTAAAAAAATTACTCAAAAAACCTTATCGCAATTCGAAAATTTTAGTGAAATAAAACAATTCGAACTATCGATTTTGCTGACAAATAACGAAGAAATATTGACCTTAAACAAGCAATTTCGTAATATAGAAAAAGCAACTAACGTTCTTTCTTTTCCTGCTAATGAATTAAATTGGCAAGATTTGCGTTTTAGCGGTAACGAAACAGCTTCTAGTAATCAGCCTATTATCCTTGAAAATTTAGGGGATTCTGATTATATGCATTTAGGGGATATAGCATTTTGCTATGATGTAATATATAATGAATCATACGAGCAACAAAAAACTTTTGAGAATCACTTTATTCATCTTTTAATACATAGTATTTTACACTTAATCGGGTTCGATCATCAAAATGACACAGAAACAAATATCATGGAAAATTTAGAAATCGAGATATTAGCACATTTCGGTATATCCTCACCCTATTTATTAACTAAATAAAAAAATTTATGTTAAAATCTTCAAAAAAAGAAGATGACAATAAAAAGAATCACGATAATAAGTCAATTTTTCACTTACGAAAATTATTCTCACCGATAAAATCTTTATTTTCCAATAAAGTACCGGATGATTTTTTTAGCGTTATAAAACGTTTAAAAACTAATAGTCAGAAAATGACTTTAGATGAACGTAATATTTTAGCTAATTTGCTAAAATTAAAAGGCAAAACTATTGAAGATATAATGGTACCACGCTCTGATATTGTGGCAATAAAACTTACTACAAATATAGAAGAATTAAACGAATCTATTAAAGTAAAAATTCCGCATACCAGAACTCTAATATATGATGGTACTTTGGATAATATAGTTGGTTTTATTCATATCAAAGATCTATTTAAAGCATTAGTTACAAAACAAAATTTTCGCTTAAAAAAGCTAATACGTAAGCATATAATCGCTGCTCCCTCTATGAAGCTATTGGATTTGCTTGCAAAAATGCGTCGTGAAAAAACCCATATTGCTATAGTTATTGACGAGTATGGTGGTACTGATGGCTTAGTTACTATCGAAGATGTTATGGAAGCATTAGTTGGGCGAATCGATGATGAGCATGATCAGAAATCAGAATATGATAACTATAAGGTCATTAATAACTCAACAATTATTTCAAACGCACGTGTTGAAGTGGAGGTGCTTGAAGAGATAATCGGCAAGAAACTAAAAGATGATGATGATGAGTTTGATACCATAGGAGGTTTAGTGCTGACAAAAATGGGCAATGTTCCGGCGGTGGGTACTAAAATAAATGTTTCAGAAAATATTGAAATTGAAGTAACGGATGCAAATCCTCGCTCATTAAAGCAAGTCAAGATTACGCTTAAAAACAGTTTAAAACGTGCTAAATCATCTTAAATCTTTATTACAAAACTATAACAGCATCCACTCCGAAGAAATTCTTTCCAAAGAAAGAATGCTAGAATTTTTGGATAAGCACTTAAATTTAGTTAGAAGTGACTTAAAAATGCAGCTAAATTCAAAAAGCTTCAGACAAGATGAATTTGAAGATAAGCCTGCGGAGCGTACAAAGTTACGTGAGCAAAGGCGAATATCAAAAAATTCGCTTGTATCAAGCTTTTTGAATTTAGCTGCAGGGCATTTTACTGCCTCTGCGTTCTTACTCAATCATGATCAAACTAAGTTTCTATTGATGCATCATAAAAAGCTTAATAAATGGCTTCAACTTGGTGGGCATTGTGAGAGTGATGATATAGCATAAATCATTAAGATACTGACAATTTAATAGTATTAAAAACAGCATCATAAAATGTTTCAAAATCTCCTACAACTTTCCTAATTTCATTTTTTATCTTAAACCAGTAATGCTCTATAGGATTTAAATCAGGAGAGTAAGTTGGTAAATACAATATGGTATAGCATAAGTCATTAAGGTACTGACAGAGCGAGAGTATCATGTTATAGTAAGCAAATATTAACAAGCATGTAAAGAGATATGGCACGAGCATATGCAATAGAACTAAGACTAAGAGTTATAAAAGCTGTAGAAGCAGGGATACGAATAAGTAAGGTAAGTAAATTATTTAATGTAAGTCGTGATACTATATATAAATGGAAAAAATTAAAAGATAAGCAAGGTACTTTAGAAGCAGCAACTGGTTATCAGAAAGGACATAGTCATGAAAATGCAAGGACTAAGTAGAACAAAACCTATAAATTTTCTGCCCAAATTTCATTAGGGGTTTTATAACCAAAAATCTTTCTTGGCATGTTATTTAAAATCTCAGCAACATTGTCAAGACCTCTTTGTGTAACGGTAGTAATATCTGTATTTTTAGGTAAAATTCTATGAATCATAGAATTCATTTTTTCCACTAATGCTTTTTGTCTAGGGCGGTATGGATCACAAAAGAAAGTTTGAAACCCAGATAGTCTATAGGCAACATGCCCCACAAACTCTTTGCCATTATCCATAGTAATAGTCTTTCTCACACTATTTGGAAGAGTTTTTATCTTTCTTAAAAAACCATTGGTAACTGTTGTAGCTCTCTTGGAGTTATTCAGCACTAAAATAATCTTTTGACTCTTTTTATCCACCAGTGCACCAATATTCATACTTTGATTACCTTTATGAAATGTAAGATCTGCCTCAAAATTCCCTACTTCTACCTTTTTCGTAGCTATTGCATCACGCTGATGTATTGAGATCCTTTGTGGTATAATGATCCTTTGACGCCTCTTCCCTCTTTCTTGCCTTTTATATCTTTTAGAAGGTAAATAGCTATATAACCAAAACTTACGCTATGAGTAAAAAAGTGATAAATTATTGTAAAAATAATTAAACATGTCAAAGAGGATAAAGTTGCAAGCAATACCAATTAATAGGACAGATTATTGTCAATTTTTAATAGTTAGCCAAAAGAATTATAGTTTAACCTACTACGCTGAACATGCAAAGAAATGTAGTCATGATGTTATTAATAGATTTTTAAGGAATGAAAAATATACACCTTCTTTGTTATGGGAACACATCAAGAATGATGTTATTTTTTCATCTAATGGATATACAATATTTGATGATACGGTTTTAAATAAAAGGAATACGAAGCAAATAGAAATTGCAAGATCGCAGTACAGTGGAGCTACAGGTAGAGTTACTAAAGGTATAGGAGTAGTGAGTCTGGTATATTATAACCCTGATATTAATAAGTTTTGGGTAATAGATTATCGAATTTTTGCACCTGATCATGATGGAGCAACAAAACTAGAACACCTATTAAACATGTTAAATAATGCTGTTTATAGCAAGAAGATTCCCAAAACTTACGCTATGTTTGGTTCTAAATATCGTAAAGATGGAGAACGCAGCTGTTGTTGCATATAGTCATCTAAAAGCCCTAACTTTATTTGGTAAACCGTTTTACCGATTGTATTTGCAGTCCTTTTGAGAAATGCCCAAACTAAAAATGCCCAACTAATATGATTACGTTGAATACGCTGTTTCCTGCATTGACAACGTTCTATCCCAGTAAGTTGCTTAATTTCTCTGTGCATGCTCTCAATTACCCATCGAAAGCCACACTCATCTTGTGCAGCTTTAGAAGATTTTTGAGTTTTGTTATTGGTAACAACATACTCAACTCTGTTGGTAGAAACAGTAAATTTAAACAAATTAACATGCTTATTTTTAGCAAAGCCTTTTATATGAATCTCTACTCCATGCCTGATCTCTTCATCTGAAAATGTCAACTCTTTTACAGCTTTATAAGGTTTAGAATCGTGTGTTTTACTAACGTTTCTATTGGCTTTAATAGGGGCATAATAATATTTCCCCAGAGAGTCAACATGTTGCATAATTTTGTGTGTAGAATACCATGTGTCAAAAAGTACTGTTTGAAAAGGAATCTTCTTGCTATAAACAGCATTATTTAACATGTTTAATAGGTGTTCTAGTTTTGTTGCTCCATCATGATCAGGTGCAAAAATTCGATAATCTATTACCCAAAACTTATTAATATCAGGGTTATAATATACCAGACTCACTACTCCTATACCTTTAGTAACTCTACCTGTAGCTCCACTGTACTGCGATCTTGCAACTTCTATTTGCTTCGTATTCCTTTTATTTAAAACCGTATCATCAAATATTGTATATCCATTAGATGAAAAAATAACATCATTCTTGATGTGTTCCCATAACAAAGAAGGTGTATATTTTTCATTCCTTAAAAATCTATTAATAACATCATGACTACATTTCTTTGCATGTTCAGCGTAGTAGGTTAAACTATAATTCTTTTGGCTAACTATTAAAAATTGACAATAATCTGTCCTATTAATTGGTATTGCTTGCAACTTTATCCTCTTTGACAATGTTTAATCTCTTTTGGGTATATTCCCCGCCGCTTGCGGCGTAATATGGCGGAATGAGCAAATATATACATAAAAGTCATAATGTTACGGTACTGCTGTATCACATGGTATTTCCAGCAAAATATCGCCGAGCAGTGTTTGACGTATCAGTTGATCAAGTATTACGAGAAATATGTTTAGAGATAGAAAAGAGATATCAAATAAAATTTTTAGAAATAGGGGTTGATGAAGATCATGTCCATTTTTTGGTACAATCTGTACCAACCTATAGCGTAACAAAAATAGTAACAACAATTAAAAGTGTTACAGCTCGTCAAATATTTAGACAGTGTCCACAGGTAAAGAAACAATTATGGGGTGGAGAATTTTGGACTGATGGATATTTTACGAGTACGGTAGGTAAGCATGGAAATGAGAATATGATAGGAAAATACGTAAAAAACCAAGGCAAGGAATATCAGAAACTGCATGAGGATCATCAGCTAGCTTTCTTCTAAAATACCCCGCTGCTTGCGGCGGGGATTACTTTTATTGGTCTGCAGTTTCTATGCCAGTGATAAATAATATAGGTGCATATCCAGCTTTTAGCAAAGCAATTCCAGTTTCAATTTTGTGTCCTCCGCCAGCGAATACTATTATTGCATTAGCAGTATTACTACTTGGCTTATAAGAATTTACCAGATATAAATAATAAACAAAACCGCTAGCCCAAATAGCAAATATTGTTAAAATTGTAAGGGCAATTTTTCGTATCATTTGAATATTTTAATAAATTCAGCTTGAAGAATTTTATCAAATTCAGTCATTTTAATATAAACTCCTAATTGATTTAGAGATGTTACTAAAGAATCTTCAAGACCACAAGGAATAATTCCGTTAAACTTATTTAAGTCTGTTGAAATATTTATAGCTATGCCGTGATATGTTACCCATTTTCTTACTCTGACTCCTATCGCAGCAACTTTTGATGGAATATCATCGTTTGTTTTTACCCAAATACCTACTTTATCTTTTATAAGATATGCCTTTATTCCCAAAATATCTAGACTATTTATAATCCATTCTTCAAGCATTCTTACATATAGCTTTAAATCTTTAGTACGATTTGGTAAGGCTAAATTAAGAATGGGATAAATAACACGTTGTCCAGCTCCATGAAAGGTAAACTTACCACCACGACTAGTATAAATAACAGGAATATTAGTATGGTTTAATAATTCTTCCTGTTTGTAATTAGTGCCAGCAGTATATACATCTAAATGCTCAACTAAATAGACTGCTTCCAGTTCTTTACCGTCGATAACCTTGTTAACATAATTTTCCATTAACGTTAAGCTATCTTGATAGTCTATAGGGGTTGGTATAGTAATGAATTGTACCATATATTCAGTACTTTTGATAAAACTGAAACAATTAAAATACTAATTCTTCATATTTTATTGTTACAACTTCATAGGATTTAACGCCTCCAGGGGTCATAACTTCCACAATATCACCTACTGATTTGCCAATTAAAGCTTTTGCTATAGGAGATGCAATGGAAACTCTTTTCTTAGTGATATCAGCCTCATATTCACCAACAATATGATACATAACTTCTTCTTCGGTTTCATCATTTATTAACGTAACAGTAGCACCAAATTTTATACTATCACCCGACAATTTAGCAACATTTATAATTTCTGCTCTTGCTGTTATATCTTCCAAATGTTTAATACGAGCTTCTACAAATGCTTGTTTTTCACGTGCAGCTTCATATTCAGCATTCTCGGATAAATCGCCATGTGCTCGTGCTTCTGCTATATCTTCGCTAACTTTTTTACGCTCTACATGTTTTAAATGCTTAAGCTCATGTTCTAATTTTTCAAAGCCTTGGTCAGTGATAGGAAATTTTGCCATCATATTGTTATTGTGTAAAATTGGTAATTTTAGTATGATATTATATCATCTTTATTATCTTTCGTATACCTAAAAATAAATTATTAACCTCATGAACATTGAAGATTTTGATTTTGAAAAAAAGCGTAAAGCTTTTCATTTATCTGCTATAATACTACCTTTAATATATATATTCATCTCAAGAACCTCTATTACTATACTATTATTTATAGTAACTGCTGCAACTTTGTATTTAGATATATCACGTCATAGTAGCATTAAAATTAGTGAGTTTGTAACTAAGTTTTTTATAAAAATTATGAGAGCAGACGAAAGCAATGGCTCTTTTGCCTTAAGTGGCTCTAGCTTCATGATGCTTGGCTTTTTTTTAACAGCTCTTCTTTTTCCTAAAAATTTGACAATTTGTTCCTGGCTGATTTTAATTGTTTCTGACTGTCTAGCAGCTCTTGTTGGTACAAAAATAGGTAATAGTTTAAATAATGGTAAGTCGGTTGCAGGCTCTACAGCATTCTTGCTATCCGCAATTTTTATAAGTTTATTAGTGTATTTTTACTTAGGATTTAATACTAGTTTTATTATTATTATTATAAGTTCTATAGCAACTACAGCAATTGAATTTTATTCAAAGGATTTGAAAGTTAATGATAATTTATCAATTCCGCTTACTTATTGTTTTTCTACAGCTATCCTTTCTTATATTATTTAAAACATGAAGCTTGCACCAGAATTTTATGAAGTTTTAAGAAATCGTATTAACATATCTGATGTAGTGCGGCAAAAGGTAGTTTTAACTAGAAAATCCGGTAATTATGTAGGTTTATGTCCTTTCCATCAAGAGAAAACCCCATCTTTTACAGTTAGTGATAGTAAAAGATTTTTTTATTGTTTTGGCTGTAAGGCAGCAGGGGACGTTATAAAATTTATCTCCAATATTAGCGGTTTATCTTATAATGATTCTGCTATAAAACTAGCTACCGATTATGGTATAGAAATACCAAAATTAACCCAAAAGCAAAAAGAATTTTATGAAGAATCAGACGAGATTTTAAATATTCTTGAGCTTGCTAATAAGTTTTTTAAATCACAATTAACGCCTGAAATATTAAACTATTTAAATGAAAGAAATATTACTAATGAGACAATAAAGGAATTTTCAATCGGTTTTGCACCTAGAGGTAATAAATTTGAGAAATTTTTCCATGATAAAAATATAACAAATATCCAGCTTGGAAAAGCAGGTCTTATAGGTAAAAGAGAAGATGGCGAAATATATAGCTTATTTTCAAATCGTATAACTATACCTATCAGAAATATTTACAATAAAATAGTAGGTTTTGGGGGTAGAGTAATTGGGCAAGGTCTGCCTAAATATTTAAATTCGCCAGAAACTGTAGTATTCCAAAAAAGTGAAACTCTCTATGGTGAGCATAAAGCCATAAGTAGTAGCTATAAAAAAAATTACTCGATTTTAGTAGAAGGTTATTTTGATGTTATTTCCCTGCATCAAGCAGGATTTAGTGAAGCAGTAGCAAGCCTTGGCACTAGTGTTACTGAAAATCATTTGCACAAATTATGGCGAGCAGGAGATGAAATTATACTATGTCTTGATGGGGATAGTGCTGGAATAAAGGCAAGTGTTAGGACAATTAATTTAGCTTTGCCGCTTATTAACAGTGAAAAGAAAATTTCTTTTATTAGACTACCTAGCGGGCTTGATCCTGATGATGCAGTAAATAAAAATGGTGTAGATTTTTTTATAAAGCTTATAGATGCAAGAATAAGCTTATCGGAAATGATTTGGCAAATAGAATATGCTGGTAAAAATTTTAAAACAGCAGAAGATAAGGCTAATTTAGAAAAGAATTTAAAAGATTATTGCAGTAAAATATCTGATAGTAATTTAAGAGCTAGCTATTATAGGTTTTTTAAAGATCAAATATGGCAAAATTTAGTTACAAAACAGCAAAAGACTGTAGCTAAAAATGTAAACTTGCTGCCTCTTAGTAGCGGTTATTCAGAGCTTGAAATATTAGAGCATGCTTTTTGTGCTTTATTGATAAAATTCCCGCAAATATTACAAGAATTCGAAATTAAAGAATTTATATTAAATTTAAATTTTAGTAATAAACTACTTGAAGAATTCCGTAATTGGTACTTAAGTGAGATTATTGATAATGCTGTAGATGCAGGTGAAATTGCCGCAATTGTGGAAAAAACTAGCTTTTTTGATATTTTTTTATTATTATCAGAAGCAGACAACTTATTCTTAGATATAGCATTTAATAAAGATAATGTTCGCTTAGATTTATTATGGCAATGGTTATACAAAAGATATTATCTATTAAATTTACAGCAAGAATATGCACATATTACAAAAGAATATGTTATAACTAACATTGATGATTATGAGAAAATTTTGTTTTATAAAAAAGAAATTTTAAAGATTGCAAGTGAATTACAAGACTTAAATGAATCTTTTATTAATCATATTATTGATAATAGCAAATAACAAACTGTAGAAATCGTGATTTATTGCGGTTTCACAATAAAATATTATTATAACTTAATCAGCTTAATTCCATAGGTATTTAATGACAAATACAGCTAATAATAATCTAAATAAAATAGATAGTTTACTAAAAAAAGCTAAATCTAAAAAAGGTTCGGTTACTTATAATGATATAAATAGAGCTCTTCCTGATGGGACATCTGTGGAAGAGATAGATAATGTTATGTTTAGATTTTCCGAGGCGGAAGTAGATATTTTAGATACTAACGAGGATGACGCAATTAAGATTGATGACATGGAAATGGAGGAAGGTTTTAAAATATCCACCAATATTGATCATGAACCTGAAGATGAAACAGAGGAAGAAAATATAGGTACTACCGATGATCCGGTAAGGCTTTACCTTAAGGATATGGGAGGGGTTGATCTACTTACTCGTGAAAATGAAGTCGAAATAGCAAAAAGAATTGAAGAAGGTCGTAAAACATTAATCGCTGCACTATGTAGAAGTCCTATTGCTATGGATAAGTTTAGAAAGTGGTATGCGGATTTAGTTAATGAGAATAATATGTTACTGCGTGATCTTATAGATCTAGAATCTAATATGATGCATGATGATGAGAATTCAGAGAGTGAAGACGATCATAATAGTGATCATGAGGAAGAAGAGCAGGATCACGACCACGATCATGAAGAAAATATCTTATCAATGTCTAAAGTAGAAACGCAGATATTGCCTAATATTATAGAGCGGATGAAAAAGATCGCTTTTATTTGTGAAGAATTATTAATTGAAACTAAAAAATCTTTTGAAAAGTCTGCTGATCCAAAAATATTACAAAATAGTAAAAAATATAATGATAATTTAGAACTATTAATTAGCGAAGTTTCAGAAATACATTTTAATTCTAAAAGAACAGAAGAAATTCTGTCTGAAATGTATGGGATAAATCGTGATTTAATAAATAAAGAAACAGCTTTCTTAAAGCTTGCTGAAAAATACGGAATAACCCGTCAGAACTTCTTAGATGAATATATAGGAGCCGTAATTAATGCAGCATGGAAAGAAAAAATGCGGAAAAATAAGAAAGCTGGTTGGAAAGAATTAATTACTAAAGAATCAGATTATATAGATCAGATGATTGCTGAACTATCAGCTATAGAGTCTAATACCGGTCTTTTAGTTAATGATTTTAAGAAGTTAGTAAATACTATACAAAAAAGTGAGCGACAAACGTTGCAAGCAAAAAAAGACATGATAGAGGCGAATTTACGCTTAGTGATATCTATTGCTAAAAAATATGCTAATAGAGGCTTACAATTCTTAGACTTAATTCAAGAAGGTAACATAGGACTTATGAAAGCGGTTGATAAATTTGAATATCGCCGTGGTTATAAATTCTCTACTTACGCTACTTGGTGGATTAGACAAGCAATAACAAGAGCTATTGCCGATCAAGCAAGGACTATACGTATTCCTGTGCATATGATCGAAACAATTAATAAGATAATAAGAACCTCAAGACAAATGCTTAATGAGCTTGGATATGAACCAACACCAGCAGAAATAGCAGCAAGACTTTCTATGCCGATTGATAAGGTAAGGAAAGTTATGAAAATAGCTAAAGAGCCGATTAGCCTTGAAAATCCGGTAGGGGATGGTGATGATAATAGTTATTTAGGCGATTTTATTGAGGATAAAAACGCAGTAGCACCAATTGATGCGGCAATTCAGTCAAATTTACGTGAAGTTACAACTAGAGTGCTTGCAACCCTTACGCCTCGTGAAGAAAGGGTGCTTAGAATGCGTTTCGGCATAGGCATGAATACCGACCATACGCTTGAAGAAGTAGGGCAGCAATTTAAAGTAACTAGAGAACGTATAAGACAAATTGAGTCAAAAGCCTTAAGAAAGTTACAACATCCTATCAGATCTAAAAAGCTTAATAGCTTTAGAAGCGGTGGAAAACGTGGCGATGGTAATCCTTCTGATTTGTTAGAAGCTTAAAACTGTTATCTAATTGCTAGGTTGTTGCATGGCTCGGAAAATGCCCCGTATGTCATTCCCGCTTTCGTGGGGAGGCATTGTTGCGTAGATCGAAAAACATGTTCGGTGTCATCTAGTTGCTTGACCACGATATCCAGAAAATAATTAAAAATACTAATTTTATTAGTATTTTTAACTGGATCCCGTGAATAAATCAATAGTGCCGGACAGTTTTAAAAAAATGTTATATTTTATTCAGGTGTAGGTAACCTTATATGTCATTCCCGCGTAGGCGGGAATCCAGAAAAATAAATATAAAAGCAGCAAGTGTTTAAAATTAAAAGCTTAGATATCTCGCTTTACGCTGGATTCCCGCCATTGCTAAGAATGATATAGAATAATAACTGTCCGGTACTATAGAATAAATCACGGGATGACAATTGGAAAACCGATCCACGCGGGCAATGCCGCCATGGGATGACAGAGGGGAAATTGATCCATGCGGGCAATACTTTGTGGGAATGACATAGAAGCTATGCAACGAGTAGATCTCACCACGGCATGATAATTGTAAAACTATGTATCGATATAAAATTACCATTGAATATTTAGGTACGAATCTTGCAGGTTGGCAAAGACAATCGGGAGTGATATCGGTTCAACAAATATTAGAAGAAGCAATCTATAAATTTTCCGGTGAGCAGGTAACATTATTTGCATCAGGTCGAACTGATGCTGGAGTTCATGCGATAGGTCAAGTAGCACATTTGGATCTCTCAAAATATTTTGAGCCTTATAAAATCATTAGAGCTATCAATTATTTTGTAAGACCATATAAAGTAGGCATAGTTAATTGTGAATTAGCCCCAAATGATTTTCATGCACGTTTTTCCGCAACAGCACGTCATTATATATATAGAATTCTTAATAGACCTTACCCATCAGTAATTGATTATGATCGTGTTTGGTGGATTAGTGTGCCGTTAGATGTTTCAGCTATGCAGAAAAGCGGTAATTATCTTTTAGGTAAACATAACTTTACATCATTTAGAGCTAGTTCTTGTCAATCAAAATCTCCCATCAAAACCTTAACAAAGCTTGATATCATAAAAGAAAATGAGGAAATAAAACTATATTTTTCTGCTCCATCTTTTTTACATCACATGGTGCGTAATATAGTCGGTAGCCTAGTATTAGTCGGTAAAAATATTTGGCAAGCTGAGCAAATGCAGCAAGTTTTAGAAGCAAAGGATAGAAAAGCTGCTGGTCCTACCTCCCCTGCCTGTGGTCTTTATTTTATAAAAGCAGATTATTAAATAGTTATTAATTTATTAATAATATATCGACATTAAAATCATATAGCTTAATGCGATAAGGTAGTGATTTTTTAAGAGCATAGTAAACAGCATCAAAAAAGTGCTCAAAATTAGAAATAGTTTTTCTTATTTCATTCTTGATTTTAAACCAGTAATGCTCAATAGGATTTAAGTCAGGAGAGTAAGTTGGTAAAAATAAAATACTGCAACCAACAGATTCAATTAACGTTTTCACTTTTGTACTTTTATGAAAATTAATATTATCCATTACTACTATCTGACCAGCCTTTAATTCCTTGATCAATATCTCTTGTACATAAGTTTCAAAAATGTCCTTATTACATGTCCCATCAAATATTATTGGGGCAATAATATCTTTGACACACAGCCCAGCAATCATACTAATCCGTGATTTATGTTGATAGACCTTTTCACCATAACATCTTTGACCGATAATGCTCCACCCGTGTTCTCTACAGCTATTATCTTCTATCCCAGACTCATCGATAAATACTAAATCTTGTTTATCTATAGTTTTTAGTTTCAATATAAACTCATTCCTTAGACCAATATCCCTTTTGGGATGAAGAAAAGTTTTTTTTATAACTATAACCTAATTTATTAAGCAATCTTGATATCTGTCATTGTCAATTAAAAAGGGACCAGTAAATTGCACGAAAAAGGAACCACTATATTTAAAAATTTTTATGCCATATTACCTCCAGATTTATAGTTATTAATACGATAACTTTTACCTTTTATGTTTAGTATATGAGCATGATGTACCACTCGATCAATAATTGCATGAGTTAATACTTCATCAGCAAATATTTCATTCCATTTTTCAAAATCCTTGTTTGTGGTAATAATGGTAGATTTATTTTCATATCGTTTAGCAATAATATTAAAAAAGTCTTCTACTGAATGTTTTGGCAATTGCTTAAACCCGAGCTCATCAAGAATTAATAAATCAAACGATAGGAGTAATTTAACCTTTTTGTGATAACTATTATCTGCTCTTGCAATATGTAAATTATAAAGCATATCCGATACCGTAGTAAAATATACAGAGTATTCTCGTGTTAAAGCTTTTAATGCTAGCCCAATGGCAAGATGAGTTTTCCCAGTTCCTGAATCACCTATGAATATTACATTTCCCTTAGTATTAATATAATCACAAGTTGATAAATCACTTATTACTTTGGCATCAACACTTGGTTGGAAATTAAAATCAAAGTCTTCTAAATTTTTAGTTACCGGCAATTTAGCAGCACTTTTACGGCGACGGTAATTATTATCCTTACGGTTAGATTTTTCATCTTCACATAATAGTGATAGAAATTCTTTAAATCCTAGTTTATTATTTTGAGCATAAATAATCCTTTCATTTAAACTATTGACTATACCTGATAATCTAAAGCTTCGTAGGTCATTAAATAAGTTCTGCATTATTACCTCCAAACTCTGGTAATGGTAAGTTTACTGCATTACTATTTAAAATATTCTTAATTTTAGAGTAAGAACTTATACCATAATGTAGTGCTCTATGACAGGCTTTATCTATTAAGTCATCATTGTAAACCTTACGTAAAGAAATGATACCTCGTGCACAACGTTGCCAATCATTCACTCTTGTTTGTTGTAATGATTCTAATAATAAACTGCAATTATTCCCTATCTGCTGCATTTGTTGTTGATAATGTTCACTATATTCTATAAAACCTGGGCATAGACGTTTGTATTTAGCATAATGAGACGGATTAGTGGTAAATATCCCCTTGCCCTCTGTTCTAACGTGTCTTGCTATTAAATCATTTTGTATAGAAAATATTTGAACAAGTTTTGGGGACAATTGTACCATTACCTCACTGTATATATATTTTGCTGGTACAGAGTAATAATTATTATCTATGGTAATATGACAATCTTTTGCTACTTTTCGATTATGCCAAGATGACAAATCAAAAGTTTCTAATGGTAAAGGAATCAAACTACTTCTTTCCTCTTGCTCAAACAGTTCTCTAGGTATTCTCTTAGTAGTACCATGTATTCGGCTATTGGCCTTATTTAACCAATTTGCAAGACCATTTGTTAATTCTTCATATCTATCAAATTTACGACCAGCAAAAAAATTATTTTTAACGTATTTTATTCCCGACTCAACTTTGCCTTTTTCTTGCGGTTGATACACTCGACAAGGAGAAAGTAAAATTCCATAATGATCGGCTAAGCACTTATATTCCTTCTGATATACTGGCTCATAAAAATTGGCATCTACTACTCCAGCTTTAAGATTATCAAGTTTTATTACTTTTGGACTACCAGCAAAATAATTAAATGCATTGATATGACATTGAATCCATGTTTGACAACTTTGATCAAACACTACTTCATAATAATCAAGGCGACTATAGCTTAAACGCATATTAAATACATATGCTTTAACTCTACGCCCTTTAGAATTATACTGTAAGCCTATGTCACCAAAATCTACTTGTGCTTCCTCTCCTGCTAAAGTATGAAAACGAATGCAACTGTTATCCTTAATTTTATATTTTTTGATATAACGGGTCAAAGAAGTATAACTGCTTGTATAACCTTGATTTTTTAACTCCTCAAAAATTCTTATGTAACTCAGATTTTTTTCTAATAACTCAATTATTTTTTCGTGCCAAAAATCCAAAACTGAAGATCGTTCATAGATTGCTGGGGATTCTGTACCAGCCTCTACATAGCGGTTTATTATTTTTCGTACTGTTTTGCGGTCTGTTCTTGTTAGTTTGGCAATATTCCTTTGACTATTGCCTTGTTTATAAAGGGTGATAATTGTTGTATACATATTTATTCTTATCATTGTATCACTAGATATTTACTTGCTTAATTATCTAGTGAATATTGCACATTAACCTTATTAGGTCACACCAACTTCTCTGGTCCCTTTTTCGTGCAATTTACTGGTCCCTTTTATTTTAGCAATGACATATCGTACTTGCAGATACTTTTTGACTCCAGTTATTAGCTAGCTCCATGGTGGTTTTATCAAAATTTAATTCTATAAATTTTTTAAATCCCTCTATGTCTCTTATTATTCTACGATGTCCTGTATGATAACCACTTTTTGCTTTGACATCCCCAGTTTGTTTCTTTAATTTTTTCCACTCTATTATAGTCTTCCTACTAATAGAGTATATCTCTGAAGTCTCTTTTATTGTTTTACCATCAAACTTTTTATTACTCGTATTCTTAAATCGTATGAATATGCCTTTGCCATAAGTTTTTCATTTAGTATAATCCAACTCATACTATAAGTCACTACCTTATCGCATTAAGCTATACGATTTCTGTAAAAGAATAATGCTATCAATGAGAGGAGGCAGCTTAAAATAATATAATAAACTACAGAGGTAACTTGACCTGTTTTTTGTACTAAATACTCAAAAACGAGTGGTGTAGTGCCGCCAAAAATAGTTGTAGCGGTATTATATGAAAGCGAGAGTGCAGTATTGCGTATTTCAGTAGGATAGAATTCTGCCTGCAAAGCTGGCTCAGGACCAATATAGCTAGCAGCAAGCACTGCGAGTATAAATTGTGAAATAATTACGCCGGTGAAATTACCTGTTTCAAAATTATTAAGTAAAAACGGAGTTGCTATAATAATTACTACAAGATTAATTACAAAAATTTTCCTGCGACCTATAAAATATCAGATAAATAACCGCTAAGTAATGTTACAGCTATCATAATCACATAACATACGCTGGCTAGGCTGTTTACTTCATTTTCGTTAAAGTTACGACTGATTTTTAAGAATGACACTAAATAAATTGCATGCAAATAGAATATTATAGAACCTGGAGCATTAATAAAAATCGAAATTAATATATCAAACCAGTGCTTAGTAATAATTTTTTTTAGCGGCGAATTCTGTATCTTTTTCTGTTCTTTTAAATTTTTAAAATTCGGCGTTTCATGCGTATGGTTTTTAATATAAAACGCTGCAAAAAGAATAAAGAAACCGAGTAAAAAAGGTATCCTCCAGCCGAAACTATCGAACTGCTCAGCATTTAAGATGTTCTTGACGATATTAGAAACAAAAGAGCCAAGCAATAAACCAGCACATATACTAGACATTGAAATACTGCCGGTAAAACCTCGATGTTTAGGCGGTGTATGCTCAATAACAAATGAGATAGAACCGGTTAAAGCTCCGCCCATTGACAGCCCTTGTAAGATTCTAACAACAATCAATGATATAGTGGCAGTGATACCGATAGTATGGTAGGTCGGTAATATTCCAATTAATACAGTTGGGGCAGACATGCAGAATAAAGCACCAGTTAAAGCTACTTTTCTGCCAAATTTGTCACCAATAACACCAAAAAATATACCTCCTAATGGTCTTGCCAAATACCCTATAGCAAAGACTAAAAAAGCCTGCAGTAAAGAAGTATTAGCATCATCGTTCGGGAAAAACTTAGTTCCGATTATTGGTGCAAAATAACCGAATAGTACGTAATCATACCATTCAAAGGTGTTGGCTATGCCGCTTGAAAATACTATTTTACTTCGATTCATATTTTTCTGTTCATAGCTTTCTTTTCAGAATATATTATAAATAAAGTTGCTGGAATTATGATTATCGCCCCGTGCAATGTACTTTTATCGGGAAACTCGTTAAATATGAAATATGCTGCTATTGCTGAAATCACGAGTTCTAAATACCTGTAAGGAGCAGTGGCGGTAGCATCTACAATAGAAAAAGCTTTAAGTAGCAAGAATAATATTAAACTTCCGCTACTGCCTAAAATAAATAATAACGCTAATTCAAAAAGAGTCGGAGCAAGCCAGTAGTTAGCAGCAGCAGGTATCGATACCACAGCAGTTACTATTGCTGAATAAAATAGCATACTAATCATTGATTCTTTTACCACAAATTTTTTATTTATAATATCAAGCATGGCAAATGAAATAGCGGCTAAAATAAAATAGAGTATTTCAGGGTTAAAATCTTCAGCATGAGGTTTAAGTGTAATCACTAGCCCAACAAATCCTACTATTGTTACTACCCATCTTTGCCAAATGATATTCTCATTAAGAAAAAATACGGCAAGTATTAAAGTAAATAGTGGGATAGAAAAACTTATAACAGTCGCAGTAGTAACAGGTGCAATACTTAAGCCGCAAGTCCATGAAGTCATACCGAAAAACAATAATAATCCTCTTAAAATATGAACAAAAGGACGACTTGTTTTTAAGGTATTTTTACCATAATAAGCAACGAAAGGTAATAAAACTATGCTACTGAAGAAAAAACGAAAAAAAGCTACTTCAAAGCTATGTAATCTAGTTCCTAAATATTTAGACATTACATCGTTAGCACTACTACTTACTAAACTAAGTAAGAACCAACCTATACCTATCGAATATGTTTTTAATGCATCATTCATTAATATACTCCAGTAATTTCTATAATTTTATTTAAATTTCTTGACTTTTGATATGAAAGAATCTTATCTTCTAAAAAATATTAAATACATAACGATGAAAAGCTTATGTTATAATATAATAATGAATTTTAAGCAAGTAAAGGTTGTAACTATGATAAGAATGTCTAAAAGGTTAGGAGTAATTTTGTTTGTATCATGCATAAGCATTAATAGCTTTGCTAAAAGCATGGAAGCTGATGTAAATGCTGTACCGGAATATAATTATGATGATATTCCATATTATGAAAATGAAGGAAGTTTACTCGTTAAAATGCGTCTAAACGGAGTTTTTGCACATGCTAAGCAAAAAAACTTACCTGCTCCTACAGTTCCTCAGCCTCTTCCAATAGGTGAGTTTGTAAAAAATGGTTATGGTGGTGATATATCTACTACTATATTCTTCAACAATTATTTTGCTACTGAATTATCTTTAGGTTTTAATGTTTTACGTACTAAATATTCAGTGCTTAGTAATGTATCCTATAACTATGGCGTTGGAGCAACACCTGGTAAAAGCAAGCCTCTTTACATGATCCCAGCAACAATTACAGGACAATTTCATATGGCACCTTTCGGTGGCATTAGACCTTATGTAGGGCTGGGTTATCATGGTTCATATATGATCACTCAATCTAGCGGTATTAAAATAAGAAACGGAAATGGTTTCGTAGGACAAATAGGTCTAGATTTCTATGCTAAAGATGATACTGTAATAAATTTAGACATAAAACAATATTATTTAAATCCTAAAATTGTATATAAGCCAAATTTAGTAGGAAATCAAAATGTTACCTCTAGAGTTAAGCTTAATCCTTTAGTAGTTTCTATAGGTATAGGATTTAGTTTTTAATATACTCGATGAACTTGAAAAATTGGCATCGTTGTCTTTTGCTTATAATCCGCTACTATACTAGTATGTATGCTGCGGTTATAAGCTTCAAGACCGATTCCTCTTTTCCAAGTTGATCTTCGTATACCCAAGTATACTCATCATTGCGAGCGACCATAAGGAGCATAGCAACCTCATGAAACAATACATGATTCCTGAAATTGCCGCATCGAGGCTGCCTATCCTTGCAATGACTTTATCCAAATATAAAACATATTAACCTATGCCCTTACAGATTATACAATTATTATATCTCGTAGCTGCTATTTGCTTTATTCTATCGCTCAAGTTTTTGTCATCACAGAAACAGGCACGTTTAGGCAGTACTATAGGTATTTTGGGGATGATAATAGCAGTCGGTATTACTTTCTTTCTGCCTAATTTTGCCTATAAATTACCCATTATAGCTACTATATTAATTGGGGGTATAATAGGAGGAGTAATCGCTCTTAAAATTTCTATGACGGCAATGCCGCAATTAGTTGCGGGCTTTCACTCTTTTGTTGGTCTTGCTGCGGTATTTGTAGCCTATGCTACTGTACTTGCACCTGAAAATTTTGCTATAGGTATTGCAGGAAGCTTGCCTATCAGTTCTTTGATAGAGATATCACTAGGTGTATCTATAGGTGCTTTAACTTTTAGCGGTTCAATTATTGCTTTTTTAAAGCTACAAGGCTTAATGAAAAGCAGCCCATTAAAATTTTATGGTCAGCAATATGTATGTTTACTGACAACGATATTACTAGTCACATTAATAGTGTTGTTTATTCGCTCAGAAAATATATTTCTATTTAACCTAATAATATTACTATCTTTGCTAATTGGGGTATTGCTTATAATACCGGTAGGTGGTGCTGATATGCCGGTGATAGTATCGATGCTAAATTCCTATTCAGGTTTTGCAGCTGCCGGCATTGGTTTTACCCTTAGTAATAGCTTACTTATTATTACCGGAGCATTGGTTGGTAGTAGTGGTGCTATACTTAGCTATATAATGTGTAAGGCAATGAATCGCTCCTTAATCAAAGTTATTTTTGGTGCATTTTTACCAGCTCCTAGCGGTGCTAGCAAAAATATAGACGATGATAAAGTTGTAAAAGCAAGCTGCCCTGAAGATGCAGCAAATTTATTGCGTAATGCGTCATCTGTTATAATTGTTCCAGGCTATGGTACGGCAGTAGCTCAATCTCAGCATATTATAAAAGAAATGGTTGATATATTAGAAGGGTTAGACATTAACGTACGTTTTGCCGTACATCCGGTAGCAGGTAGAATGCCTGGACATATGAATGTACTACTTGCCGAAGCTAATATTGACTATGAGAAAGTTTTAGAGCTTGAAGAAATTAATAGAGATTTTGCTACCACCGATATAGTTTTAGTTATTGGAGCAAATGATGTAACTAATCCAGCTGCTAAAAATGATCCAGATAGCCCGATTTATGGTATGCCTGTTTTAGATGTTGAAAAAGCTCGTAGTGTTTTGTTCATTAAACGCTCTATGGCTTCAGGATATGCTGGTATAGAAAACGAGTTATTCTATCACGACAATACCTTCATGTTATTTGGCGATGCTAAGAAAGTAGTTGAAGAGATTGTCAAGTTTCTAAATGAAGATTGACTTAAATAACACCATTTGTTATAACCTTTCTTATTAAGCTAAAAAACAAATATCATGAATTCCCAAAAAATATTACTGCTACTTCCAAAAGCTACGGCTATGTGGTTAATTGAAAATACCTCATTAACTTTTAAGCAGATTGCTGATTTTTGTGGTATTCATGAACTTGAAATAAAAGGTATGGCAGATGGTGAAGTAGCACAATCTATTAAAGGTCTTGATCCGATTGCAAATGGTCAGCTAACTCTGGAGGAAATTGATCGTTGTAGCAAAGACCCTAAAAATGTCTTACAAATTTCTCATAGCCCTGCTTATGAATTAATGAAGAATCAGAAAAAACAACGTGCTAAATATACACCAATTGCAAGACGTCAAGATAAACCTGATGCTATATATTGGTTACTACGTAATTATCCAGATATTCAAGATAATCAAGTAGTTAAGCTTATTGGTACTACTAAAAGTACTATCGACGCTATTAGAACCCGCAGCCATTGGAATATGAAATCTATTCACCCACGTGACCCTGTATTACTTGGACTCTGTAGTCAAGTAGAACTAAATAAGGTAGTAGCTGTGTTAGAATCCGCATCAAGCCACAACAAGGAAACTAAAGAATCTTAAGACAAAAAACATCATTGTGAGAAGAAACTTAAAGTTTGACTAATTAATCTCAGGAATTCTACTTTATGAGATTGCCACGTCGATTCTACGAATCTCCTCGCAATGAGGCATTGTTGCGTGGATACCAAATCGTCATTGCGAGGAAATTACGAAGTAATTGACGAAGCAATCCAGCTAAAAAATACTAATAATATTAGTATTTTTTATTATTTTTTCTGGATTGCCACGCTCATTTCATTCGCTCGCAATGACAACTTTCGATCCATGCAAAAAATGCCATCACACGACATCGAGCGTTTTTTCTAATCATCCACATCGGAAAATGCATCATTATCATTAAGCTCATCATCTATTTTTTGAGAATATTGGTTATTTTCATCATCGGATTTAGTAGATGAAGCTTTAAAATTACCTAAATCTTTGCTGTTTAAGGTTTTAACTGATTTTAAAGTCTCAACAGGGATAATAACTATTATGTTTTTATTTAATTCGTCAAAATAGTCTGTAGTTAGAGATTCTTTAAGCACTCCTGAATATTTATTGCTTTTGCTGCTTGCTATAAAATCCTCTAGGGATTTACTTTTATAATAATTTTCAGATGTAAAAATCATTGTTACAAAAAATACTACAGCTGAAATAGCAGCTCCTACTGCAAAACCGGCTAATAATCCCAAGAATCGATCAATAAAACCATTTCTCATAAATGAAATTATTGCTAGGAATTTATAAACTATAAAAATGCATAAGATTAAAGAAATAATATAGGATATAATACCGCTACTTATTACTCTTACAATCTCATTATGTACATATCTGCTTATTATTTGCGAAATATGTGGATATAAGAAATATGTTAACATTATCGAGGTAATAAAACCAAGTATTCTTGTCGAAAAACCTATTATCCCTTGGTATAGTCCAAAAAACGAAAAAAGTGTGATGATAGAAAAAATAGTAATATCAAAAAATGTGATCATTATTGTTAACTTCTATTGAATAATTGAATTTAAATCTTATATACTTAATAAATAACTATTATAATACTAGTTTTATTATGAATGATAAGATCTTTTATAACCTATCCGGTAAAACACTAGTTTCAACACCTTATGTAATTACAAAAGGTATCTACCATAAATCCTTGATTTATATGTTATCACATACAGAAGAAGGTGCAATAGGGTTAATGTTTAATCGTTTAGTAAATCATATAGATTTAAAATCATTTTTTAAAATAAAAAATGATGAAATAGTAAATCCTGTTATGGTACCTATATATCTTGGCGGACCTGTAGAGCATGAAAAGGGATTCTTTTTGCATTCCACAGATTATAATAAAAACTTATTGTTAGATTTTCATAATGATTTAGCAGTAAGCTCTAATTTAGAAATTTCAGAAGATATAGCTTTTGGTAAAGGACCTAAAAATAGCTTATTAATTGTAGGTTATACAGGATGGAAAGCAGGGCAGCTTGAAAAAGAACTAGAAGAAAATCTATGGCTGGTTATGGATTGTGATAAAGAATTTATTTTTGCTGATAACCCTGAAAATAAATGGCATAATGCGTTGAAGCATTTAGGCATTGATGAAGCACATTTCTCTTCCCAAGTAGGAAGTGCTTAAGTCAGCGTTATTGCGTGGATCGAAAAACGCCCTAAGGTAGTCATCCCGTGGCTTGTCCACGGGATCCATCATAAAGCGAGAGAAATCGAGCTTTTAATTTAAAAATGTATAATGAAACAATATTATGTTTATATATTAGCAAACCAGCGTAATGGTACATTACATATTGGAGTAACATCAAATATTATAAAAATTTGATTGAATCTGAAAATCCAGAATGGCATGATTTATATGAAAAAATTATTTTATAATTTTTAACTGGATCTAGTTAGCAAGCCACGGGATGACATCGAGGGCGTTTTTGAACTCCATCAAGCTACCAAAAGTTTTTGTATATGCAATAAATCCCGTCTCTCCTTGCAATGAAGAGTTTTTAATTCATCACCTGCAATACCTTAAATAACCCGCCCATTTCTTTCAGAGATATCAACCTATTTACTTGTCTCTCTATTAGCTCTGCTTGCTCGGGATTAAGTTTGTTTTGCAGCGTTTGCTTGCGTAGTAAAATCCCGTTTTCTATTAAGAAATCATGTTGTGAGATTGTATCTATTACATTTATTTTGCTATTTTGAGCTACTGTTTTGAGCACATAAAAATCTACATTGGCTGATAAATCTGCTTCCCCTAAATTCTCAATTATCGGGCAATATTTATGATTTTTTATAGCCTGCAAGGTTGAGTTATATTGATATCTAGTCCTAATATTCGGGTTTATATCATAGCCGTAATCTATTATAAGACCGCTTCCGCCTAATTCTTTTATATGCTCGGATATAAATTTCATAATCTCTATAGATTTATAGGGCTCTTCAAGCACTGCTCCATCTTTCGCATCTAAATGGGTCTTCTGTAAATAGTCTTGTAATTGTTTACTAACAGCTATTTTATCATACTTGATTTTCCCATCTACCGGCTGTACTACAAATATTCTTTCATACCATGATTCTTTTACTTTGATATATTGCTTTATCGGCATAGCATCAAAGAACTCATTAGCTATTATTAGAGCGGGTTTTTTGTGGATATCTTCTATAGATGCGTACCAATTAATCGGTAAATCAAAGTTTTGTAGATTGGATTTTTGCTGAACAATAAAATTTTCATTGATATCAATTAAGTGAATCGATAAGGCGTTATAAAATTCTGGAACTAATTTTGCTGTGCGTAATAAGTCCCGCATTAATAACCCTCGCCCTGGACCAAGTTCAACTATATTAAGATCTTTAGGACTACCGATTCTTTGCCATTCTTTTATACACCATAAACCTATAATCTCACCAAATAGCTGCGAAACTTCAGGAGCGGTAGTAAAATCCCCTTCTTCTGCTAAGGATTTCGTTTGCCTATAATAAGAAGTCGGGCTTAAATGTAAAACTTCCTGCATAAGACGATCACAAGTGATATAGCCACTTTGCTCAATTATTTCCCTTATTTTGTGATCGATCGACATTCTGTTTTTATTATTAAATAACTACCTAAAAGTAATAGTGGCATCGATAAAATCTGCCCCATAGTTAAACTATCAAAAATAAAACCGATTTGCACATCCGGCTCTCTAAATATCTCAATAATTATTCTAAAAAGAGAATAAAACATTAAAAACAAACCTGAGTTTAAACCTTGCTTTTTAATTGTATTACGTTTAAATACAGCATAAGCCAAAATACAAAATAACACTAACCCTTCAAAGAAAGCTTCATATAATTGACTAGGATGACGCAAGCTTAAATCGCTATCTGGAAAAATTACACCGATAGATGAATTTGTAACACGCCCATATAATTCACCATTAATAAAATTAGCAATTCTGCCGAAAAATAAGCCAATTGGGACTACTGGAGCAATAATATCGGTAAGACTTAAGAAATTAAGTTTATGCCATTTGCAAAATATATAAGCAACAATAATAACTCCTATAGCACCACCGTGAAAGGACATTCCACCCTCATATGTTTTTAAAATCTCTATCGGATTTGAAAAATATTTATAAGGATTATATAATAGAATATAGCCGAGTCTGCCTCCGACTATTATTCCAATAATAGCGTAAGTAACAAACTCCTCTAAATTTTTCTTAGTGATTTGTGTAGGAAATTTTTCTATAATTTTACTTGCATAAAACCAACCAAGTAAAATTCCAACTACATATGAAAGAGAGTACCAAGATATAGCAAGCGGTCCTATAGAAAAAATAATAGGATTAATATTCGGAAATGTCATAGTTAAAAAGTTATTTTGTTCTTTTTAGTTAAATTTATTGATAAAAATAAAATTTTTAGTAATAATGAAAATTTATTTATAATTATACATAATAATATGATAGGTAAAATATGCAATATTTAATGGATTTATATCGTACATCAAGTACTGAAATAGTAATGTTATTTGTTATGTTGGTATCTATTATACCTTTAGTATTTTTAATTAAAAAACTAATTTTTGTTCCAATAAAAAATTATTTAACAAGACATAATTATGAAGATTATGAAAGAGTGCTGAAGAAATATCCAATATTTCGTTATTTATTACACTCTCTATTAGGGGTTTATTTCGTATTTTGGGGAAATATCTTTCATCCTACTTCTTTTAAAGCACATATATTACTTGGAATTAAAGACACTATAGTCATATTATATGTCAGTTTATCTTTCACTATGTTATTACTGACTCTTATAGATGCTGGGGCTGACCTTTATCATAATAGAATTAAAACTTTTGCCAAAAAAGCTCCTCTAAGTTTATATTTTCAAATATTAAAAATATTTGTCATGATCATTTCGGCTATGATAACTATTTCTTATTTGCTAAATATTTCGCTTAGTGCTTTTTTAACAAGTTTAGGTGCTGCCGCTGCTCTTTTAACATTCATCTTTAAAGACACTATGCTTGGGTTAATTGCAAGTCTTCAACTGACTAGTCAAGATATTATCAATATAGGTGACTGGGTGCGTATTGGTGAAGTCGAAGGAACAGTCGAAAAAATTACTATCTCTGTAGTGACAATTAGAAATTTTGATCAATCTATTTCAACTATTCCTACTTCTAGTGTTTTAAGTTCCAACGTTATAAATTATAAAGGAGTCGATGAGGCAGGAGCAAGAAGAGTAAAAAGAGAATTTAACATCAATATGGCAACTATTAATTTTTGTGATTCTACTATCCTAACAAATCTAAAAAAATCTCCTTATCTATCAAAAGATATAATTAATAAAATCACACTTGATAAAGATGAAAAAGATCTAACCAATATTAAAGTATTTAAATTATATGTCCAAGAATATCTAAAAAATAATTCTGCTGTTTATACTGATGGGTTTACTTTTCTAGTAAGACAACTTGAACCGACTGTTAATGGCTTACCTATCGAGATATATATTTTCGTTAAAGAAATAAGTTTAATAGGATATGAAAAAGTTCAAGCCGATATTTTTGAACATATAATTTCCGTATTGCCTGAATTTAAATTAAAAATCTTCCAAAATGTCGGTATAGTGTAGGGTATTTTGTCATCCCGTGGCTTGACCACAATACTCAAAAAGATAATCTAAAAGTGTAGATAGACGAAGTTTAATTTGGAAAAGAGCAAGGAGTCTATAAGGCGAGGAGCGGCAGCAGTTACTTAATACGTGAGCATCACAGATCTTATAAGACGACGTAGCCAATTTTTCAAATTAAACGAGTATATCCTTGATTATTTTATTTAAATCCTATAAAATTTAAAGCTCTAAAATATAAAAAATTAAGTACTTACTAATGAATAATAATATAGTTAATCTTATAGCAGCCATTGTACTGTCTTTAGGTATAATTTTTGGTTGGCAATATTTTATTGTAAAACCACAGCAGCAAAAGCAGCAACAACAAATAGCGTTGCAGAAAGCAAAAGATTTAAAGAAAAAAGAATCTGCACAATTAGAGGCTACACCTGTTATTGTTCAAGAAGCAAGTCAAGCACCACGTATTAAAATAGATTCAAATGCACTTTCTGGCTCTATTTCATTAAAAGGACTTAGATTTGATGATTTAATTTTGAAAAAATATAAGCAAGATTTATCTGAAAATAGTCCTGAAGTAGTGTTATTTTCACCATCTGATACTAAAGATGCATATTTTGCAGAAATAGGCTGGGTGAGTAATTTATCTAGTGTAAAGCTACCTAATAACGAAACTATATGGAATAGTGATAGTGAAATATTAACCCCTGAAAAACCAGTTAATTTATTTTGGGTTAATGAGGATGGTGTTAAATTTTTAATAGCTATTACAGTAGATGAAAATTATTTATTTACCATAGAACAAACCATCGTCAATAATAGTACTCAAGAACTTCCTGTGCAGTCTTATGGCTTAATAAATCGTAAATATACTGCTGTAGAAAAAGCCGTAAATATACTACATCAAGGTCCTATTGGATGTATAGACGAAAACCTAAAAGAATATTCATATGATGATATTAAGGACAAAAAAAGTGAGAAATTTTCCTCAAGTAAAGTTGATTGGATTGGAATTACTGATAAATATTGGCTTACTTCTTTAATCCCTGATAAATCAAGTAATTATAGTTCAAACTTTAATTATGCAGTTAAACAAGAAGTAGAGAGATATCAAGTAGATTTTATTTCGCCTGTACAAATAGTAAAACCAGGTGAGAATTTTTCTATTAAAGGAAGATTTTTTGCGGGAGCAAAGAAAGTAGATTTGCTAGATAAATACGAAAAACAATATGACATTAAATTATTTGATAGAGCTATAGATTTCGGTTGGTTTTATATAATTACTAAGCCAGTTTTCTATGCTATGAACTTCTTTTATAAATATGTTGGTAATTTCGGTATCAGTATCTTAATAGTTACTGTTATTATTAAGTTATTGATGTTTACTTTGGCTAATAAATCCTATCGTTCGATGAAAAGAATGAAGAATTTACAGCCTGAAATTAATAGGATAAAAAATTTATATGGTGATGATAAAGCTCGTTTAAATCAAGAAATTATGGCTTTATATAAAAAGGAAAAAGTCAATCCCGTAGCTGGTTGTTTGCCTATACTTGTTCAAATACCGGTATTTTTCTCTATCTATAAAGTGCTTTATGTTACTATTGAAATGCGTCAAGCACCATTCTACGGCTGGATTAAAGACTTATCCGCTCCTGATCCTACTAGTATCTTTAACTTATTTGGGTTATTGCCGTATTCTTTACCTTCATTCCTAATGATTGGTGCATGGCCTATCTTAATGGCTATTACTATGTTCCTACAACAAAGAATGAGTCCTGAGCCTGCTGATCCAGTACAAGCTCAAGTAATGAAATTTATGCCTTTGGTTTTTCTGGTAATGTTTAGTAGTTTTCCGGCAGGTCTTTTAATATATTGGTCTTGGAACAATATATTATCCATAATCCAGCAATATTATATTAATAAGCTAGATAAATAAATGGAGTGTTTATAATATAATTGATGAAAATTGATAAAAATTTACCTAACTATTTGACGATTGCCCGAATAGCTGCAATTCCAGTTATTATACTAACATTTTATATTAATAGCCCTCTTGCCCGCACGCTTGGAGCATTACTATTTGTGCTAGCTAGTATTACGGATTTTTTTGATGGTTATATTGCAAGAAAATATAACTTGGTTACAAGTTTTGGTAAAATGCTTGACCCAATTGCTGATAAATTATTAGTTGGCTGTGTTATTATAATGTTATTGAAGAAAAGTGATGTAGATGAAATTCCATGTTTATTGATATTGACAAGAGAGTTTTTAGTTAGCAGTCTTCGAGAATTTTTAGCATTAGTTAAAGTTAGCGTTCCTGTATCAACACTTGCAAAAACTAAAACCTTTTTACAAATGTTTGCTTTATCAATATTAGTACTAGGATCAAAAGGTTCTAATATTATCTATCTTGATTTAATTGGAGAAATAATTTTATGGATTGCAGCCTTTCTAACAATCATAACTGGTTATTCTTACTTTAAAGCATGTAAGAAATATTTTTAATTTTAGGTTTATTAAATATGCTTGCCGACAAAAAGATTATAAAAGTAGAAGTAAGTAAAGAACATTTAAAAACTCTAAATGAAGCTTCAACTCTTTTAATAAGTTGCGTAGATTTTAGATTGATAGATGAAACAGATAAGTTAATGAAACAACTAGGTTTAGAGGATGATTTCGATAAGGTATCACTTCCGCCTCACTTGCCCTTGTTAATGAGAAATATACCTATTGGGGAAAAACTATAGAAGATACTATAGAAATTTTGCAAGACTTACATAACATCAAACAAATCATTTTCCTTGATCATCGTGAATGCGGGGCTTATAAAAAGCTCATAGCCGAAGAACGTTTAAGCACTAAAGAAAAAGAAACTGAAGCACATACGGAAATTTTAAATAAAGCCCGTAAGATAATCAAAGAAAAATTCCCACAACTAAAAGTTTATACTTTCTTAATGGGTCTTGATGGAGTGATAGAACAGATTTATGAGCGTGAAAATTCAAGGACTAAGTAGAACAAAACCTATAAATTTTCTGCCTAAATTGCATTGGGGGTTTTATATGTAGTAGTTGACATTTGATCTTACATTTAATTAAAATAATGTATTAAAAAATACAGATAAAAAATAGGAGGTCACAATGCACTTAAATCAAAAAATAATAAAGCCTATGCAACGACAGTTTTCTTGCCGAGGGGTGACAGTTTTCTTTGCCGGTTATGGTGGTAGTGTATTGCTCATCCCAATCTCCTTGTTATCTATTGTATTACTTCAGTTTTAAATTGTTTGAATGTTGTCATCCCTCATTCTTATTAGGATTTAAATCATAATTAAGCATTATAAATAACTCATTTAGAGCATCTTTAGAAGAATAATTCTTATTGCCTTCGTAATGTGTTGTAGCAACTAATTCCTTTATCACTGCTCTTATTGATAACCATACAATTAAATCTCTTTTGGGTATATTCCCCGCCGCTTGCGGCGTAATATGGCGGAATGAGCAAATATATACATAAAAGTCATAATGTTACGGTACTGCTGTATCACATGGTATTTCCAGCAAAATATCGCCGAGCAGTGTTTGACGTATCAGTTGATCAAGTATTACGAGAAATATGTTTAGAGATAGAAAAGAGATATCAAATAAAATTTTTAGAAATAGGGGTTGATGAAGATCATGTCCATTTTTTGGTACAATCTGTACCAACCTATAGCGTAACAAAAATAGTAACAACAATTAAAAGTGTTACAGCTCGTCAAATATTTAGACAGTGTCCACAGGTAAAGAAACAATTATGGGGTGGAGAATTTTGGACTGATGGATATTTTACGAGTACGGTAGGTAAGCATGGAAATGAGAATATGATAGGAAAATACGTAAAAAACCAAGGCAAGGAATATCAGAAACTGCATGAGGATCATCAGCTAGCTTTCTTCTAAAATACCCCGCTGCTTGCGGCGGGGATTACTTTTATTATGCGTTTAAGCTATAGTCGCCTTGATTATTATGAAGTAGTGTTTGATCAAAGTTGTCAAACATGGATTCAATGTCATATCAATGCATTTAATTATTTTGCTGGTAGTCCAAAAGTAATAAAACTTGATAATCTTAAAGCTGGAGTAGTAGATGCCAATTTTTATGAGCCAGTATATCAGAAGGAATATAAGTGCTTAGCCGATCATTATGGAATTTTACTTTCTCCTTGTCGAGTGTATCAACCGCAAGAAAAAGGCAAAGTTGAGTCGGGAATAAAATACGTTAAAAATAATTTTTTTGCTGGTCGTAAATTTGATAGATATGAAGAATTAACAAATGGTCTTGCAAATTGGTTAAATAAGGCCAATAGCCGAATACATGGTACTACTAAGAGAATACCTAGAGAACTGTTTGAGCAAGAGGAAAGAAGTAGTTTGATTCCTTTACCATTAGAAACTTTTGATTTGTCATCTTGGCATAATCGAAAAGTAGCAAAAGATTGTCATATTACCATAGATAATAATTATTACTCTGTACCAGCAAAATATATATACAGTGAGGTAATGGTACAATTGTCCCCAAAACTTGTTCAAATATTTTCTATACAAAATGATTTAATAGCAAGACACGTTAGAACAGAGGGCAAGGGGATATTTACCACTAATCCGTCTCATTATGCTAAATACAAACGTCTATGCCCAGGTTTTATAGAATATAGTGAACATTATCAACAACAAATGCAGCAGATAGGGAATAATTGCAGTTTATTATTAGAATCATTACAACAAACAAGAGTGAATGATTGGCAACGTTGTGCACGAGGTATCATTTCTTTACGTAAGGTTTACAATGATGACTTAATAGATAAAGCCTGTCATAGAGCACTACATTATGGTATAAGTTCTTACTCTAAAATTAAGAATATTTTAAATAGTAATGCAGTAAACTTACCATTACCAGAGTTTGGAGGTAATAATGCAGAACTTATTTAATGACCTACGAAGCTTTAGATTATCAGGTATAGTCAATAGTTTAAATGAAAGGATTATTTATGCTCAAAATAATAAACTAGGATTTAAAGAATTTCTATCACTATTATGTGAAGATGAAAAATCTAACCGTAAGGATAATAATTACCGTCGCCGTAAAAGTGCTGCTAAATTGCCGGTAACTAAAAATTTAGAAGACTTTGATTTTAATTTCCAACCAAGTGTTGATGCCAAAGTAATAAGTGATTTATCAACTTGTGATTATATTAATACTAAGGGAAATGTAATATTCATAGGTGATTCAGGAACTGGGAAAACTCATCTTGCCATTGGGCTAGCATTAAAAGCTTTAACACGAGAATACTCTGTATATTTTACTACGGTATCGGATATGCTTTATAATTTACATATTGCAAGAGCAGATAATAGTTATCACAAAAAGGTTAAATTACTCCTATCGTTTGATTTATTAATTCTTGATGAGCTCGGGTTTAAGCAATTGCCAAAACATTCAGTAGAAGACTTTTTTAATATTATTGCTAAACGATATGAAAATAAATCTACCATTATTACCACAAACAAGGATTTTGAAAAATGGAATGAAATATTTGCTGATGAAGTATTAACTCATGCAATTATTGATCGAGTGGTACATCATGCTCATATACTAAACATAAAAGGTAAAAGTTATCGTATTAATAACTATAAATCTGGAGGTAATATGGCATAAAAATTTTTAAATATAGTGGTTCCTTTTTCGTGCAATTTACTGGTCCCTTTTTAATTGACAATGACACTGGAGCAAATAATGGAAATAAAAATATTGAATAAACATGGTAAAAGCTTAAGAAGTATAGCAAGAGAAGTAGGTGCATCAGTAAATACAGTACGTAAATATTTAAAATATGATGGTAACCCTAAATATAAAGATAGGCCAAAGTTGGTAACAAAGCTTGCCCCATATAAAGACTACTTGAGTAACAGAATAAAATCTGCCCATCCTGTATCACTACCTGGTACTGTACTGTTTCAAGAGATAAAGGAGTTGGGTTACACAGGCGGGATGACCCAACTTAGGGATTATTTAAGGAGTATAAAGCCTGCAGCTAAACAGGAGGATATGATAAGATTTGAGACTGCTTCTGGCAAACAGATGCAAGTTGACTGGATAGAATTTCGTAAGGGGAAAAGTCCTCTATCAGCTTTTGTGGCTACATTAGGATTTAGTCGAGCAAGCTATGTAGAATTTGTTACTAATGAGAAGCTTGTAACATTAATAGAATGCCATAAGCGGGCATTTGAATATTTTGGCGGAGTGCCAGAAGAAGTACTGTATGACAACATGAAGACAGTAATACTGGATAGGGATACATATGGTCCTGGCATACACCGCTTTAATAAAGGTATGCTGGATTTTGCCAAACATTACAGTTTCCGATTACAAGTGTGTAGGCCTTATAGAGCAAAAACTAAGGGCAAGGTTGAGCGATTTAACAGATATATAAGAGAAAGCTTTTATAATCCATTAGCAACAAAATTAAAAACTGCAGAGTTAGTGTTGGATGTGGATACTGCAAATTCAGAGGTACTAAAATGGTTGCGTGATACTGCGAATCGGCGTGTGCATGGAACAACAGGCGAAATACCTGCAGAAAGATTAAAGTTTGAAAGGAGCAATCTTCAGCCACTACCATTGGATTATAGTGGTAGTCATCCTGCAGCACTAGAGATTATGGAAGATAAAAGGGAACAATTTTCTACAGTTTCCTTACAACATTCCCTATGCATATACCAAAGTATACTGGAGGCATTATGAACCTGCAGCACCAACGTATAGAAGAGCTGTGCCGCTCTTTAAACCTTATTCAGATAGCTGAAAATTATTTTGATATTGCACAATCCTCTAGTAAAGAAGACTCAAGTTATATGGATTTCCTTGAGTCAATATTAAAAACAGAGCTGTTGGCACGACAGAATAGAAGTAAATCAATACTCACCAGAATGGCAGGTTTTCCTGCTATTAAAACGCTGGATAATTTTGATTATGATTTTGCTACAGGAATAAAACGCAAGATTCTGGAAGGTCTAAGGTCTCTGTCTTTTGTAGAAAGACAGGAAAATATTATTCTGCTTGGTCCTTCTGGAGTAGGGAAAACCCATATAGCTATTGCTCTTGGTTATGCAGCTACACAATGTGGAATCAAGACTAAATTTACAACAGCTGCAGATTTGATGCTTGTACTTAATACTGGGCTAAATCAGGGAAACCTGGACTCCATATTCAAAAGAGTCATACTACCATATAAATTACTTAATAATAGATGAGTTTGGATATCTGCCGTTAAAACCAGAACAAGCTAATCTGTTATTTCAAGTTATAGCAAAGCGTTACGAAAAGGGTAGCATAATTCTTACAAGTAATCTTCCATTTGGACAATGGCATAATAGTCTTGCTCAGGATAGTGCTCTTACAGCTGCTATTTTAGATCGTCTGCTTCACCACTCCACTATACTTAATATTAAAGGTGATAGTTTCAGGCTTAAGGATAAAAAGAAAGCTGGTCTTGTGCCAATAGGAATTATTAATAAACAGGAGGAAAATCTTATGAGGCTCTGTCCAAATAAGTGTGGGAATTTCTCAAAGGTTATATAAAAATATAATATAACAAAAGGAGAAATTATATGCACCAAAAACAAAATGAAGCAATGAATCAAGCGATAGATTTATTAATAAATAATGATACAGATATATCAACATTACTTAAAGAGGATGGTTTATTAAAGCAATTAACCAAACGGCTTGTAGAGAAGGCATTGCAGTCAGAGATGAATAATCACTTAGGATATGATAAATATTGTCATACTGATAGTGATAATGTTCGTAATGGTAAGAATGTAAAGAATCTAGTAACAAATAATGGAGTTATAGAGATTGAGGTTCCAAGGGATAGAAGTAGTACATTTGAACCTGCATTAATTCCAAAGCGTCAAAGACGTATTGAAGGATTTGATGATAAAATAATATCGTTATACGCTAAAGGAATGAGCTTATCTGATATTAAGATTCAAATGCAAGAATTGTATGGAGCTGACGTTAGCGAAAGTTTGATAAGTCAAATTACTGATGATGTAATTGAGGATGTCAAGATATGGCAAAGCCGACCATTGGATCGAGTATATGCTATAGTATTTTTTGACTGTTTAGTAGTAAAAGTACGTCAAGATAAACGAATTATCAATAAGTCTGTATATGTAGCATTAGGTATTGATTTATCTGGCAGGAAGGATATTTTAGGATTGTGGATCAGTGAAAATGAAGGAGCAAAATTTTGGCTTGGTAATTTTACTGAGATGAAGAACAGAGGTATGCAAGACATGCTTATTGCTTGCAGTGATAATTTAACCGGTATGTCTGAGGCGATAGAGGCAGTTTTTCCGAAAACCGAACATCAATTATGTATTGTACATCAGATTAGAAATAGTTTAAAATATGTATCATATAAAGACCGAAAAGAATTAGCGGCTGATTTAAAGCCTATTTATACTGCTAGCACAGAGGAAGAAGCACATCTTGCTTTAGAATCTTTTGAAGCTAAATGGAGTAAACAGTATCCACAAATTGCTAAATCTTGGTATGTTCATTGGGAAAATTTAATGGTTTTTCTAGGATACCCTGAGGCGATAAGGAAAGTAATATACACAACAAATAGTGTAGAATCTGTCAATAGCCAATTACGTAAGGTTACCAAGAATAAACGGGTTTTTCCAAATGATAATGCCGTTTTTAAGACCTTATATTTGGCAATTGATTATATGACCAAGAAATGGGCTATGCCGATTCCAAACTGGAACGCAGCTATGGCTCACTTTTTGATAAAATTTGAAGGTAGAATTTAAGCCCTATGAAAAATTTACACACTTAATTAGAAAGACTCTCTTATGACTTAAATATCAGATAATTTTTTTATGATACTGTATCAATTTTCAGCCGTTGCATATTAAAAATCTGTATCATTTTTCGACCGCTGTTGACAGTTAGCAGTTACAATCATACTACCAGATTCATATCGTTGAGCAATCAACTCAAACAATACATGTGTTTCTCCTTCATCTTTACGTACATAACCAATATCATCAAGGATAATAACATCATACTTATCTAATTTGGTCAGTTCATTTGGTAATCTATACTCTTTACGTGCAGCTTGTAAAAGCTATACTAGTTTAGTAGTAGATATAAATAATACCTTAACATGTTTCTCCACTAAAGCATATCCTATTGCAGCCGCTAAGTGACTTTTGCCTACTCCAGATGGACCGAAGATTAAAAGATTTTCTGATCTCTTTATCCAGGCAGTATTAAAAGCTAATTCCTCTATCTTAGCTTTATTCAGTGGCTGTACTTGGCTAAAATCAAAAGTGGTTAAAGATTTACCAGGTGGTAAGTGTGCTTTCCTAAGATATAGCATAAGTCATTAAGGTACTGACAGAGTGAGAGTATCATGTTATAGTAAGCAAATATTAACAAGCATGTAAAGAGATATGGCACGAGCATATGCAATAGAACTAAGACTAAGAGTTATAAAAGCTGTAGAAACAGGGATACGAATAAGTAAGGTAAGTAAATTATTTAATGTAAGTCGTGATACTATATATAAATGGAAAAAATTAAAAGATAAGCAAGGTACTTTAGAAGCAGCAACTGGTTATCAGAAAGGACATAGTCATAAGATAAAAGATTCAGAATCTTTTAAAGAATTTTTTAAAGCTAATATGAATAAAACATCAAAGGAGTTAGCAAAGCAATGGGGTAATATTGCATCTGTAACTATTTTAAGACAAATCAGAAAACTTGGCTATAGCTATAAAAAAAACTCATTTTCATCCGAAAAGAGATATTAAATTAAGAAATGAATTTATAGCAAAGATACAAACCATCACAAAAGACAAATTAGTATATAGCATAAATCATTAAGATACTGACAATTTAATAGTATTAAAAACAGCATCATAAAATGTTTCAAAATCTCCTACAACTTTCCTAATTTCATTTTTTATCTTAAACCAGTAATGCTCTATAGGATTTAAATCAGGAGAGTAAGTTGGTACAAAACTTACGCTATGAGTAAAAAAGTGATAAATTATTGTAAAAATAATTAAACATGTCAAAGAGGATAAAGTTGCAAGCAATACCAATTAATAGGACAGATTATTGTCAATTTTTAATAGTTAGCCAAAAGAATTATAGTTTAACCTACTACTGTCATTGTCAATTAAAAAGGGACCAGTAAATTGCACGAAAAAGGAACCACTATATTTAAAAATTTTTATGCCATATTACCTCCAGATTTATAGTTATTAATACGATAACTTTTACCTTTTATGTTTAGTATATGAGCATGATGTACCACTCGATCAATAATTGCATGAGTTAATACTTCATCAGCAAATATTTCATTCCATTTTTCAAAATCCTTGTTTGTGGTAATAATGGTAGATTTATTTTCATATCGTTTAGCAATAATATTAAAAAAGTCTTCTACTGAATGTTTTGGCAATTGCTTAAACCCGAGCTCATCAAGAATTAATAAATCAAACGATAGGAGTAATTTAACCTTTTTGTGATAACTATTATCTGCTCTTGCAATATGTAAATTATAAAGCATATCCGATACCGTAGTAAAATATACAGAGTATTCTCGTGTTAAAGCTTTTAATGCTAGCCCAATGGCAAGATGAGTTTTCCCAGTTCCTGAATCACCTATGAATATTACATTTCCCTTAGTATTAATATAATCACAAGTTGATAAATCACTTATTACTTTGGCATCAACACTTGGTTGGAAATTAAAATCAAAGTCTTCTAAATTTTTAGTTACCGGCAATTTAGCAGCACTTTTACGGCGACGGTAATTATTATCCTTACGGTTAGATTTTTCATCTTCACATAATAGTGATAGAAATTCTTTAAATCCTAGTTTATTATTTTGAGCATAAATAATCCTTTCATTTAAACTATTGACTATACCTGATAATCTAAAGCTTCGTAGGTCATTAAATAAGTTCTGCATTATTACCTCCAAACTCTGGTAATGGTAAGTTTACTGCATTACTATTTAAAATATTCTTAATTTTAGAGTAAGAACTTATACCATAATGTAGTGCTCTATGACAGGCTTTATCTATTAAGTCATCATTGTAAACCTTACGTAAAGAAATGATACCTCGTGCACAACGTTGCCAATCATTCACTCTTGTTTGTTGTAATGATTCTAATAATAAACTGCAATTATTCCCTATCTGCTGCATTTGTTGTTGATAATGTTCACTATATTCTATAAAACCTGGGCATAGACGTTTGTATTTAGCATAATGAGACGGATTAGTGGTAAATATCCCCTTGCCCTCTGTTCTAACGTGTCTTGCTATTAAATCATTTTGTATAGAAAATATTTGAACAAGTTTTGGGGACAATTGTACCATTACCTCACTGTATATATATTTTGCTGGTACAGAGTAATAATTATTATCTATGGTAATATGACAATCTTTTGCTACTTTTCGATTATGCCAAGATGACAAATCAAAAGTTTCTAATGGTAAAGGAATCAAACTACTTCTTTCCTCTTGCTCAAACAGTTCTCTAGGTATTCTCTTAGTAGTACCATGTATTCGGCTATTGGCCTTATTTAACCAATTTGCAAGACCATTTGTTAATTCTTCATATCTATCAAATTTACGACCAGCAAAAAAATTATTTTTAACGTATTTTATTCCCGACTCAACTTTGCCTTTTTCTTGCGGTTGATACACTCGACAAGGAGAAAGTAAAATTCCATAATGATCGGCTAAGCACTTATATTCCTTCTGATATACTGGCTCATAAAAATTGGCATCTACTACTCCAGCTTTAAGATTATCAAGTTTTATTACTTTTGGACTACCAGCAAAATAATTAAATGCATTGATATGACATTGAATCCATGTTTGACAACTTTGATCAAACACTACTTCATAATAATCAAGGCGACTATAGCTTAAACGCATATTAAATACATATGCTTTAACTCTACGCCCTTTAGAATTATACTGTAAGCCTATGTCACCAAAATCTACTTGTGCTTCCTCTCCTGCTAAAGTATGAAAACGAATGCAACTGTTATCCTTAATTTTATATTTTTTGATATAACGGGTCAAAGAAGTATAACTGCTTGTATAACCTTGATTTTTTAACTCCTCAAAAATTCTTATGTAACTCAGATTTTTTTCTAATAACTCAATTATTTTTTCGTGCCAAAAATCCAAAACTGAAGATCGTTCATAGATTGCTGGGGATTCTGTACCAGCCTCTACATAGCGGTTTATTATTTTTCGTACTGTTTTGCGGTCTGTTCTTGTTAGTTTGGCAATATTCCTTTGACTATTGCCTTGTTTATAAAGGGTGATAATTGTTGTATACATATTTATTCTTATCATTGTATCACTAGATATTTACTTGCTTAATTATCTAGTGAATATTGCACATTAACCTTATTAGGTCACACCAACTTCTCTGGTCCCTTTTTCGTGCAATTTACTGGTCCCTTTTATTTTAGCAATGACACTACGCTGAACATGCAAAGAAATGTAGTCATGATGTTATTAATAGATTTTTAAGGAATGAAAAATATACACCTTCTTTGTTATGGGAACACATCAAGAATGATGTTATTTTTTCATCTAATGGATATACAATATTTGATGATACGGTTTTAAATAAAAGGAATACGAAGCAAATAGAAATTGCAAGATCGCAGTACAGTGGAGCTACAGGTAGAGTTACTAAAGGTATAGGAGTAGTGAGTCTGGTATAGCATAAATCATTAAGATACTGACAATTTAATAGTGTTAAAAACAGCATCATAAAATGTTTCAAAATCTCCTACAACTTTCCTAATTTCATTTTTTATCTTAAACCAGTAATGCTCTATAGGATTTAAATCAGGAGAGTAAGTTGGTAAATACAATATGGTACAACCAACGGATTCAATTAACTCTTTAACTTTAGAATTTTTATGAAAATTAATGTTATCCATAATAACGGTTTGCCCAGGTTGTAATTCTGTAATTAATACATCCCTAATATAAGTTTTAAAGACTTCTGTATTACAATTACCTTCAAATATTACAGGAGCAATAAGATTACCATTACAAAGACCAGCTATCATACTTATTCTAAATTTATGTTGATACACCTTTTCTCCATAACACCTTTGTCCTATAATGCTCCATCCATACTCTTTGCAAGCATTATCCTCTATTCCAGATTCATCAAGATATACTAATTTGTCTTTTGTGATGGTTTGTATCTTTGCTATAAATTCATTTCTTAATTTAATATCTCTTTTCGGATGAAAATGAGTTTTTTTATAGCTATAGCCAAGTTTTCTGATTTGTCTTAAAATAGTTACAGATGCAATATTACCCCATTGCTTTGCTAACTCCTTTGATGTTTTATTCATATTAGCTTTAAAAAATTCTGAATCTTTTATCTTATGACTATGTCCTTTCTGATAACCAGTTGCTGCTTCTAAAGTACCTTGCTTATCTTTTAATTTTTTCCATTTATATATAGTATCACGACTTACATTAAATAATTTACTTACCTTACTTATTCGTATCCCTGCTTCTACAGCTTTTATAACTCTTAGTCTTAGTTCTATTGCATATGCTCGTGCCATATCTCTTTAACATGCTTGTTAATATTTGCTTACTATAACATGATACTCTCGCTCTGTCAGTACCTTAATGACTTATGCTATATCTTGATGAATCTGGAATAGAGGATAATGCTTGCAAAGAGTATGGATGGAGCATTATAGGACAAAGGTGTTATGGAGAAAAGGTGTATCAACATAAATTTAGAATAAGTATGATAGCTGGTCTTTGTAATGGTAATCTTATTGCTCCTGTAATATTTGAAGGTAATTGTAATACAGAGGTCTTTAAAACTTATATTAGGGATGTATTAATTACAGAATTACAACCTGGGCAAACCGTTATTATGGATAACATTAATTTTCATAAAAATTCTAAAGTTAAAGAGTTAATTGAATCCGTTGGTTGTACCATATTGTATTTACCAACTTACTCTCCTGATTTAAATCCTATAGAGCATTACTGGTTTAAGATAAAAAATGAAATTAAGAAAGTTGTAGAAGATTTTGAAACATTTTATGATGCTGTTTTTAATACTATTAAATTGTCAGTATCTTAATGATTTATGCTATACCTCATTGGTTAAAATATCTCTTTTTATCTTGCTCAAAATTAGATTCTCAGGAAGTAAAATAGTTAATGACTCCCCTTTGCTACTTTCTATAAATCTTGCAGTTGTGAGAATCGAATACGATATCTCAGAGCTAAATCTTCCTGCTATCTTCTTTCTGACCTGGGATATCTTGCACTAGCACTTGAGCTCTCCACCTGGCTTAAGTACTGCTCGTATTCCAGAACTCTTTTTTCCTGCTCGTCTATGTTACAGCTGAATCTAAAACTTGTGTGATTAACAAGTGGTCCTTGATGTTTCTCTTTCTTTAATGCTTTTATCATGTAGTCTGAAAATGTAAATTTATTCTTAAATCTCCAAAACTTACGCTATGTTTGGTTCTAAATATCGTAAAGATGGAGAACGCAGCTGTTGTTGCATATAGTCATCTAAAAGCCCTAACTTTATTTGGTAAACCGTTTTACCGATTGTATTTGCAGTCCTTTTGAGAAATGCCCAAACTAAAAATGCCCAACTAATATGATTACGTTGAATACGCTGTTTCCTGCATTGACAACGTTCTATCCCAGTAAGTTGCTTAATTTCTCTGTGCATGCTCTCAATTACCCATCGAAAGCCACACTCATCTTGTGCAGCTTTAGAAGATTTGTGAGTTTTGTTATTGGTAACAACATACTCAACTCTGTTGGTAGAAACAGTAAATTTAAACAAATTAACATGCTTATTTTTAGCAAAGCCTTTTATATGAATCTCTACTCCATGCCTGATCTCTTCATCTGAAAATGTCAACTCTTTTACAGCTTTATAAGGTTTAGAATCGTGTGTTTTACTAACGTTTCTATTGGCTTTAATAGGGGCATAATAATATTTCCCCAGAGAGTCAACATGTTGCATAATTTTGTGTGTAGAATACCATGTGTCAAAAAGTACTGTTTGAAAAGGAATCTTCTTGCTATAAACAGCATTATTTAACATGTTTAATAGGTGTTCTAGTTTTGTTGCTCCATCATGATCAGGTGCAAAAATTCGATAATCTATTACCCAAAACTTATTAATATCAGGGTTATAATATACCAGACTCACTACTCCTATACCTTTAGTAACTCTACCTGTAGCTCCACTGTACTGCGATCTTGCAATTTCTATTTGCTTCGTATTCCTTTTATTTAAAACCGTATCATCAAATATTGTATATCCATTAGATGAAAAAATAACATCATTCTTGATGTGTTCCCATAACAAAGAAGGTGTATATTTTTCATTCCTTAAAAATCTATTAATAACATCATGACTACATTTCTTTGCATGTTCAGCGTAGTAGGTTAAACTATAATTCTTTTGGCTAACTATTAAAAATTGACAATAATCTGTCCTATTAATTGGTATTGCTTGCAACTTTATCCTCTTTGACATGTTTAATTATTTTTACAATAATTTATCACTTTTTTACTCATAGCGTAAGTTTTGATTATAAATTAAATTTTTAGTGCATTATCATATAATATGGTTCTAGGGTTTGTCAACAAAAAGTTTATTATAATTAATATTCAAGTATAATAAATATTAATATAAATTAAACTAATGATTAGTTTATCAATTTTCTTTTGAAGCAGCGTAAATATTTTACATTAGTTTAATATCAGGCTATTCTTGATTATTGTTAAAAATCTATAATAGAGGCGATTATGACTAAAGATAAAAAATCAGTGCGATTTGATGAAAATTCACAAATTAAAGAGTTTGATCCAAAGCTCGATAAAAATAGCGATATCTATTCTATAAAAAGAAAAATAATTAGTATAGTTGACGATGAGGTAGAAAATGAAACTAAATTACTTACTGAAACTCAATTCCTTGTTAAAAAAACTCTGCATGGTAAAGATTTCAAATATGAGATAACTGGTTTTATTAATAAAGCTGGGGAATATATAACTGAACCTGAGGAGATAAAACAAAATTTAAAATTATACGCTTTTGCAGAATTTGCCGATTTACAAAAAAATATTTTAGGTAAGTTTGATAAGGAGGGTAATTTAAAAATATCTAAAAATTTTGAAGCTGATGAAGAGATAGTATTAAGAAAAAATGGTAAGTTATTATTTGCTAAAACAGAGAAAGGCTTAGTAAATATGCAAGGGGAATTGAAGAAAGTGAATAAAATTTTACAAAAAGGTAGATTCATTTTTGAAGATTCCGGTAGAGATGTAAAAGTTCCAGAAAGTGCAATAAACCCTAATGGAAAGCCGAAAAAGTCAATTCTTCAAAAGTGATAAAATGTTATTTCGCGTTTGCATAAAAAAAGAAATTTAAAAATTATTTAAAATAGTGTTTGACAACATTAGAAATTATGGATATAAAATCAATCACACAAGGTTTGAAACACAAAACTTTTGTAGCTGTTTAAAAAGTTGATAAAGCTAAAAACTAAATACACCGCGATAATAAAAATTTATATCGTGAGTTAGATACTGAAGAAATTGTAAAATTAATTCTGTATGCATCGTGTAATCTCAAGTAATAGCGTTAAGTAAATATAATAAGAGCATTTGGTGGATGCCTTGGCACTAGAAGGCGATGAAGGACGTAATACGCTGCGATAAGCTTCGGGGAGCTGCGAATAAGCTTTGATCCGAAGATTTCCGAATGGGGAAACCCACCTAATTTATTAGGTATCATATAGTGAATACATAGCTATGTGAAGCAAACCCAGCGAACTGAAATATCTAAGTAGCTGGAGGAAAGGACATCAACCGAGACTCCGTTAGTAGTGACGAGCGAACGCGGACCAGGCCAGTGGCTTCAAAAAAATAACTAAAACAACATGGAAAGGTTGACCGTAGAGGGTGATAGTCCCGTATAGGTAAAAAGTTTGAAGTCCTTGAGTAAGGCGGGACACGTGAAATCCTGTCTGAACATAGGGGGACCACCCTCTAAGCCTAAGTACTCTCTAGTGACCGATAGTGAACAAGTACCGTGAGGGAAAGGTGAAAAGTACCCCGACAAGGGGAGTGAAATAGTATCTGAAACCGAATGCTTACAAGCAGTCGGAGCAAGCATTTATGTCTTGTGACGGCGTACCTTTTGTATAATGGGTCAGCGACTTAGTTTATCTAGCAAGCTTAAGCCGTTAGGTGTAGGCGTAGCGAAAGCGAGTCTGAATAGGGCGACTATAGTTAGATGAATTAGACCCGAAACCGAGTGATCTAGCCATGGCCAGGTTGAAAGCGGAGTAAAATCCGCTGAAGGACCGAACCCACTACTGTTGAAAAAGTAGGGGATGAGCTGTGGTTAGGGGTGAAAGGCCAATCAAACTCGGATATAGCTGGTTCTCCGCGAAATCTATTTAGGTAGAGCGTTATAGCAGTTACCATCGGAGGTAGAGCACTGAATGAGCTAGGGGGTCCCACAGACTTACCAAACTCAATCAAACTCCGAATGCCGATGAGTATAGCATAGCAGACAGACTATGGGTGCTAAGGTCCATAGTCGAGAGGGAAAAAGCCCAGACCGCCATCTAAGGTCCCTAAATCATGACTAAGTGTTAAAGGATGTGAGAAGACCAAAACAACTAGGATGTTGGCTTAGAAGCAGCCATCATTTAAAGAAAGCGTAATAGCTCACTAGTCTAAATAAGTTTTCTTGCGCCAACAATGTAACGGGGCTCAAGTCATGTACCGAAGATGCGGATTCACACATTTGGTGTGAGTGGTAGCGGAGCGTTCCGTAAGCCTGTGAAGGTGAACCGTAAGGTTTGCTGGAGGTATCGGAAGTGAGAATGCTGACATAAGTAGCGATAAAGAATGCGAGAAACATTCTCGCCGAAAGTCCAAGGGTTCTTGCGTAAAGTTAATCTGTGCAAGGTTAGTCGGCCCCTAAGGTGAGGCTGAAAGGCGTAATCGATGGGAATCAGGTTAATATTCCTGAACCTGAAGGATGTGACGAAAGTAGTAAGTTGTACAGTCTTATTGGATTGATTGTGCAGCGAATATTTTCCAGGAAATAACACCTTCATTATAGACCGTACCCGAAACCGACACAGGTGGACAGGTAGAGTATACCAAGGCGCTTGAGAGAACGATGCTGAAGGAACTAGGCAAATTACATCTGTAACTTCGGAAGAAAGATGACCCACATATGGGCAACCATTTGTGGGTGGCACAAGCTAGGGGGTAGCGACTGTTTATTAAAAACACAGGGCTCTGCAAAGTCAATAGATGAAGTATAGGGTCTGACGCCTGCCCAGTGCTGGAAGATTAAGAGGAGGGGTGCAAGCTCTGAATTGAAGTCCCAGTGAACGGCGGCCGTAACTATGACGGTCCTAAGGTAGCGAAATTCCTTGTCGGGTAAGTTCCGACCCGCACGAATGGCGTAACGATTTCCCCACTGTCTCCAGTATCGACTCAGCGAAATTGAATTCTCCTTGAAGATGCGGAGTTCCCGCGGTCAGACGGAAAGACCCCGTGAACCTTTACTATAGCTTTGCACTGGTGTTAGGAATCAAATGTGCAGGATAGGTGGGAGACTATGAAGCAGAGGCGTCAGCCTTTGTGGAGTCACCCTTGAGATACCACCCTTTTGCTTCTTGACATCTTAACCGAGATCCTTGAATCAGGATCCGAGACAATGCATGGTGGGTAGTTTGACTGGGGCGGTCGCCTCCCAAAGAGTAACGGAGGCGTGCGATGGTTAGCTCAGGTTGGTCGGAAATCAACTTTTAGAGTGCAATGGCATAAGCTAGCCTGACTGCGAGTCTGACAAGACGAGCAGAGACGAAAGTCGGTCATAGTGATCCGGTGGTCCCGAGTGGAAGGGCCATCGCTCAACGAATAAAAGGTACTCCGGGGATAACAGGCTGATGATTTCCAAGCGTCCATAGCGACGAAATCGTTTGGCACCTCGATGTCGGCTCATCACATCCTGGGGCTGGAGAAGGTCCCAAGGGTTCGGCTGTTCGCCGATTAAAGTGGTACGTGAGCTGGGTTTAGAACGTCGTGAGACAGTTCGGTCCCTATCTGCCGTGGGTGTAGGAAGTTTGAGAGGTTCTGCCTTTAGTACGAGAGGACCGAGGTGGACGTACCCCTGGTGGACCAGTTGTCGTGCCAACGGCACAGCTGGGTAGCTAAGTACGGAAGGGATAACCGCTGAATGCATCTAAGCAGGAAACCCACCTCAAAACTAGACTTCCCCATTAGAGCCGTGGAAGACCACCACGTTGATAGGTCAGGTGTGGAAGCACAGTAATGTGTGTAGCTAACTGATACTAATAGCTCGATTGATTTACTTTGCTGTAAGATTACACATGTATATAGTGTTTATTCTATAATATGTCAGTATCAACTCACAAAGTTATCAGGTTAAAATAGCTTTATCAATTAATAAAAGTGTTGTTGCATGACTTAATCTGTCATTCCCGTATAGGCAGGAATCCAGTAAAATATAATGTCATCTCATGGCTTGTCCACAGGATCTCAGAATACAAACTGTGGTACAAGATAATTAAGGCATGCAACAACACTAACAGCAACCAATACAAATCTACTATTAAAAAGTTTGTATTGCTAGCTTGGTGGTTATAGCATGAGTGAAACACACGATCCCATCCCGAACTCGAACGTGAAACCTCATAGTGCTAATGGTACTATGTCATAAGGCATGGGAGAGTAGGTCGCTGCCAAGCTTGCAATGCAAATTTTTTAATCTATATAAAACTCTTTTTTGCCCAATATTCTTAATTACTTAATTTCTGATATCCGTTATTTATAACGTTTGGTTTTGTATTACCAGTATATTTTAGTGATATATAATAATTACTAATCTGTTCTAGTTTTATGCATTCATCAATATCATATATATTATCTGTATGTAACATTTGGTGATTAGCAAAAAGCTTATTTCTTGCTATTTTTATTGCCTCTGCTCTAGATTTTGCTACTGTTAAAGTCATAAAATGACTTTCGCAAAAATTATCTTGTAGGTAATAACCTAAATTGAAAAAAAATAAACTATTAGGCGTTGGTTTTATTTTGCCTTGATTAACTTCTATCTCAAATCCATCAATATTTTCTATCATAAACCAAGAATCTATATGGAAAGATTTAGGATTGCCAATCCATTTTTCTTTAATTTTATTTGCTATTTCAATGTCAGTTTGTCCTATAACAAATATTACATCGTGAATTTCTATATTGCATTTATCGATTTTTCCACCTAAATAAAAAATGAATAATTTAGGTTTATTATTATTTTGGTTTTCAAAAAATTTTAAAAATGCAAGGACTAAGTAGAACAAAACCTATAAATTTTCTGCCCAAATTTCATTGGGGGTTTTATAACCAAAAATCTTTCTTGGCATGTTATTTAAAATCTCAGCAACATTGTCAAGACCTCTTTGTGTAACGGTAGTAATATCTGTATTTTTAGGTAAAATTCTATGAATCATAGAATTCATTTTTTCCACTAATGCTTTTTGTCTAGGGCGGTATGGATCACAAAAGAAAGTTTGAAACCCAGATAGTCTATAGGCAACATGCCCCACAAACTCTTTGCCATTATCCATAGTAATAGTCTTTCTCACACTATTTGGAAGAGTTTTTATCTTTCTTAAAAAACCATTGGTAACTGTTGTAGCTCTCTTGGAGTTATTCAGCACTAAAATAATCTTTTGACTCTTTTTATCCACCAGTGCACCAATATTCATACTTTGATTACCTTTATGAAATGTAAGATCTGCCTCAAAATTCCCTACTTCTACCTTTTTCGTAGCTATTGCATCACGCTGATGTATTGAGATCCTTTGTGGTATAATGATCCTTTGACGCCTCTTCCCTCTTTCTTGCCTTTTATATCTTTTAGAAGGTAAATAGCTATATAACTTTAATTTAGCTGCTACTGCAGAAGTGTAAACAAATCTATATATACTTTCTGTACTGATACACAAAGCTGTATTTTTGTCTAGTTTTAACTTTCCGGCTATAGCATCCGGCGACCATTTCTTGCGAATCATAGCATTTTTAATATAATCTAACAACATAGGGTTCTTTTCTATTTTGTCATTGTCAATTAAAAAGGGACCAGTAAATTGCACGAAAAAGGAACCACTATATTTAAAAATTTTTATGCCATATTACCTCCAGATTTATAGTTATTAATACGATAACTTTTACCTTTTATGTTTAGTATATGAGCATGATGTACCACTCGATCAATAATTGCATGAGTTAATACTTCATCAGCAAATATTTCATTCCATTTTTCAAAATCCTTGTTTGTGGTAATAATGGTAGATTTATTTTCATATCGTTTAGCAATAATATTAAAAAAGTCTTCTACTGAATGTTTTGGCAATTGCTTAAACCCGAACTCATCAAGAATTAATAAATCAAACGATAGGAGTAATTTAACCTTTTTGTGATAACTATTATCTGCTCTTGCAATATGTAAATTATAAAGCATATCCGATACCGTAGTAAAATATACAGAGTATTCTCGTGTTAAAGCTTTTAATGCTAGCCCAATGGCAAGATGAGTTTTCCCAGTTCCTGAATCACCTATGAATATTACATTTCCCTTAGTATTAATATAATCACAAGTTGATAAATCACTTATTACTTTGGCATCAACACTTGGTTGGAAATTAAAATCAAAGTCTTCTAAATTTTTAGTTACCGGCAATTTAGCAGCACTTTTACGGCGACGGTAATTATTATCCTTACGGTTAGATTTTTCATCTTCACATAATAGTGATAGAAATTCTTTAAATTCTAGTTTATTATTTTGAGCATAAATAATCCTTTCATTTAAACTATTGACTATACCTGATAATCTAAAGCTTCGTAGGTCATTAAATAAGTTCTGCATTATTACCTCCAAACTCTGGTAATGGTAAGTTTACTGCATTACTATTTAAAATATTCTTAATTTTAGAGTAAGAACTTATACCATAATGTAGTGCTCTATGACAGGCTTTATCTATTAAGTCATCATTGTAAACCTTACGTAAAGAAATGATACCTCGTGCACAACGTTGCCAATCATTCACTCTTGTTTGTTGTAATGATTCTAATAATAAACTGCAATTATTCCCTATCTGCTGCATTTGTTGTTGATAATGTTCACTATATTCTATAAAACCTGGGCATAGACGTTTGTATTTAGCATAATGAGACGGATTAGTGGTAAATATCCCCTTGCCCTCTGTTCTAATGTGTCTTGCTATTAAATCATTTTGTATAGAAAATATTTGAACAAGTTTTGGGGACAATTGTACCATTACCTCACTGTATATATATTTTGCTGGTACAGAGTAATAATTATTATCTATGGTAATATGACAATCTTTTGCTACTTTTCGATTATGCCAAGATGACAAATCAAAAGTTTCTAATGGTAAAGGAATCAAACTACTTCTTTCCTCTTGCTCAAACAGTTCTCTAGGTATTCTCTTAGTAGTACCATGTATTCGGCTATTGGCCTTATTTAACCAATTTGCAAGACCATTTGTTAATTCTTCATATCTATCAAATTTACGACCAGCAAAAAAATTATTTTTAACGTATTTTATTCCCGACTCAACTTTGCCTTTTTCTTGCGGTTGATACACTCGACAAGGAGAAAGTAAAATTCCATAATGATCGGCTAAGCACTTATATTCCTTCTGATATACTGGCTCATAAAAATTGGCATCTACTACTCCAGCTTTAAGATTATCAAGTTTTATTACTTTTGGACTACCAGCAAAATAATTAAATGCATTGATATGACATTGAATCCATGTTTGACAACTTTGATCAAACACTACTTCATAATAATCAAGGCGACTATAGCTTAAACGCATATTAAATACATATGCTTTAACTCTACGCCCTTTAGAATTATACTGTAAGCCTATGTCACCAAAATCTACTTGTGCTTCCTCTCCTGCTAAAGTATGAAAACGAATGCAACTGTTATCCTTAATTTTATATTTTTTGATATAACGGGTCAAAGAAGTATAACTGCTTGTATAACCTTGATTTTTTAACTCCTCAAAAATTCTTATGTAACTCAGATTTTTTTCTAATAACTCAATTATTTTTTCGTGCCAAAAATCCAAAACTGAAGATCGTTCATAGATTGCTGGGGATTCTGTACCAGCCTCTACATAGCGGTTTATTATTTTTCGTACTGTTTTGCGGTCTGTTCTTGTTAGTTTGGCAATATTCCTTTGACTATTGCCTTGTTTATAAAGGGTGATAATTGTTGTATACATATTTATTCTTATCATTGTATCACTAGATATTTACTTGCTTAATTATCTAGTGAATATTGCACATTAACCTTATTAGGTCACACCAACTTCTCTGGTCCCTTTTTCGTGCAATTTACTGGTCCCTTTTATTTTAGCAATGACACTATTTTTAATAACTCTTGCTGATACATCCTGTTTTCATATTTTTCCTGAGCAATACAAGGCATATACTTATCTTTTACCTTATTTCTTTTTAGCTCCATACTAATAGTGCTTTTAGACCTCGTAAGATGTTGTGCTATCTTATTAATACTGACTCCTAGGTCATACATTCTTTTTATCTCATATCTCTCTTCTCGAGATAAGTGTCTATATTTTCTGTTCATCATTACCTATTTAAAATCAAAACTTACGCTATGTTTGATATAATGCCCATGAATTAAGGGATATTATGAAGTGCTTCACTATAAAACATTGCTGTGTAATAAAAGTTTTTAGCATATTTGCTATAACATAGCGTAAGTTTTGTCTTATTATTTTAAATAGGTTCTGTTCTACTTACTTATAGTATTTTCACCATGTATTCGGCTATTGGCCTTATTTAACCAATTTGCAAGACCATTTGTTAATTCTTCATATCTATCAAATTTACGACCAGCAAAAAAATTATTTTTAACGTATTTTATTCCCGACTCAACTTTGCCTTTTTCTTGCGGTTGATACACTCGACAAGGAGAAAGTAAAATTCCATAATGATCGGCTAAGCACTTATATTCCTTCTGATATACTGGCTCATAAAAATTGGCATCTACTACTCCAGCTTTAAGATTATCAAGTTTTATTACTTTTGGACTACCAGCAAAATAATTAAATGCATTGATATGACATTGAATCCATGTTTGACAACTTTGATCAAACACTACTTCATAATAATCAAGGCGACTATAGCTTAAACGCATATTAAATACATATGCTTTAACTCTACGCCCTTTAGAATTATACTGTAAGCCTATGTCACCAAAATCTACTTGTGCTTCCTCTCCTGCTAAAGTATGAAAACGAATGCAACTGTTATCCTTAATTTTATATTTTTTGATATAACGGGTCAAAGAAGTATAACTGCTTGTATAACCTTGATTTTTTAACTCCTCAAAAATTCTTATGTAACTCAGATTTTTTTCTAATAACTCAATTATTTTTTCGTGCCAAAAATCCAAAACTGAAGATCGTTCATAGATTGCTGGGGATTCTGTACCAGCCTCTACATAGCGGTTTATTATTTTTCGTACTGTTTTGCGGTCTGTTCTTGTTAGTTTGGCAATATTCCTTTGACTATTGCCTTGTTTATAAAGGGTGATAATTGTTGTATACATATTTATTCTTATCATTGTATCACTAGATATTTACTTGCTTAATTATCTAGTGAATATTGCACATTAACCTTATTAGGTCACACCAACTTCTCTGGTCCCTTTTTCGTGCAATTTACTGGTCCCTTTTATTTTAGCAATGACATATTTGAAGGTAATTGTAATACAGAGGTCTTTAAAACTTATATTAGGGATGTATTAATTACAGAATTACAACCTGGGCAAACCGTTATTATGGATAACATTAATTTTCATAAAAATTCTAAAGTTAAAGAGTTCATTGAATCCGTTGGTTGTACCATATTGTATTTACCAACTTACTCTCCTGATTTAAATCCTATAGAGCATTACTGGTTTAAGATAAAAAATGAAATTAGGAAAGTTGTAGGAGATTTTGAAACATTTTATGATGCTGTTTTTAATACTATTAAATTGTCAGTATCTTAATGATTTATGCTATAATCCGTGATTTATGTTGATAGACCTTTTCACCATAACATCTTTGACCGATAATGCTCCACCCGTGTTCTCTACAGCTATTATCTTCTATCCCAGACTCATCGATAAATACTAAATCTTGTTTATCTATAGTTTTTAGTTTCAATATAAACTCATTCCTTAGACCAATATCCCTTTTGGGATGAAGAAAAGTTTTTTTTATAACTATAACCTAATTTATTAAGCAATCTTGATATCGTACTTGCAGATACTTTTTGACTCCAGTTATTAGCTAGCTCCATGGTGGTTTTATCAAAAATAAAAGTAATCCCCGCCGCAAGCAGCGGGGTATTTTAGAAGAAAGCTAGCTGATGATCCTCATGCAGTTTCTGATATTCCTTGCCTTGGTTTTTTACGTATTTTCCTATCATATTCTCATTTCCATGCTTACCTACCGTACTCGTAAAATATCCATCAGTCCAAAATTCTCCACCCCATAATTGTTTCTTTACCTGTGGACACTGTCTAAATATTTGACGAGCTGTAACACTTTTAATTGTTGTTACTATTTTTGTTACGCTATAGGTTGGTACAGATTGTACCAAAAAATGGACATGATCTTCATCAACCCCTATTTCTAAAAATTTTATTTGATATCTCTTTTCTATCTCTAAACATATTTCTCGTAATACTTGATCAACTGATACGTCAAACACTGCTCGGCGATATTTTGCTGGAAATACCATGTGATACAGCAGTACCGTAACATTATGACTTTTATGTATATATTTGCTCATTCCGCCATATTACGCCGCAAGCGGCGGGGAATATACCCAAAAGAGATTTAATTCTATAAATTTTTTAAATCCCTCTATGTCTCTTATTATTCTACGATGTCCTGTATGATAACCACTTTTTGCTTTGACATCCCCAGTTTGTTTCTTTAATTTTTTCCACTCTATTATAGTCTTCCTACTAATAGAGTATATCTCTGAAGTCTCTTTTATTGTTTTACCATCTGTTAAACTTTTTATTACTCGTATTCTTAAATCGTATGAATATGCCTTTGCCATAAGTTTTTCATTTAGTATAATCCAACTCATACTATAAGTCACTACCTTATCGCATTAAGCTATACTATTGATTTATTCACGGGGTCCAGTTAAAAATATCAATAATATTGATATTTTTAGTTATTTTTACTGGATCTAGTTAGCAAGCCACGGGATGACACCGAGGACGCTTTTTGATTCACATAATAAAGCCTACGCGGGAATGACATTGGAGCTATGCAGCAACCTAATTATAACCGACTAGATGACACCGATGGTGCTTTTCGATCCACACAGTCAATGCCATAACGCCACTATTTTTGCTTATAGACAGTCACTCGCATCTGGTGTATTGCCTTAAAGCCTAAATAAACTTCAATGCGTTCTAGTATAATTTCTTGGTAAAAAGATATTTCTAAAGCTGTTGCATGATCTTCTGCTTGTATAAACAGCGTATTAATCTTTTGCTTTTTATTAGTATCAGCAATTATTTTTAAAGGTAATACCTTATCGCTAAATTTAAATCCGACTATTTTACTCCAATTAAACATAATTTCAGGGAGCAAAGGATGCTGCCTTGCAAATATATGCCTAACTATTTTATGAACATTATCTTTAATTAGCTTCATCTTAATAGACTTTGGACAGTGACAGTAATTACTCCTAAAGCAAGCATTACAGATATTATAGGTGAGTATAATGATAGTACTGATAACATCATCAAGAATACATTACAAATCGCTATAATCGATACTACCCGCTTATGAGATTTGCCTTTTTTGACAGCTTTTTGGAAAAAATGCTTTAAGTGAGGTTGCCAAATTTTTTCTTTATTTACTAACCTAATAAATATAGTTAGTACCGCATCAGTTAAGTAATACAAGCTAGCGATAAAACAAGCTACAAATAAGTTAATATTTGTAGTAGCAAGCATTAACAAACAAAGACCAAGTAAAAAACCAAGGCTAATACTACCTACATCCCCTAAGAATATTTTTGCCGGATGCCAATTAAATATTAAAAATCCAACAGAACAACCAAGTATAACAATATTCATGTTAAATATAAAATATGGATTAGCAAGTACCTGAAATTGTAGTAGACATAATATAAGTATAGTACTTGATAGGTGAATAGACTCTATACAACTCATGCCGTCTATACCATCCATAAAATTATATATATTAACGAAGCCACTTAAAGCTATAATTAATGCAATAAAAATAAGATATATCGGTACATTAATATTAGCAGCAAAATCCAGAGAGATAAAAAGATAGATAGCAAAAGCAGAACAAATTAAATGAGTTATCAACCGAATTATTACCGGCACAGGTTTTAAATCATCTAAAAAAGAGACTGTCGCAATTACAAATAATGGCGGTAATATTTTTGCCGAGTTAGTAAGCAAACCGCTTGTTATATATTCAAAACCGCTTAAAGCAATCATTACAACAATTACAATAGCAAGACCACCGCCACGAGGAGTTACCTTATCATGAGAGCGACGACTACTAGGCACATCAACTAAACCGAATGCCGCAAGATATTTGGTTAATATACATGTTAATATAGTAGTTGCTATAAAAGAAAAAATAAATAATACAATATAGCTATTTATATTCATAGTAACATGTTAGATTTAAAGCTAAAATATTTATTATTACTGATAATTACATGATCATGCACTATAATATTTATTGTTTTATATCTACTATTATATTTGTCATATCAATATCGGCTTTTGAAGGATCAGGGCTACCACTTGGATGATTGTGAACAAGTATAATATTACTCGCATCATTAAACAATGCTCTTTTAATTATTTCTCGTGGGTATACAGCAGCCTGATCAATAGTTCCTTGACTTTAAACTTCATCAGCAATCAAAATATTTTTTTTGTTCAAAAATAATACCCGAAATTGTTCAAGTCGCATATTACCCATATTAACTTTTAAATAATCGATCAAAGAACCCCATGAGGCAATAAACTGTAGAAGTCAAGATTTGATCTTACAGACACTATAAATTTTGCACCTGATTGTCAGTTAAGTTTTGACTGTCAGATATATCAAAACTTACGCTATGTTATAGCAAATATGCTAAAAACTCTTATTACACAGCAATGTTTTATAGTGAAGCACTTCATAATATCCCTTAATTCATGGACATTATATCAAACATAGCGTAAGTTTTGATATAATCAAGATACAAGATTTCATTATTCTTTTCAACAGCTAATTTCTTACTATCCTTAAAAGTTTGCATAGGAGTTTTTCCATAACAATATTTACCAGAATGAGGTCTTTCATTATTGAAATACTCTAGCCAGATATCAAGATCTAATTGTAGGTCATCAAGATCTGTATAAATCTTTTTCCGCATTGCTGTATCAAAGAATTCTTGTTTCATAGTTTTATTAAAACGCTCACACATGCCGTTTGTTTGTGAAGAATATGCTTTAGTAGTAGTATGCTCTATACCTTCGATACTTAGAAATAATTCAAAAGCATGATGCTCTATATTCCCCTTATATTCTGACCCACGATCTGTAAGAATACGAATTATTGGTATCCCCCCTTGGGTCTCGTACCATGGTAACACGCGGTCATTCAGCATATCAGCAGCAGTTAAAGCTGTTTTATCAGTATATAGTTTAACATCAGCTACTCTGCTGTAGCTATCAATAAATACCTGAGAATAAACCTTACCTATACCCTTAAAGTTGCCTACATAATATGTATCTTGGCATCCTAGATACCCCGGATGCTGTGTCTCAATTTCTCCATGTGCTTCTTTTTCATTACGACACTTCTCTAGCACTTGTAATTGTGCCTCAGTAAGTACAATACCATCTTGAGCCATTTTTGCTTCTAATGCTTTAAGCCTTTTACTGATATTGTTTAAATCATTACGTAACCAAATTGATCTCACTCCTCCAGGTGATACAAGTACACCAGTCTTTTTAAGCTCATTTGATACTCTTAGCTGACCGTATGCTGGATATTCTATTGCCATATCCATTACTGCCTTCTCTATCGCTGGATCAACTCTATTGGCTATTATTGGCTTCTTACGGCTAATCTCATATAATGCTTCTTCGCCACCAGTTTCATACAGTTCTTAAATCTGTAATAACTATCTCTACTATATCCCATTGCTTTACATGCTGATGATATGCTACCAAGGCTCTTAGCTAATTCAAGTAAACCTAATTTTGGCTTTATTATTTTTTGATTTAAGTGCATTGTGACCTCCTATTTTTTATCTGTATTTTTTAATACATTATTTTAATTAAATGGTGGAGTAGATGTAATAGTCACCTATTACGCCCCTCATTAGAATTACGCCCCTCATTAGAACCGCATCGTGCCCTATTAAGGCAATGGGCTCAAGATACCATCATTTACACGGTATGCCCACTTAACATGACATGATATACTTTTACCTTTGGCAAAGGATGGCGTGTAATAAAAAGTCTAAATTGTTCCCAGTTAAATGATTTCTTCTGACTGCGTCTATTTAGCCATTTGAACATTATTTTAACCGCCTTCCATATAAAACCATTTACGGCATTGCAATTGTGCGACACTCCATAATATTGGATATGTCCTCTAAGCTTACTGCAAAAGGTTGTCCATATGATAGGTAGTTTGTATTTGTTTCTAATGCCTTTACACCAATCATTAACTTTCTTTAACTTGGTGCTTATTCTTTTTCCACTGCTCTTTAACTTAGGTATTATTCTACCATCCCTAGACTTTCCCAGATAAAAGGTAAATCCTAGAAAATCAAAGGGCTCCTGTTTTATGCCTTGAGACAACTGGTTCTTTGAAAATCTGACCAATTTGGTCTTTTCTTCATTAAGTTTAAGTTTGTACTTTTCAAGTCGTTTCCCAAGAACTGCTTTAATCTTCTTTGCATCCTCTCCATATCTACAGCATATTACTGCATCGTCACAGTAGCGAAATAATTCTACCGTACCCCTGCAATGTTGGGTCACTACTTTTTTAATCCATTCATCTAGTACATAATGAGCAAATATATTCGCAAGTATGGGGCTTACAATACTTCCTGCAATTACCCCTTCTTCCAGGATAGTTAACTCTCCATCAGATAAAACTCCCGCCTTAAACATACGGACAAAACTTACGCTATGTTTGGTTCTAAATATCGTAAAGATGGAGAACGCAGCTGTTGTTGCATATAGTCATCTAAAAGCCCTAACTTTATTTAGTAAACCGTTTTACCGATTGTATTTGCAGTCCTTTTGAGAAATGCCCAAACTAAAAATGCACAACTAATATGATTACGTTGAATACGCTGTTTCCTGCATTGACAACGTTCTATCCCAGTAAGTTGCTTAATTTCTCTGTGCATGCTCTCAATTACCCATCGAAAGCCATACTCATCTTGTGCAGCTTTAGAAGATTTGTGAGTTTTGTTATTGGTAACAACATACTCAACTCTGTTGGTAGAAACAGTAAATTTAAACAAATTAACATGCTTATTTTTAGCAAAGCCTTTTATATGAATCTCTACTCCATGCCTGATCTCTTCATCTGAAAATGTCAACTCTTTTACAGCTTTATAAGGTTTAGAATCGTGTGTTTTACTAACGTTTCTATTGGCTTTAATAGGGGCATAATAATATTTCCCCAGAGAGTCAACATGTTGCATAATTTTGTGTGTAGAATACCATGTGTCAAAAGTACTGTTTGAAAAGGAATCTTCTTGCTATAAACAGCATTATTTAACATGTTTAATAGGTGTTCTAGTTTTGTTGCTCCATCATGATCAGGTGCAAAAATTCGATAATCTATTACCCAAAACTTATTAATATCAGGGTTATAATATACCAGACTCACTACTCCTATACCTTTAGTAACTCTACCTGTAGCTCCACTGTACTGCGATCTTGCAATTTCTATTTGCTTCGTATTCCTTTTATTTAAAACCGTATCATCAAATATTGTATATCCATTAGATGAAAAAATAACATCATTCTTGATGTGTTCCTATAACAAAGAAGGTGTATATTTTTCATTCCTTAAAAATCTATTAATAACATCATGACTACATTTCTTTGCATGTTCAGCGTAGTAGGTTAAACTATAATTCTTTTGGCTAACTATTAAAAATTGACAATAATCTGTCCTATTAATTGGTATTGCTTGCAACTTTATCCTCTTTGACATGTTTAATTATTTTTACAATAATTTATCACTTTTTTACTCATAGCGTAAGTTTTGCGGATTAAATACCTAATTAGCCTCTCATCCTGAACCTTCTCCCGTAATATTTCGATCAATATCTTCCTATCCAATGTACCAAAAAAGTTCGCTAAGTCTAAGTCTATTATGCTCTCAACCTCATTTTCAAAAAGATGTTTAGAAAGCTCCCTTACTGCATCATGACATCCAATCCCTGCCCTGAAACCGTAGGAACACTTAAGGAATAATGGCTCATAGATATTTTCAAGTACCTTCTTCATCATCTTTTGGCAAAGCTTATCTTCAAAATTGCTAATCCCAAAAGTCCTATACTTACCCGGGCTTCCTTCCTTTGGTATCTTTACCTCTAGTATATTCCCTGGTTTATATACCATGTTCTTTAGTTTCTTAACCAATTCTCTAATATTTTCTGTAAGGTTTAAGCTATAGTTCGATTTGTCCATACCATCTGTTCCCACCGCTTTATTTACATCAAGCTCTTGGTAACATTTGGTAAGTGCTTCTTCATTAAATAAATGCATGAGATTGTTAAATCTCTTGCCCTTATCCTGTGAGGATAACCATGCTATTCTTTTTAGTTTCGTTTCTGCATTTATTTGATATTCTGTTGTTACCATAACATTTCCCTAAAAAGATCGATTTTACCTAGGATCCTTCGCTCCACAAACTCTCCTCTGCTTCAACACTACTATGATCCATCCGACTTCCTATATCCCCTCTCAGCTCCCTTGGGTTTTACTCTTGTCGGCTGATACTTCAAAAAAAATGGAAGAGAATATAGGATATCCCACGTTTATAGATAAACTTTTATTACATGCCATGCTCTCCGACCCCGGAAACCTAAACCTATATCTGCCTAATTTACGATATAGATAATATTGCATTCCTTTATCTTAACAAAGTCTGCGATCTCATATAACATTTTTAACGTGGCTCAATCACTACGGCCTGCAATATCTCTGCCTACGCTTAGCATAATTGTTGCCAATTTCTGCCCAAGGCTCGATACTTAGCGTGCTAGGTCAACACTTCTAAGACTGTTCTTTCAACAGCTAGTTTATCTACACTTCGTGGCACACTAAGATCAAATGTCAACTACTACAAATTAATATTTTTATTTATTATTTTTTGTTTTAATGCTCTATTTATTAATTCACGTACTATAGCAAAATTGATATATAGATTCTCATTAGTACCACTAATACTAAGCAATCTTTCTTTATCAATATTGATCAAATCAGTAATACTGCTAAAATTTTCCAGTAATTTTTTGGCTAGAGGCTTTACATCTTTACGAGGAATAGACGAAAATAACATTAGTTCCAATAACTCATAGTCGGAAAAATTTGCCGCTCCTGAAGCCACAAATCGCTCTTTTACCCTTTTACGATGACCTATATAATGAGGCGTTACCTCTTCTTTTATAGCTATCTCGGGAACTATCTCAGGTTCGTCGTCAAAGAATTCCATTAGCTTATAGTTTAACATAGGGAGGATAATCTAATTTTTTAGGGGATAATGTAAATATTTCAAAGCCGTCTTTAGTAACACCTATAGTATGCTCAAATTGTGCCGATAAAGACTTATCACGCGTGGTAACTGTCCAACCATCAAGGCTGCTTAATATAGTATTATATCCGCCGGCATTTACCATAGGCTCAACAGTAAAAAACATACCTTCTTCTAGAACAAGTCCTGTTCCGCTGCGACCATAATTTAATATTGATGGTTCATCATGAAAAACACGACCGATCCCATGACCAGTATAATCTCTAACCACAGAATAATTATGCTTCTCAGCATAGCTTTGAATAGCATGACCTATATCACCGAGCCTTGCCCCTGGCTTTACTACCTCGATTCCTTTCATCATCGCATCATAAGTCACCTGAATAAGGCGTTTTGGCTTTATTGCTACATCGCCAACATAATACATACGGCTAGTGTCACCATACCAACCATCTAAAATTACTGTAACATCAATATTTATTATATCACCATTTCGTAATGGTTTATCGTTTGGAATGCCGTGACAAACTACATGATTTATCGAGGTGCAAATAGATTTTGGAAAACCTTTATAATTTAAAGGGGCAGGAATGGCATTATTCGAAATAATAAAATTATGACAAAGATCATTTAAACTATTTGTGGTAACGCCTGGCTTTACATGCGGTTCTATAAAATCAAGTGTTTCAGCCGCAAGCCTGCCAGCTGCCCACATTTTCTCAAAATCTTTCTCGGAATGAATTTTTATGGTCATGTTATACTATGTGTTCTCTATAGAACTATATTATAACATAGTTTTTTAAAAGGTGTAAATTCTATTTAGCTTATATTATCTAGGTTCTGTGCACTTTTGATTAATGATTATAATTAAGAGATATTTTTAAGCGAAAATTAATAAGATTTTTGCAGTAATAGTTGTTCCTATTTCAAAAAAAATCTTATAATTTGCAGCTAAAAAGAGCCATAATTATGATCATTCTATTAAAAGTGCACAGAACCTAAGTGGGCTTTTAAGAATTCAGGAGCAAAATCTGCTCCGTTAGACCAAACAATGGTCTGCAATTCTTCATCAAGGGTTACTCTAGCAAATAAATTTTTGTCCTTAAGAGGTTCAAATACTGAACCAACCAAATGCTTATATAAGTTGTATTTCCTCTAGTACCATCATCAAAAGACAATTGTAAATAATAATCATCAATATATTTTACAGATATTACATGTAACATTTTTTTACTCTAATGGATATCATTGTCATTCCCGCGGAGGCGGGAATCCAGCATAAAGCAAGATAACCTACGCTTTTAATTTTAAAAATTTATTGTATTTGTACTTTTTTCTGGATTCCCGCCTACGCGGGAATGACATAAGAGCTACGGTTCTCTTCGCAATGACGATTGTAATTGTCCCTAGTATAACATTTTTTTCCAAGGTGTAAATTTTCTTGTTTAATTTACTTCAAAATAGTATGTTATAGTAAATTTTTATCAATAACTAATGCTATACTACGTAAACAAATTTCTTTCAAATAGTAAAGTACAAGCTGTTATTTTAGGAATAATCGGTCTTGCTACTATTTCTATGCTTGTATCATATAAGCTTGATGACCCGTCTTTTAATTCGGTAACAACTGGATATACTAATAATTTATTAGGGATTTTTGGTTCTTACCTATCTGATTTTTTATATCAATTTTTTGGGGTAGCAGCTTTTATAATACCGCTTTCTTGTTTTATTTGGGGGAAGAATTGCTGGCAACAGAAATATCGTAAATCCTTTATCCGTATATCGGTAATGCTACTTGCTCTTTTCAGTACCGCAGCTTTACTATCTAATTTTGATCTGGATTTTGTACCCTCTAATGGTGGCGGAGCAGCTGGTATAATTATTTTCGATTATCTTAAACAATTTACAAATCAGCTTCATTTATTATTAGTATTCTTTACATTTATTATATTTGTTGTTTTATTTGAAATTAAATTTACTTCTTTAAGTAGCTTTGTTATTAAGTTAAGTAAATTTTTAGCATATCAAATACAAACTTTTTTCTATAATCTATTTTCACAATTAACTTTGCCAAAATTATTTTCCGGTAAAGCAGATAATAAAATAAAGATTACCCCTTCTTATACAAAGCCGGTAAGCGAAAAAATAAGATTTACAGAAGAGCCAAAGTCTATTGTTACTAAACCAGCCCCTGTAAATCCTATAAAATTCTTTAATAAACCTGCTGCTCCTAAAATCTCTCAAAATGAAACAGCAGCATTGCCTCCAATTTCTTTACTTCGTAACCCTGAAAGTCATCATATAAAAGGTGTTTCATCGTCAGAGCTTAAACAAAAAGCCGAAGAGCTGTTGACTGTACTAAATGATTTTGGTGTGAAAGGACAAATAATTAATATAAGCCAAGGTCCAGTAGTAACTTTATATGAGTTTGAACCGGCAGCAGGCACTAAAACCTCAAGAGTAGTAGGGTTATCTGACGATATAGCTCGTTCACTCTCAGCCTTATCGACAAGGATAGCAGTAGTACCTGGTAAAAATGTGCTTGGTATTGAGCTACCTAATAAGCAGCGAGAATTCTTTTGCTTAAAAGAGTTAATAGAAACGCCGGAATATCAAGATACATCTACTTTATTGCCTTTAGTTTTAGGTAAAGATTTAGCAGGTAAACCGCTTATTGCCGATCTTGCCAAAATGCCGCACTTGCTTGTCGCAGGGACGACCGGCTCAGGTAAATCGGTGGGAATTAACGCTATGATCGTCTCTCTGTTATATCGCTATACTCCTGAAGAATGTCGCTTTATCATGATTGATCCGAAAATGCTTGAGTTATCGGCTTATGACGGAATACCACATTTATTAACGCCCGTTGTAACTGAACCGGCTAAAGCAGTGGTGGCACTAAAATGGGCAGTTAAAGAAATGGAAAACCGCTATAGAATGATGAGTAATATCGGTGTTAAGAATATTGCTGGCTATAATGCTAAGATTCAAGAAGCAGTTAAAGAGGGAAGAATAATTGAGAAATCAATTCAAACAGGCTTTGACCCTGAAACAGGTAGACCTATCTATGAAACTGTGGCAATGAATATGGAAAAGCTGCCGTTTATAGTGGTGATTGTTGATGAGATGGCTGATTTAATGCTGGTTGCTGGTAAGGATATTGAGATGTTAATACAGCGGCTTGCTCAAATGGCAAGAGCAGCCGGTATTCATATTATTATGGCAACGCAAAGACCATCGGTAGACGTTATTACCGGTGTGATCAAGGCTAACTTCCCAAGCCGTATCAGCTTTAAGGTTACCTCTAAAATCGATAGCCGAACTATCTTAGGCGAACAGGGTTCAGAGCAGTTACTTGGTATGGGTGATATGCTATTTATGGGCAATACCTCTAAAATTACTAGGGTACATGGACCTTTCGTTAACGAATCTGAGATTGAGCAAATTACGGAATACCTAAAAGAAACAGGCACACCAGAATATATATCCGCTGTAACAGAGCAGCCTGATGAAGATGATAATAGTATTGATATCGGCGATGGCACATCAGATGAAGTACTTTACAAAAAAGCTGTGCAGATAGTACGTGATGAGCGTAAATCTTCCATTAGCTATATTCAAAGATCGCTTAGAATCGGTTATAACAAAGCTGCCAATTTAGTTGAGAAAATGGAAAAGGAAGGAATAGTCTCCGCACCGAATCATACAGGTAAGAGAGAGATATTATTACCGGAGAGGTAAAGTTTGGAATGACATATAAAAATTATAGAATCAACAATTTAAAACAAAATCAATGAAACCCCTAACTGCTAAGACTTACTTAATATTTCAAACAATCACTAGAATAGCTTTATGTGCTTATGCGTTATTCTATAAACAAGTTTCGTTTATAGAATTGCCGTTAATATTCATTTTCGGATTAATTAACGATTTTATTTCTGCGGCTTATTTTTTACCTGAAATGTTAGTTTTAATATTGCTGGGAAACTTAGCATTATCAAGGTTTAGGCTAGTCTACACACCGCTTTGTTATTTATTTTACTGTGGTTTTATTTCCTCACTAATCTTTATTACAGCAGCTGAACTTACTTTTTGGGATGAGTTTGGGACTCGCTTTAATTTTATTGCCGTTGATTATCTAGTATATACTCATGAAATTATCGGCACAGTTAAAGAATCTATGCCTTATATAGAGATTATTAGTGGAATTCTAATAGTTAGTGCTATTACTACCTATATCTTGCGAAAAGCTGTTATTGATGCAGCATATAATATAAATAGAAAATGCTGTTTAGCTTCAGCAATTATTCTAGCTGCAATTAGTTTTATTGCCTTTAAATTTTATAGCCCTGAAAAGCTAAATTTCCATTCTAATAAATATGCAGAAGAGCTTGCTAAAAACGGTCCTTATGAGATTTTTTCGGCTTATCTTAATAACAGTCTAAACTATAATAGTTTTTATCCTACTATTGATAATAATCAAGCTTTAAACATAGTACGTGATAGTTTACAAAATAATAGTGACAAATTCATAAATGATCACTCTATCGAGCGTATTATTACCTCTAAAAATCTGAATAAGCAAAAATATAATGTAATCTTTATTACAGTAGAAAGTTTAAGTGCCAAATTCATGCAAAGCTTTGGCAATAGTGATAATATCACACCTTACTTGGATGAATTAACAAATAAAAGTATGTTCTTCACTAATATTTATGCTACCGGTACAAGGACAGTGCGGGGACTTGAAGCTATAACTTTATCAATTCCTCCAACTCCAGGCTCGTCAATAGTGCGTAGACCTGATAACCAGAATTTATTTAATATCGGCACTGTGTTTAGGAATCAAGGATATAACACTAATTTTATCTTTGGTGGTTATAGCTATTTTGATAATTTACGTAATTATTTCGGCGGTAATCACTACAATATAATAGACCGTGGCAATTTAGCATCTCACGAGATAAGCTTTGCAAATATATGGGGGGTAGCAGACGAGGATATCTTAAACAAGGTAATAGAGCAAGCTGATACAGATTATAAAGATGGTAAGCCGTTTTTCTCGTTAATTATGACTACCTCAAACCACCGACCTTATACTTTCCCTGATAATAGGATTGATTTACCATCAGGTGGTGGACGTAATGCAGCAGTTAAATATACCGATTATGCGATAAATAAGTTCTTAGAAACTGCTAAAACTAAAGAATGGTTTAACGATACTATCTTTGTTATTACTGCCGATCATTGTGCTTCAAGTGCCGGTAAAACGGAGCTACCTGTAGAGAAATATCATATACCACTAATTATCTATGCACCACAAATATTGAAACCAAAAAAAATAGATAATCTAGCAAGTCAAATAGATATAGCCCCAACGATTTTCGGTTTGCTTGGCTTTGAATATAAAAGCAAATTATGGGGGCAGGATATAATAAATAATCCAGCAAATAGAGCTTTTATTAGCACTTATCAGTTACTAGGCTTTTTAAAAGACGATAAGCTAGTAATTTTAAGCCCTAAACTACAGCCAAAAACCTATATATTATTAGGAGAAGAAAAAGAAGAGATACCAAACTCTATTAACCTTACCGAGGAAGCTATTAGCTTTTACCAAACCGCTTATGATTTTTATGTGCAGGGGAAACTGGTAGAGTGAAAGCCTTGCGTGCGTGGCTTATTTGTCATCCCATGGCTTGGGAACTAGATCCAGAAAATAATAAAAAATACTAATTTTATTAGTATTTTTAACTGGAACCCGTGAATAAATCACGGGATGACAGGGGAAAATGATCCACGCAGGCAAGCCTTAAGCGGGAATGACACAGAACAACATTTTTACCTATTTTAGGTTAGTTTTTTAGAAGTTTAGTTTAAGTCTTAAAGTACCACTTTGTGCATGGTATTTTTTAGCAAAGTTAAGACCATAATGTACTCCGTACTCTATATTACCTTTCTTAACTACTACACCTGCTCCTAGATCATATAACATTTTAGTAGCTTTAGGGGTTTGTACTGGTAATGGCTCGTTAATACCATTAAGCTCTGCAACGATTGCTGGTGTTTTACCACTAAAGTCGTAATTAATAAACGCATGGGCTTGGGTCTAATTATGAAGTCATCCTTATAGAATGTCGTCTTAATTTCATCTCCAAGTATTCCCTCAACTTTATTATATTGACGCTTCTTAATAGTTAAGTTTTGGAAAGTAGTACCCTGCTCTTGATATCCGGAATCTTTAATTCTAGTGAATCTTAGACCTACCATTGGTGCAAGAGAACTATCTTTCCATAAGTAATTATAACCACCAACTACTTGAGCACTATAAGAAGTTGAGTTGTATTTACCATACGCATTCTCAGTACCATCTACAGTACCACGAACTCATTAGTCTTAATTCTACTACGTGAATAGGTGGTTATACCCTCTATAAATAGATTATCTGCAAAATTGTATAATCCGTATACAGAACCCATATTAGTTTCGACTTTTGTAACATTACCAGATTTTGAATCTTTATAACGTAACTTTGTATCGATTCTAGTATAAGCAGCACCAAGGACTATATTATCATTTATAACAGTATCAACACCGACTGATCCACCCTCAGATTTAGCTGTATAACCACTAAATCCGTCTCTTAGAGCTTTCTGCACTGCTTTTCCGTAATATGGACATATCCATACACCGTAAACATTACCGGTATTATAATCATCACAATCACCACCTCCGACTGCTGCACCACGTTTACGTGAATCAGCTTCTTCCGCATCAGGGCTAGTACCGTCTGCATTTTTAACAGCTTCCATTCTCTTATTGATTTCTTGATTACCCATGTTAGCATTATCTTTAGCAGCATTAAATCCATCATTAGCATTAGAACGACTTATTCCGCTATTTGAACTTCCGCCATTACCGCGGAAAATGCAAGGACTAAGTAGAACAAAACCTATAAATTTTCTGCCCAAATTTCATTGGGGGTTTTATAACCAAAAATCTTTCTTGGCATGTTATTTAAAATCTCAGCAACATTGTCGAGTCTTTCTAATTAAGTGTGTAAATTTTTCATAGGGCTTAAATTCTACCTTCAAATTTTATCAAAAAGTGAGCCATAGCTGCGTTCCAGTTTGGAATCGGCATAGCCCATTTCTTGGTCATATAATCAATTGCCAAATATAAGGTCTTAAAAACGGCATTATCATTTGGAAAAACCCGTTTATTCTTGGTAACCTTACGTAATTGGCTATTGACAGATTCTACACTATTCGTTGTGTATATTACTTTCCTTATCGCCCCAGGGTATCCTAGAAAAACCATTAAATTTTCCCAATGAACATACCAAGATTTAGCAATTTGTGGATACTGTTTACTCCATTTAGCTTCAAAAGATTCTAAAGCAAGATGTGCTTCTTCCTCTGTGCTAGCAGTATAAATAGGCTTTAAATCAGCCGCTAATTCTTTTCGGTCTTTATATGATACATATTTTAAACTATTTCTAATCTGATGTACAATACATAATTGATGTTCGGTTTTCGGAAAAACTGCCTCTATCGCCTCAGACATACCGGTTAAATTATCACTGCAAGCAATAAGCATGTCTTGCATACCTCTGTTCTTCATCTCAGTAAAATTACCAAGCCAAAATTTTGCTCCTTCATTTTCACTGATCCACAATCCTAAAATATCCTTCCTGCCAGATAAATCAATACCTAATGCTACATATACAGACTTATTGATAATTCGTTTATCTTGACGTACTTTTACTACTAAACAGTCAAAAAATACTATAGCATATACTCGATCCAATGGTCGGCTTTGCCATATCTTGACATCCTCAATTACATCATCAGTAATTTGACTTATCAAACTTTCGCTAACGTCAGCTCCATACAATTCTTGCATTTGAATCTTAATATCAGATAAGCTCATTCCTTTAGCGTATAACGATATTATTTTATCATCAAATCCTTCAATACGTCTTTGACGCTTTGGAATTAATGCAGGTTCAAATGTACTACTTCTATCCCTTGGAACCTCAATCTCTATAACTCCATTATTTGTTACTAGATTCTTTACATTCTTACCATTACGAACATTATCACTATCAGTATGACAATATTTATCATATCCTAAGTGATTATTCATCTCTGACTGCAATGCCTTCTCTACAAGCCGTTTGGTTAATTGCTTTAATAAACCATCCTCTTTAAGTAATGTTGATATATCTGTATCATTATTTATTAATAAATCTATCGCTTGATTCATTGCTTCATTTTGTTTTTGGCTCATATAATTTCTCCTTTTGTTATATTATATTTTTATATAACCTTTGAGAAATTCCCACACTTATTTGGACAGAGCCACATTGTCAAGACCTCTTTGTGTAACGGTAGTAATATCTGTATTTTTAGGTAAAATTCTATGAATCATAGAATTCATTTTTTCCACTAATGCTTTTTGTCTAGGGCGGTATGGATCACAAAAGAAAGTTTGAAACCCAGATAGTCTATAGGCAACATGCCCCACAAACTCTTTGCCATTATCCATAGTAATAGTCTTTCTCACACTATTTGGAAGAGTTTTTATCTTTCTTAAAAAACCATTGGTAACTGTTGTAGCTCTCTTGGAGTTATTCAGCACTAAAATAATCTTTTGACTCTTTATTATCCATCAGTGCACCAATATTCATACTTTGATTACCTTTATGAAATGTAAGATCTGCCTCAAAATTCCCTACTTCTACCTTTTTCGTAGCTATTGCATCACGCTGATGTATTGAGATCCTTTGTGGTATAATGATCCTTTGACGCCTCTTTCCTCTTTCTTGCCTTTTATATCTTTTAGAAGGTAAATAGCTATATAACTTTAATTTAGCTGCTACTGCAGAAGTGTAAACAAATCTATATATACTTTCTGTACTGATACACAAAGCTGTATTTTTGTCTAGTTTTAACTTTCCGGCTATAGCATCCGGCGAGACCATTTCTTGCGAATCATAGCATTTTTAATATAATCTAACAACATAGGGTGAAAATACTATAAGTAAGTAGAACAGAACCTATTTAAAATAATAAGATTTTAAATAGGTAATGATGAACAGAAAATATAGACACTTATCTCGAGAAGAGAGATATGAGATAAAAAGAATGTATGACCTAGGAGTCAGTATTAATAAGATAGCACAACATCTTACGAGGTCTAAAAGCACTATTAGTATGGAGCTAAAAAGAAATAAGGTAAAAGATAAGTATATGCCTTGTGTTGCTCAGGAAAAATATGAAAACAGGATGTATCAGCAAGAGTTATTAAAAATAGAAAAGAACCCTATGTTGTTAGATTATCAAAACTTACGCTATGTTTGGTTCTAAATATCGTAAAGATGGAGAACGCAGCTGTTGTTGCATATAGTCATCTAAAAGCCCTAACTTTATTTGGTAAACCGTTTTACCGATTGTATTTGCAGTCCTTTTGAGAAATGCCCAAACTAAAAATGCACAACTAATATGATTACGTTGAATATGCTGTTTCCTGCATTGACAACGTTCTATCCCAGTAAGTTGCTTAATTTCTCTGTGCATGCTCTCAATTACCCATCGAAAGCCACACTCATCTTGTGCAGCTTTAGAAGATTTGTGAGTTTTGTTATTGGTAACAACATACTCAACTCTGTTGGTAGAAACAGTAAATTTAAACAAATTAACATGCTTATTTTTAGCAAAGCCTTTTATATGAATCTCTACTCCATGTCTGATCTCTTCATCTGAAAATGTCAACTCTTTTACAGCTTTATAAGGTTTAGAATCGTGTGTTTTACTAACGTTTCTATTGGCTTTAATAGGGGCATAATAATATTTCCCCAGAGAGTCAACATGTTGCATAATTTTGTGTGTAGAATACCATGTGTCAAAAAGTACTGTTTGAAAAGGAATCTTCTTGCTATAAACAGCATTATTTAACATGTTTAATAGGTGTTCTAGTTTTGTTGCTCCATCATGATCAGGTGCAAAAATTCGATAATCTATTACCCAAAACTTATTAATATCAGGGTTATAATATACCAGACTCACTACTCCTATACCTTTAGTAACTCTACCTGTAGCTCCACTGTACTGCGATCTTGCAATTTCTATTTGCTTCGTATTCCTTTTATTTAAAACCGTATCATCAAATATTGTATATCCATTAGATGAAAAAATAACATCATTCTTGATGTGTTCCCATAACAAAGAAGGTGTATATTTTTCATTCCTTAAAAATCTATTAATAACATCATGACTACATTTCTTTGCATGTTCAGCGTAGTAGGTTAAACTATAATTCTTTTGGCTAACTATTAAAAATTGACAATAATCTGTCCTATTAATTGGTATTGCTTGCAACTTTATCTTCTTTGACATGTTTAATTATTTTTACAATAATTTATCACTTTTTTACTCATAGCGTAAGTTTTGTAAAAATAATTTGATTAATATGAATAATTGTTTTAATTTGATTATAGTATAGATCGGGAGTCGTCATTGCGAGGAGCGTAGCGACGAAGCAATCTCATGAAAGAAATATAAAATTCCTAAGATTGCCGCGTCAATGCGTTGCCTCTCCTCGCAATGACAAAAAATAACAAAAAATAAAGTGGTGAAAAGTGAAAAAATTTATATTTTGTTTTTTATGTTTTTGGACATTAAATATATTTGCTGCTTCCAAGGGCTATCCTAATAAGCTTAATCGTTGTAAAATTACAAGAAATATATTTAATGATTATGAACCAAAAGTTTTTGAGCCTACCAATAATTTATTACGTAAGACAGGGCAGATATCTAGATTTTATGGTGAAAAAATCATAATTAAAGGAATAGTACTGGATCAGAATTGTGTACCAGTTGCAGATGCTAAAGTTTATTTATGGCAAGCAGGTAGTGGTGGTAAATATCCTTATGAACCTTTAAAAACACGTGTTGATAAAAGAAGATTTACCGGTAAAAAAGATTTTAGTTTTACTGGTAGCGGTATTGCTACTACTAATAATAAAGGGGAATATTACTTTGTCAGCATGTTACCTTATAAATCTGCTGGTAATTTAAAAAGTGTCAATATAAGAGTAGAACATCCAGATCTTAAAACATTAGAAACACGTTTAGATCTATCTAATAAAAATATATGTAGTAATGAATGTGGTGAGATTAAACCCGCTTTGGTTGAGCCTCAACAACATCTGAAATCATTTTGTTTTGACTTAGTATTACAGGGTACGACTCTTAAAAGATATTGATATCTGTCATGAGCTACGCAACTGTAAGGGGTGTGGCAATCTCATGAAACAATACTAAATTCCTGAGATTGCTTCGTCAATTACTTTGTAATTTCCTCGCAATGACGTCATTGTCATCAGTCGGTGGTTCTAAAGTTTTTTTTATGCCGCAGCTACATAACATAGTGCATAGAAGTAAAAGTACAACGAAACCAAATTTTTTCATTACAATAATAAATTATTTTATGGGTTTAAGTAATTATAATAAATATTTTTTGACCATTACAGTATTTTTATTATTAATAATATTTTTTACTTCTAAAATTTATGCAAATCCTAAGAATGGCTCTAATGTTCCTGATGATATAATTTTTTTTGATGAAGAAAAAAATCAATATTCTCTTGATCAGTTCGAGGGAAAAACTATATTATTAGTATTTTGGGCTACTTGGAGTGCTAATTGTGTAAAAGAGATGCCCGATCTTGATACATTACAGAAAGATTTTAGGAAGCTGCCTTTCTCAGTGATTCCGGTTTCAGAAGATTATCAAGACGTAAAAGTTATTATGGAGTATTATAAAAGTTACCAGATAAGATATTTACCGATTTATCAAGATTATAGAAATCAGCTATTTAAGGCTTTAGGAGTAATTAGTTTACCTACAAGCATATTAATAGATCCAAATGGTAAAATAGTAACTAGTTTTATTGGTAATACTAATTGGTATGATGAAAAAATTAGGGAAACTATTTTATCTGCTATACCAGGAAATTATCCAGAACCTAAAAATAGCTATAATGGGCAATCTTTGAATAAACCAGCAAAACCTTTGCAGCCTATAAAAAAAGGAACAGTAAAAGACCTAATAAATCCTTTAGAAGCACCTGCTGAAGAAGCATCAAAAGATAACAATGAGCAAGATAATGAACGAAGTAAATAAATCAACTATTGCGAATGCAGAGTTTGAACCAATAATAGCTAAACCTCAGATAAGTAAATTAGAGCAATTATTTGCTTCGATCTTTGGTAATTCTAAAGAAGTAGTTGCCGTTTTACGTTTAAACGGCGTTATAGGTAAAGTTAGTACTGTGCAGTCAGGGCTTACTTTAGAATCATTAAACGAGCTAATAGAAAAAGCTTTTAAAATAAAAAAGCTAAAAGCTTTGTGCCTTATTATCAACTCCCCAGGTGGATCGCCTGTACAATCGGAACTTATTGCAAAACGTATTCGCACGCTTGCTAAAGAACACAAAATCAAAATTTATAGCTTTATAGAAGATATGGCAGCATCGGGCGGCTATTGGCTAGCTTGTGCTGGTGATCAAATATATGCTTTGCATAGCTCGATTATAGGTAGTATCGGTGTAGTCTCAAGTGGCTTTGGCTTTCATGAAGCAATTAATAAGCTTGGAATAGAAAGAAGAGTCTATACAGAAGGGAAAAATAAATCAGTTTTAGATCCTTTCAAACCTATTAATAAAGAGGATGTAAAAATTATTAAAGATCTACAAAAGCAAGTTTATGAACATTTTGTTGATTATGTAAAAACAAGAAGAGTCGGTAAATTAACTCAACAAGACGATATTTTATTTAATGGTGAATTCTGGGCAGGACGAACGGCTCTTGATTATGGTTTAATTGATGACCTGGGCGATATGTATAGTACTATGAAAGCTAAATTTGGTGATAATATTAAATTTCAGTATCTTTGTGCTAAACAGCCATGGATTAAAAAGAAGCTTGGTATGGCAAGTAAAATACTAACTGATAATTTTGCTGATTCCTTAATTAATGCAATTGAAAATAAGATTATTAACGATAAATTTGATATAAAGTAACATGACTATAACACAAGTTAAAATTAAGAAATTAGATAATTTTTTTGGCAAATTGCCAGAATACGCTACGGATCATAGTGCTGGTATGGATTTAACAGCAGCAAACGAGCAACCTATAACTATAAAAGCAGGTGAGATACAGCTAATTCCAACCGGTATAGCTATTGCACTACCGGAATTATTCGAAGCACAAATAAGACCACGTTCGGGTCTTGCCGCCAAAAATGGCATTACAGTTGCTAATTCCCCTGGTACTATTGATGCTGATTATCGTGGTGAGATAAAAGTTATTCTTATTAATTTAGGCAAAGATGATTTTGTTATAGAAAAAGGTATGAGAATTGCTCAAATGGTAATATCAAAATATGAGCGTATATCATGGAAAGAAAGCGAAACTCTTGAAGAGACTGCAAGAGGTAGTGGTGGCTTCGGTTCTACAGGAGTATACCTTTGATACTTCAAGATTTGGTACATATTCGATGAACTTGAAAAATTGGCTACGTCGTCTTTGTAGCCTTTCACGTATTACTTATACGCTCCGTTCCTCGGTCTACAGACTTCTTGCTCTTTTTCAAGTTGATCTTCATATAAGTCAAATTTTGGGATTCGTCTTTGCTCACGTAGTTTATCTATGTTCCGCAGACTCACCGCTTATTTGACTTACCAACTTTTAAAGTATCTGTGGTATATAAATTTAGTCATTATAACTCATGAAAATTCTAGCATTTGATACGGCAAATAATACGGCATCGGTAGCACTTTCAGATAAAGACAATATCTTAGCGTATGCGGAAGAATTACGCCCATCTATGCAGGCAGAAAATCTAATGCCTATGATAGAGCAGGTAATGAAAGCTGCTCAGTGTTCATATGATGAGCTGGATTATTTAGCCGTAACAAACGGTCCTGGTAGTTTTACAGGAATTAGGATAGGGCTTGCTGCGGCTAAAGGTATATTATTTGCCAAAAAGAATATTAAAGCAGTAGCGGTTAGTAATTTTGAGCATGCTTATTTTAGAGCTATAGGGCAGGTTAAAGTTTACGATCAAATATATGTATTCTTAAACGCCTATCGTAGTCAGCTCTATTTACAGATTTTTGATAGATCAGGTAAAACAAATGAACCGCTATTAATAGATTTTGATTATGCTATAGGGCTGCTTAAGCATGAGAAAGGAGATATAATTTGTTGTGGTAGCGGTCTTGAATTTATATATACTCAAGTTAAAAATCTGCCGAATATAATAATTCTGCCACGCTTTGTTAGAGTTAAAGCTTTTATTATTTGTAGATATGTAGCAAGCTTACTTGCAAACAAGGCGGAGTTAAACAGTGTTATAGCGCCGCTTTATATCCGCCCACCTGATGCTAAAATAAGCACCATAAATAGCAAATTACAGAAGTAATTTAACTAAACCAATATGCTTTAGAACAATATGCATCATCAATACCTAACGTTTCAATAAGAGGCATAGAATCTTCAATATAACTCGTATTGTGATATCAAAACTTACGCTATGTTTGGTTCTAAATATCGTAAAGATGGAGAACGCAGCTGTTGTTGCATATAGTCATCTAAAAGCCCTAACTTTATTTGGTAAACCGTTTTACCGATTGTATTTGCAGTCCTTTTGAGAAATGCCCAAACTAAAAATGCCCAACTAATATGATTACGTTGAATACGCTGTTTCCTGCATTGACAACGTTCTATCCCAGTAAGTTGCTTAATTTCTCTGTGCATGCTCTCAATTACCCATCGAAAGCCACACTCATCTTGTGCAGCTTTAGAAGATTTGTGAGTTTTGTTATTGGTAACAACATACTCAACTCTGTTGGTAGAAACAGTAAATTTAAACAAATTAACATGCTTATTTTTAGCAAAGCCTTTTATATGAATCTCTACTCCATGCCTGATCTTTTCATCTGAAAATGTCAACTCTTTTACAGCTTTATAAGGTTTAGAATCGTGCGTTTTACTAACGTTTCTATTGGCTTTAATAGGGGCATAATAATATTTCCCCAGAGAGTCAACATGTTGCATAATTTTGTGTGTAGAATACCATGTGTCAAAAAGTACTGTTTGAAAAGGAATCTTCTTGCTATAAACAGCATTATTTAACATGATAAAAGTAATCCCCGCCGCAAGCAGCGGGGTATTTTAGAAGAAAGCTAGCTGATGATCCTCATGCAGTTTCTGATATTCCTTGCCTTGGTTTTTTACGTATTTTCCTATCATATTCTCATTTCCATGCTTACCTACCGTACTCGTAAAATATCCATCAGTCCAAAATTCTCCACCCCATAATTGTTTCTTTACCTGTGGACACTGTCTAAATATTTGACGAGCTGTAACACTTTTAATTGTTGTTACTATTTTTGTTACGCTATAGGTTGGTACAGATTGTACCAAAAAATGGACATGATCTTCATCAACCCCTATTTCTAAAAATTTTATTTGATATCTCTTTTCTATCTCTAAACATATTTCTCGTAATACTTGATCAACTGATACGTCAAACACTGCTCGGCGATATTTTGCTGGAAATACCATGTGATACAGCAGTACCGTAACATTATGACTTTTATGTATATATTTGCTCATTCCGCCATATTACGCCGCAAGCGGCGGGGAATATACCCAAAAGAGATTTAACATGTTTAATAGGTGTTCTAGTTTTGTTGCTCCATCATGATCAGGTGCAAAAATTCGATAATCTATTACCCAAAACTTATTAATATCAGGGTTATAATATACCAGACTCACTACTCCTATACCTTTAGTAACTCTACCTGTAGCTCCACTGTACTGCGATCTTGCAATTTCTATTTGCTTCGTATTCCTTTTATTTAAAACCGTATCATCAAATATTGTATATCCATTAGATGAAAAAATAACATCATTCTTGATGTGTTCCCATAACAAAGAAGGTGTATATTTTTCATTCCTTAAAAATCTATTAATAACATCATGACTACATTTCTTTGCATGTTCAGCGTAGTAGGTTAAACTATAATTCTTTTGGCTAACTATTAAAAATTGACAATAATCTGTCCTATTAATTGGTATTGCTTGCAACTTTATCCTCTTTGACATGTTTAATTATTTTTACAATAATTTATCACTTTTTTACTCATAGCGTAAGTTTTGACTAGACCAGAATTAGCTAGTAGCGAAACTTTACAAAAAATAAATGAATATAAAGCTTCTTATAGTACCTCAAAAAAATCATCATCTAGCACTACTGATCAGACCTCTAATTACTTAGATAATATTTTAAATTCAACCTCACCTATTACATCAGAAATTTTATTTAAGGTAGTTAATAGATGTAAAGAAAATGAACAATATAAATTAAAACTTATTTTGGAAAAAGCTTTTAAGCAAGGTATAAATATTGATATTCAGGAAGAGCTTTGTGGGTATACTCTTCTACATACTTCTATTACAGAAAATTTAGATGAGGTGGCTACATTTTTACTAGAAGAAGGAGCTAACCCTAATATCCAAGATTATTATTTAAGCGACACTCCTCTACATTATGTTGTAAAAACGGGAGTATATACAAAGTATAAAATTGAAATAGTAGAGCTTTTAATCAAATTTACTAATTTAGAGTTAAAAAATATTGGGGGTCTTACTACTATTCAAGATGCCGTTATATCGGATAATAAAGAGGTAACAAAATTATTAATACAATATGGTGCTAACATTGATGTAAAACTTGTTAATAAAGAATCTATGTATAACGAAAAAAACTTAATAGAATTAGCAGAAAGCAGATGTGAACCAATATTAAGAGCTTTACTAACACTTACAAAAGCATGTAAAGATAATGATTTCAGCATAGTAGATAATACTATTTCATCACCTGATGTAACCCCAAGTTTTATAAATGAAGCTGAACACCAAGAATATAACTTAGCCGGTGAAACAGACAAATTTGCACCTGAAACGGCTTAAAAATTTTCTACGAAAGCATAGGGACAAATTGTCAATAGTACCAGACAGTTATTATTCTATGTCATTCTTAGCTAGAAGTGGGAATCCAGAAAAATTAACATAAAAGCAGCAAGTTTTTTAATGTCATTGTCAATTAAAAAGGGACCAGTAAATTGCACGAAAAAGGAACCACTATATTTAAAAATTTTTATGCCATATTACCTCCAGATTTATAGTTATTAATACGATAACTTTTACCTTTTATGTTTAGTATATGAGCATGATGTACCACTCGATCAATAATTGCATGAGTTAATACTTCATCAGCAAATATTTCATTCCATTTTTCAAAATCCTTGTTTGTGGTAATAATGGTAGATTTATTTTCATATCGTTTAGCAATAATATTAAAAAAGTCTTCTACTGAATGTTTTGGCAATTGCTTAAACCCGAGCTCATCAAGAATTAATAAATCAAACGATAGGAGTAATTTAACCTTTTTGTGATAACTATTATCTGCTCTTGCAATATGTAAATTATAAAGCATATCCGATACCGTAGTAAAATATACAGAGTATTCTCGTGTTAAAGCTTTTAATGCTAGCCCAATGGCAAGATGAGTTTTCCCAGTTCCTGAATCACCTATGAATATTACATTTCCCTTAGTATTAATATAATCACAAGTTGATAAATCACTTATTACTTTGGCATCAACACTTGGTTGGAAATTAAAATCAAAGTCTTCTAAATTTTTAGTTACCGGCAATTTAGCAGCACTTTTACGGCGACGGTAATTATTATCCTTACGGTTAGATTTTTCATCTTCACATAATAGTGATAGAAATTCTTTAAATCCTAGTTTATTATTTTGAGCATAAATAATCCTTTCATTTAAACTATTGACTATACCTGATAATCTAAAGCTTCGTAGGTCATTAAATAAGTTCTGCATTATTACCTCCAAACTCTGGTAATGGTAAGTTTACTGCATTACTATTTAAAATATTCTTAATTTTAGAGTAAGAACTTATACCATAATGTAGTGCTCTATGACAGGCTTTATCTATTAAGTCATCATTGTAAACCTTACGTAAAGAAATGATACCTCGTGCACAACGTTGCCAATCATTCACTCTTGTTTGTTGTAATGATTCTAATAATAAACTGCAATTATTCCCTATCTGCTGCATTTGTTGTTGATAATGTTCACTATATTCTATAAAACCTGGGCATAGACGTTTGTATTTAGCATAATGAGACGGATTAGTGGTAAATATCCCCTTGCCCTCTGTTCTAACGTGTCTTGCTATTAAATCATTTTGTATAGAAAATATTTGAACAAGTTTTGGGGACAATTGTACCATTACCTCACTGTATATATATTTTGCTGGTACAGAGTAATAATTATTATCTATGGTAATATGACAATCTTTTGCTACTTTTCGATTATGCCAAGATGACAAATCAAAAGTTTCTAATGGTAAAGGAATCAAACTACTTCTTTCCTCTTGCTCAAACAGTTCTCTAGGTATTCTCTTAGTAGTACCATGTATTCGGCTATTGGCCTTATTTAACCAATTTGCAAGACCATTTGTTAATTCTTCATATCTATCAAATTTACGACCAGCAAAAAAATTATTTTTAACGTATTTTATTCCCGACTCAACTTTGCCTTTTTCTTGCGGTTGATACACTCGACAAGGAGAAAGTAAAATTCCATAATGATCGGCTAAGCACTTATATTCCTTCTGATATACTGGCTCATAAAAATTGGCATCTACTACTCCAGCTTTAAGATTATCAAGTTTTATTACTTTTGGACTACCAGCAAAATAATTAAATGCATTGATATGACATTGAATCCATGTTTGACAACTTTGATCAAACACTACTTCATAATAATCAAGGCTGAAAATTCAAGGACTAAGTAGAACAAAACCTATAAATTTTCTGCCCAAATTTCATTGGGGGTTTTATAACCAAAAATCTTTCTTGGCATGTTATTTAAAATCTCAGCAACATTGTCAAGAGCTCTTTGTGTAACGGTAGTAATATCTGTATTTTTAGGTAAAATTCTATGAATCATAGAATTCATTTTTTCCACTAATGCTTTTTGTCTAGGGCGGTATGGATCACAAAAGAAAGTTTGAAACCCAGATAGTCTATAGGCAACATGCCCCACAAACTCTTTGCCATTATCCATAGTAATAGTCTTTCTCACACTATTTGGAAGAGTTTTTATCTTTCTTAAAAAACCATTGGTAACTGTTGTAGCTCTCTTGGAGTTATTCAGCACTAAAATAATCTTTTGACTCTTTTTATCCACCAGTGCACCAATATTCATACTTTGATTACCTTTATGAAATGTAAGATCTGCCTCAAAATGCCCTACTTCTACCTTTTTCGTAGCTATTGCATCACGCTGATGTATTGAGATCCTTTGTGGTATAATGATCCTTTGACGCCTCTTCCCTCTTTTTTGCCTTTTATATCTTTTAGAAGGTAAATAGCTATATAACTTTAATTTAGCTGCTACTGCAGAAGTGTAAACAAATCTATATATACTTTCTGTACTGATACACAAAGCTGTATTTTTGTCTAGTTTTAACTTTCCGGCTATAGCATCCGGCGACCATTTCTTGCGAATCATAGCATTTTTAATATAATCTAACAACATAGGGTTCTTTTCTATTTTTAATAACTCTTGCTGATACATCCTGTTTTCATATTTTTCCTGAGCAATACAAGGCATATACTTATCTTTTACCTTATTTCTTTTTAGCTCCATACTAATAGTGCTTTTAGACCTCGTAAGATGTTGTGCTATCTTATTAATACTGACTCCTAGGTCATACATTCTTTTTATCTCATATCTCTCTTCTCGAGATAAGTGTCTATATTTTCTGTTCATCATTACCTATTTAAAATCTTATTATTTTAAATAGGTTCTGTTCTACTTACTTATAGTATTTTCAGGCGACTATAGCTTAAACGCATATTAAATACATATGCTTTAACTCTACGCCCTTTAGAATTATACTGTAAGCCTATGTCACCAAAATCTACTTGTGCTTCCTCTCCTGCTAAAGTATGAAAACGAATGCAACTGTTATCCTTAATTTTATATTTTTTGATATAACGGGTCAAAGAAGTATAACTGCTTGTATAACCTTGATTTTTTAACTCCTCAAAAATTCTTATGTAACTCAGATTTTTTTCTAATAACTCAATTATTTTTTCGTGCCAAAAATCCAAAACTGAAGATCGTTCATAGATTGCTGGGGATTCTGTACCAGCCTCTACATAGCGGTTTATTATTTTTCGTACTGTTTTGCGGTCTGTTCTTGTTAGTTTGGCAATATTCCTTTGACTATTGCCTTGTTTATAAAGGGTGATAATTGTTGTATACATATTTATTCTTATCATTGTATCACTAGATATTTACTTGCTTAATTATCTAGTGAATATTGCACATTAACCTTATTAGGTCACACCAACTTCTCTGGTCCCTTTTTCGTGCAATTTACTGGTCCCTTTTATTTTAGCAATGACATTTAAATCAAAACTTACGCTATGTTATAGCAAATATGCTAAAAACCCTTACTACAAAGCTATGTTTTTACAGTGCATCACTTTATAATATCCTTTAATTTATAGGAATTATATCAAACATAGCGTAAGTTTTGAAATAAAAAGCTCGATTTATCTTGCTTTATGCGGGATTCCCGCCGTTGCTAAAAATGACATATAAGGTCACCTATACAGCACATTTCATAAAGGTCTAGACAAGATGAATTTCAAGGTGAGGCGGCTAGGCGTACAAAAGTACGTGAGTACAGGCGAATCCTGCAAAATTCGCTTGTATCGACCTTTATGGAATGTGCTGGACCATCTACTGTTGTGGATTCATAGATTATTCGAGGTGACTTAACATCACTTTAGCGGCTTTTATGCCTGCTTCTTTTGAGGTTTTTGGGTTAGATATTTCTGTATGGAAAGCTATTTTACTACCATCAAGATTACCGAGCATGAAATCGGTTTGTATATCACCATTATCTAAATATTTCGAATAAGCACCTATAGGCGTGCGGCAATTTGCATCTAAATATTCTAAAAGTACTCTTTCCGGCTTTATCAGCTCAAAAGTCGGTAGGTGGTTAATTTGTTTACATATTTCAATCATATCATGATCGTCTTTTCGTATTTCAATCGCAATAACACCCTGTCCTATACATGGTAACATTTGTGAATGCTCTATCAAATGACAATATTCCGGATTAAATGCATCAAGCCTTTTTAAGCCGGCATATGCAAGTATGATTGCGTCAACTTCCTTATTAATTAGCTTATTGATTCTTGAGTCAACATTACCCCTAAAAACTACTATTTCTAAATCCGGTCTTATTCTTTGTACACATAATTTTCGGCGTACTGATGAAGTCCCTATTACAGCATTTTTTGGTAGCTCTTCTATGGATTTATGTGTCAGACAAACAAACACATCTCTTGAATCTTCTCGCTCTAAAACAGCTTCAATATTCAAATCTTCAGGTATTATACCTGGAACATCTTTCAAAGAGTGAACAGCCAAATCAACCTTTTTATCAAGCAAAGCCTGCTCTATTTCTTTCAAGAATAAAGCCTTACCACCTATATCATATAAAGGTTTATTTTGGATCAAGTCGCCGCTAGTAGTGATTTCTACTATTTCGCAGTTAATATTAGGAAAATGCTTTTTGATTTGCTCAATAACTAAGTTAGTTTGCGTTAAAGCGAGCTTACTTTTCCTAGTGCCTATCCTGATAGAATTTATCATTTAAATTTATTCTTATATTATTGGTGCTATTTATGTGTCATCCCGTGGCTTGACTACGTGATCCAATATTTTGTCATACCGCAACTTGATTGCGGTATCTTAGGATATGGTCTGCAACACAAGACTCCGTGATCAAGTTATGGGATGACAATAAAAAAACTGCTCTAGTTCCCAAGCCACGGGAGGTATTGTTTTGTGGATAAGAAAAAAGTAGCTACGAACTCGATAAAGTATTGAATTGATAAAGAACTTAACCACAAATGTATATGTCAAAGCTATAAAAAGTTTACAACTGGAATAATTATAACAGAGCATTAAAAAAAAGAGGAGAAATAATTTTTACATTTTATGAAAAATATTTAGCAGAGCTATATTAGTGTTCAAGAGAGAGGAGGAGCAAGATATGTTAAATTATCACATTATAGTGTAATTCATAAATACTTACTTACGAATATATTAATTTTTCTCCAAAAAAGGGATACCTAAAATAACCTGCTATTTTTTTCCTCTATTTTTTGTCTTACCTAATCTTTGAGTACTACCTATTTTTAGATTCTAAGTCTATTAACATCATTTATTAAGATTAACAAAAAAGGATACATCATGTTTAATACAACAACTGGCATGGTGACGGTTACGGCTGCACTAAGCAATATCAAAACTAATACAAATACTACAAAAATACATAATAATGGTTCTGCTATTGTAAACTCAACTACTACGCATTTTAATCATACTCTATCTACAAGTTACCATCACAAGAAAACTAGTTCTATTAGTCATAGCTCACATAATTTGCTTCCTAAATATATGTATAATGGCAATCATTATTTTATGCAGAATTATAATAATCAGAAAGTTAATTCTTCTTTAACATCAAATCATTCTCTATATAATTCTAAAAAAATAGAGAAAGTTACTAACAATAATCACAAATTAGCTAAACCTCAACAAAAAGGTAGCTACTCTACTACACCTCACGTCCAAGAGAGAAATAAGTCTAAAGACTCTCACCATAAAAAAAACAGCAAAACAACAATAAAGCTACTTCATCGTTGGGTCATAAAAAAGGCAGTTATAAGGGCTATGACCTTAAAAAATATATAAAAGATGAATTGAACCAATTTCAGGAACAAGAAAGTTATTATTCAAGTTACGATTCATCTCATGTAAGAAATAAACGTGAAGATATAGATCCCCCAAAGCATTTAGCACAATATGCACCAAGTAATAATTCAAAACTTACGCTATGTTATAGCAAATATGCTAAAAACTCTTATTACACAGCAATGTTTTATAGTGAAGCACTTCATAATATCCCTTAATTCATGGGCATTATATCAAACATAGCGTAAGTTTTGAATTCTTTGATAATGAATGAATGTTTTTCTGAACCTTGTGCAACGCAAACACTATCCCAATATCTTGACCAATATAATGTGGATCTTGGTCATTTTGGTACTTTTAAAGTTAGTGATAATTCAAAACTTACGCTATGTTATAGCAAATATGCTAAAAACCCTTACTACAAAGCTATGTTTTTACAGTGCATCACTTTATAATATCCTTTAATTTATAGGAATTATATCAAACATAGCGTAAGTTTTGAATTATTATGGTAGGAATAGAACAGTAGTTAAAGAACATTTGCAAATAGCTATTGATAAAATTGGCGGAATATTTGGGACTAACCTACTAAATAAGGCGATAACACATGACTGCACATTAAATTTAAGTCCACCACCAACATATTCTGGAGAAAGTGGAGTCTATAGTTCAACACCTTCTCCTGGTTATAATAATGCTCAAAAGATTATATGTAACATAAGAGCCTCCTCACACATCAATAGTGATTTTCGGGTACTTGAGCATGAAATGGCCCATGCAATAATCAATGCTATACTTCAAGGTAAAATGGATTCAATGCCTCGTTTTTTTACTGAAGGATTCGCAAGTGCTGTGATGCATTATGATTCAGAGACCCTACAACAAGCACGTATTACTAGTGCTCGTAATATAGTAGTACAGCATGATTGGAATGACTTGTTCGAGCTATTAAATTATGTACAATATAATTATGCTCACCTTTATAATTATGTTGTAGGAGAGGCTTGGTTATTATTTTGTAATCATCAATCACCAACTGCACTACAAGAATACTTTCATACAATAATTAAACAACAATTTAAATCTACATTTTCAGTTCCTGTAAGTGATTTCATTGGTATAGCTTAATGCGATAAGGTAGTGACTTTTTTAAGAGCATAGTAAACAGCATCAAAAAAGTGCTCAAAATTAGAAATAGTTTTTCTTATTTCATTCTTGATTTTAAACCAGTAATGCTCAATAGGATTGCCCCTCTCTTTTTAATTTTCTATACAGATCAGAAAAAAGTTCAAATAATCTATCTTGAAATTTAAGTTCTAGTATTTTAATCTCTTTTGGGTATATTCCCCGCCGCTTGCGGCGTAATATGGCGGAATGAGCAAATATATACATAAAAGTCATAATGTTACGGTACTGCTGTATCACATGGTATTTCCAGCAAAATATCGCCGAGCAGTGTTTGACGTATCAGTTGATCAAGTATTACGAGAAATATGTTTAGAGATAGAAAAGAGATATCAAATAAAATTTTTAGAAATAGGGGTTGATGAAGATCATGTCCATTTTTTGGTACAATCTGTACCAACCTATAGCGTAACAAAAATAGTAACAACAATTAAAAGTGTTACAGCTCGTCAAATATTTAGACAGTGTCCACAGGTAAAGAAACAATTATGGGGTGGAGAATTTTGGACTGATGGATATTTTACGAGTACGGTAGGTAAGCATGGAAATGAGAATATGATAGGAAAATACGTAAAAAACCAAGGCAAGGAATATCAGAAACTGCATGAGGATCATCAGCTAGCTTTCTTCTAAAATACCCCGCTGCTTGCGGCGGGGATTACTTTTATTTAATTTGTGCAATTCTGTCCTCTTCTCTTAGGTCTCTTACAAGTTTAACGTCTGCAAAGCTATAAGCATTAATACCTAATTTTTCAACTTCACTTTTCTTGATAATTAATTTAGCAGTACCATTATTACCTTGACGTGCTGTTCTACCAAAAGCTTGATCTTCTACTCTTTTATTACAAGGTAAAAAAGCAACACATACGTGTAATCCACCATTATTTTCAAGTTCGACGGAAGTCTTAAAATCTGTTCCTCTACCGGCTATATTTGTTGCTATAACTACTTCAGCATACTTTATTTCTTTTTCAGTAATATGTGCATTTTCTTCATCAAAAAAAATCCTAATAATGATATCTTGCTTTTTGCTTTTTAATACTTCTTGTATTGTTTTTGCATCTTTTATTGTTTCGCAAATAATTAAAGAAGATCGATCTTTCTTTATTTCAGCTATAGTATCATCTGCAACTTTCTCACTAAAGATTTCATCATTTACAACCTCACCATCAATTTCGATAAATTTCTTTTCTTTATAAGTTGGAATTTTTGCGTAACCTACATTATAAATTGAAGATAATAATTCTTGTTCTGCTGTAGAACCTAAAGTACCTGTCAGACCAAATATTTTATCCCCATATTTATTAATGTAACTAAGATTAGAAATGAAGCAACTAGTTAAGCTTTCGGAAGTTAAGTGTAAATTATGTTTTAGTTGTAAAAATTGGTGAAGACCATATTGCCATATGGTATTTTTTAAAGTAATGCCTGTATTGGCATAATCTACTGGTTGAACTATTTCTTCTCCATCTTTATTGATACGAATAATATATTGTTCATCTTCATGATAATTAAATTTTGCATCAATAGCACTATTGATCCATCTATCTAACGAGTTGTCAGCATATTCTTGAATATGTGAAGGAATAATATCAATTTTCGTTGGATTAGATGATTTAATATAATCTTTGATTTTTGGAATTATTGAGTCTTGTAATTCATTCTCAAATTGTTCGTATAATAGTTTAGCTTCTTCACTATCCGGTAATTCTTGAGCTTTTCGTTTTAATTCTTCTTGAAATTCTTCTATAATCTTTTCTTCTGCTTTATAAAGTGCTTGCCATATCTTTATATAAACATATTTTAAACTTTCCATGCCGGGTAATGGTCCGGATAATTTAGCAATATGACTTGCATTATCAATAATCATACTATCTACTTCATCAAGAATAATACTCTCAAATGCCCTACCTGCACGTGTTCCAAGACCTAAAAATGTATCTTTTAGATAATCAAACTGAAAATTGCTAATACTGCCATATACAATGTCAGATTTATAACATTCTCTTTCACCGCTCTTATAGTTTTCATCTAAATTATTTGTTGTCGCATTCAAATTCAATAAGTCATAAAAGAGCTTTTTATCTTTAATTCCTTCAGATGCTAAAATAGGATTACTAGTGATAACATCTACAGTTTCACCTTGCAAAGCCTTAATAGCTGCAAGTATTGATACAATAGTAGTTTTTCCTTCTCCTGTTTGAATTTGAGATAATTGTCCCTTATCTTTTTGTTGTAAAAATGTAAGTATAGCTAAAATCTGAGTATCGCGAAGTTTATGTCCTCCCGTCACAAGCTCATTAGCCCTATCCATTATAGCTAATGCTTCATAAATTTCAGTGTCGGCAAGTTGTCCCTTCTTAGAAACTGCCCATTGATTAATTTCCAATGCTTCCTTATTTTTCCATAATTCATAAAACTCTTTGACTTTGTTATAACCTTTCTTTGAAGATTTAATATTTAAAACATCTGATTCTTCTTTTATCTCTGATAATAACTTCTCAAACGGTTTGTTTGTATTTATCAGGTTAGTATCGTAAGATTTAGCTTTTGGTAAAACACTAATAACATCTTTAATATTTCTGACACTAGAAGTATTATAATTATCATCTTGTTTTTTTTCTTCTGTGACTCTAAAAAAACCTTTTAACTTGTCATATTCAAGATCTAACTTTGAGCTAATCTCTTCAAGTACCTTATCTAACTTTTCATCTACTGCAGATTTTGTAAGTGGCTCAAAAATTTTTGTAAATTTATCCATTTGAGTTGGAAAATTTTTGACAATGTCTAATTGTTGATTACCTTCTTTATTTTTAGACACCCCTATTTTTAGTTCCTTAGTTTTGCCAAAAGCATTTTCTTTTGCCTCCTCTAGTTGTTTCTCTAGTTCTTTGATTTTAACAGTATCAGTATCGATTTCATTTTCTTCCGTTTCTACGAATTTTTTTAAAAGAGTTTGATAATTTTTAAAATTATCTATTTCTTCTATTAATGGAATATTATTAATAAGTTCTTTAATTGCTTTTTTGAACTCTGTTTCTCTTGATAATTGATCAATATCACTAGCAATTATTTTATAATAACCTTCTTCCACTAAGGAAAATAACTCCTTTTTTAAATTTGTAATTCCATTCTTAAACCATCCAATTTTGAACCATCCAAAAAATGTGTTTTTAGTATTAGTAAAGCCTTCAATAAAATCCTTCTTGTTATCTGATTTTAAATAATCCATCATAGTTTTTAGAGTTGTTAAAGATAAAATATCCTCATCTTTTTGATTTTTTATCTCTGCTATTTTAGCATGTATCTTAAACTCTATATCTTTATCAAAATACTGTTCTAAAATACTTTTTATATTTTCTGGAATTTGTATATTTGAAAAATCTTGATATAAACAAACAGTTTTATCCAAGTGTTTAATAATACAAAAAGTAGCTTTAACATTGTGCTCGCTATGACAAATAATAAAAATTGGTTTTTCGTTAATATCATCATCCTTATGTGACTCTAATCGTTCATTTAATTTGCTAATATCACAAACAATAAGTTGATTTTTATCGTATTCTTGTTGCTCGGCAATACGTTGTCCTAATTCATTAATATTTTCAAGAGTTAACGAATCATCTGTTAAGAGTTTGTTACCAATATCACTTACATTTGCATGAGTTGTTTTTACTTGTGCATTAATTTCTTTATTACATTTATTAATATTTCGAGCTAACTTTCTTTTCATAAGTGATCTCCACTAAATTTGTGCATAATAATTATTATGTTCTCCAGTTATATTAGTCTCAAGAGAATCGGTTTCTAAATAACTGCTATTACTAATATTGATATCTAAGTTAGATAACTCTGAAGCTAGCGTATATTGTTCAGTATTTTTTATTGATTCCATAACCTCATTAAGTTGCTCCTGTACCAACTCAACACAAGATACAAATCGTTGATCTTCGTTACTTCCTATCTCAAATTTATCTTTTGCATTAGAGAATTTATCTTTTGCTTCATGAAATTTGCTATTAGCTAGCTCATATTTTTGTTGTTGTTTTAGTTTGTGTGCTTCTTGTAGCAACTCAAACCCATTTTGTTGCGATTCAAGACCTTCATTGAATAGTTCATTTCCTTCTATTTTAAAAGAAGCAAGGGTTTCATATTGTTTAAATTTGGGATCATTAGGAACTATTTTTAAACCATCTTTTGCTTCTCTCAGGACTTCTTGAAAAACTTCTCCTGCTTCTTTAGATCTATCGTCTTCTGTATCATTTTCAGCTTCCCAAGCCTTATTCCATAAGGTCTCAAGTTTTGATAATTTATTTATGATAGTTTGGGCTTTTTCGTAATTAATCGCATATATATTTTTCTCTTTTGTAATTTGAGATTTATTGTAAGCTTCTTGATATTTATTGTGGGATTCATGATACCTGCCTTGATCAAATAAATTATCACCTTGAGAATTTAGGTTTATAGCATCTAGTTCAGCTTTGACTTTAGCCAGACTACTTTTATATACATCGCTATTAGGACGTATATTTATGGCCTTTTCAAATTTTTCTTGTGCATTTTTATATTTGAGAATTTTAACAGCAATATCTCCTCCAGTGCTAGCTTCACTCAATAATTGATAACCTTCCTTATTATATACTTTTGCCTGTATTAGGTCTCTATTATTTTTGTATTGGTCACGTTGATTAAATATTTGTGTTTTATCATAAGCCGCTTGATACTTTATTATAGCCTCAGCAAACTTCCCCTGATTCAAGAGAATATTAGCCTGATCACTCAATGCAATTGCATCTAACTCTGTTTGAGCTTTATCTTTATTCTTTTTATATTCATGGGGGCTATAAAATAATTTGCTGAAAAAGTTATCATTTTTTTTGGCAACTTCAGATATGTCATAAGCCTGCTGGTACTTATCTTTTGCTTCACTAAAATTACCACTCGCAAATAGTATATTCCCCTGCTCGTTTAACTCTGTAGCATCTAACTCTACCTGTGCTCTTGCAGCACCTGTCCTATTATAGTAATCTTTGTTAACTTCAGAAACATATACTGCTTCATTATATTTTATCTTAGCTTCCACATAATTTTCGGCACGGTATAACGCCTCACCTTGTTCATATAACTGCTTAGCACTTATTTCTACTTTTACTTTAGATATTTCATTATTGTAAGTAGATTTTACATTCATTATCTTAGAACTACCATGAGCAACCTGATATTCCTTTAAAGCATCACTGTACTTACCTTGACTAAACAACATCTTACCACATTGGTACGCACTTTGTGCATCTAGCTCGACTTGGGCTTTACTTATGCAGTTAGTGTATGTCGTTTTATTAACAACAACTGATGATTTGTTGCAGGCTTGCTGATATTTGTCTTTTGCACTATCATACCTACCGGCATTGAACTCTACATCACCCAATTCTTTTAGCCCTATAGCATTTAGTTCGGTCTTAGCTTTATCCTTATAAAGAGCATATTTGTTTTTTTCTTTTGTAATTTGAGATTTATCATGTGCTTCTTGATACTTGACTTTTGCACTATCATACCTACCGGCATTGAACTCTACATCACCCAATTCTTTTAGCCCTATAGCATTTAGTTCGGTCTTAGCTTTATCCTTATAAAGAGCATATTTGTTTTTTTCTTTTGTAATTTGAGATTTATCATGTGCTTCTTGATACTTGACTTTTGCACTATCATACCTACCAGCATTGAACTCTACATCACCCAATTCTTTTAGCCCTATAGCATTTAGTTCGGTCTTAGCTTTATCCTTATAAAGAGCATATTTGTTTTTTTCTTTTGTAATTTGAGATTTATCATAAGCTTCCTGATATTTATTGTGAGCTTCGTGATACCTGCCTTGGTTAAATAAATTATCACCTTGGGAATTTAAGTTTATAGCATCTGTTTCAGCTTTAGCCTTATTTATATTATCCTTATAGACATCATAATTTGCTTTATTACTCGAGTGTGTATAAGCATTACTAAAATACTCCTTTGCTTCACTAAATTTGCCATTATCAAACAATTGTCTTCCTATCTCATTTAGTTTTGATGCAGCTACCTCTTTATTATGGCTTAAGCACTCTCCAGTTTTACTGTCAAAATATAAACTACACCATTTAGACACATTAGTTATTTTTCCAGCAATCTTCGATGCACCCCACACGATCGTACCAACTATAGGAACCCAGTTTATATGCTTTGATACCCCCACCAATATCTTACCTCTTGTAATCCGTAACTTGAAGATAGTTTTTCACTATTACCATTAGGATATGGCCCCTTATACCCTTGCAAAACCCAAGTAGAGTCCCAGCATATATCATCCTTTGGTATAGAATTTAGAAATTGTTCTTTTAGCCTTGAAGAAGGTAGACTATCATAAAAATTCCTGAAATTTCCTTTATCTAAATCACTTTCATAAAAATAATATAAATCATTAGGCATATATCAATCCCTTTTATCTTGTTAATTACTATTATTAATAATACTAAGGCTTGCTATAACTTATACTCTTCTCTAGGAAAATTAATATTTCTCTCTGTTCGTAACAGCGTTCTGTAAGATTTCATAATTAAAGACTACTCGTAGGCAGTGTGCCTCTAATTGCTTAGCAATCTCGGGTATTTTTAAATAAGCAGATAAAGCTAAAAATATTTGTAAAGTTTCAGATGTTGTTTGCCAAATCTTGTCAAGAGACTTAGCTCTGACTGTTTGCATATTATGTAATCTATCAAATAGCTTAATTAATAATAAATCATCCTTCTTTTGCATATATAATATCTTCACCATTTCTACGGCACTAATCTTATGATCTTTCTTAATTCTGGTTAAATCTTCAACATAATAGGCTATCTTATCATTAAATGCTTCTGCTATCATTTCTTTAGTAAGCTCTGTATCCTCAATAACATCATGTAATATAGCGGTAACAATAATATCAGTTTTAAATAAGTAATCAGATACCATATATGCTACTTCTAAAGTATGAGTATAAAATAATTCTCCAGTTTTTCGTTTTTGTCCACTGTGATATTTTTTGGCATAGTAAATAGCCTTAGTAACTTGATTAAGATTTATCTTATTTGTTGCATATTTATTTAATAACCAAAGTTTGTGTAATAATCTTTTACTATAAGAACAATTATTTAAAGACTCTTCATACTTATAATTTACTGGATTTTTAACCATATTACGCCATTCTTTACTCATCCCTTTAGTTTAGTTAACTAAACTAATCATAGTCAAGATATTTTTACTACAGTATGGTTACCAGGACTATAGTTTTATAGATATTTAAGTAAAGTCTTGTAAATTTTTTTACAAGACTTTACTTTATTTAGTAATTATTGATGATATATAGGCAATTTTACTGGTATATTACATGTAACAGTCGTACTCTTACCTTCTTCGCTTTCTACCTCAATATCTCCGTGCATTTCATGGATAAGTCTTTTAACAAAGCTAAGTCCGCAGTTTAACCCTTTATACTCAGTTGCAGAATCAAATTCAGTATTCTTACCTCTAATATATTGCTGTATTTCCTCAGACATGCCAATACCTGTATCATGGACAATAAGCTGTAGCACCATCTCTTTATTATCTTCGTCTATAGTAGTAGGAAATAAATTGATTGTCACAATAACTTTGCCTTCTTCAGTAAATTTAACTGAATTAGCTACTAATTGTTCTAATATTGCCTTTATCCAGTAACTATCTCCAATAATAATCTTGACTATATCATACTGAAAATTACAAAAAAGATCTAAACCTTTATCCTTAGCTTCTGGTATAATTTTATTAACAGTTTCATTTACTAATTGCTCTAGATTAAAAGCTTGTAGATCTATGGGAACTAGTTTAGCATCTTTATGCAGCAAATTAACCAGATTATGAGAATAATCTAATAGTCCCTTAGCACAATCTATGACAATATTAGATAAGGAGTTCTTCTTATTAGGATCTTTTTCTACTCCATAAAGTGTAAGTAGCTCAGAGAGCATTTCATTACATGATATAGCATAAATCATTAAGATACTGACAATTTAATAGTATTAAAAACAGCATCATAAAATGTTTCAAAATCTTCTACAACTTTCCTAATTTCATTTTTTATCTTAAACCAGTAATGCTCTATAGGATTTAAATCAGGAGAGTAAGTTGGTAAATACAATATGGTACAACCAACGGATTCAATGAACTCTTTAACTTTAGAATTTTTATGAAAATTAATGTTATCCATAATAACGGTTTGCCCAGGTTGTAATTCTGTAATTAATACATCCCTAATATAAGTTTTAAAGACCTCTGTATTACAATTACCTTCAAATATTACAGGAGCAATAAGATTACCATTACAAAGACCAGCTATCATACTTATTCTAAATTTATGTTGATACACCTTTTCTCCATAACACCTTTGTCCTATAATGCTCCATCCATACTCTTTGCAAGCATTATCCTCTATTCCAGATTCATCAAGATATACTAATTTGTCTTTTGTGATGGTTTGTATCTTTGCTATAAATTCATTTCTTAATTTAATATCTCTTTTCGGATGAAAATGAGTTTTTTTATAGCTATAGCCAAGTTTTCTGATTTGTCTTAAAATAGTTACAGATGCAATATTACCCCATTGCTTTGCTAACTCCTTTGATGTTTTATTCATATTAGCTTTAAAAAATTCTTTAAAAGATTCTGAATCTTTTATCTTATGACTATGTCCTTTCTGATAACCAGTTGCTGCTTCTAAAGTACCTTGCTTATCTTTTAATTTTTTCCATTTATATATAGTATCACGACTTACATTAAATAATTTACTTACCTTACTTATTCGTATCCCTGCTTCTACAGCTTTTATAACTCTTAGTCTTAGTTCTATTGCATATGCTCGTGCCATATCTCTTTACATGCTTGTTAATATTTGCTTACTATAACATGATACTCTCGCTCTGTCAGTACCTTAATGACTTATGCTATATATCTAATTTATTACTAATATTTTTAATTAAATCTATCTTAAATATATTAGATTCTTTTAGTTCATGCTTTGCCTTTTGTAATTTTTGCTCTAATTCTTGATGTTTGTCTGTAAAACTGTATTCAGGGTCAGATGGCATTAATGTGACAGATATAGGAGATAATTGCAATATCCAAGCTTGCTGCAGAGAATTTTTAACGTTATTATTATCTTTTTGTTGATTTTGATTATTAATTGTCATAGCATTTCCTTGCTGTTAAAGTTAAGAAAACAGCTCAGAGGTTAAAGTGCTAAAATTTTGTAGTTTTTAATTTAACCTCTGAACTAGAACTGCACCACGGCTGCTCTTAACAAGGACAGATATCCTAACTATTCCATGAAGTACAGAGGATTTAAGAGCTTTTTTGACAGATTTCTACACAATTTAATAAAGAGCTGCATAAATGAGACACAGCTAAATTACTATTATTTGTTAGCTCAGATCTTTGTCTATTACATACAAATCAAAACTAGTATTAATGATGCTACAGAAAACATCAAGAATTCCTTGAAAATCCCTTGTAATACAGTATTTTGCTGGCATTTAAACCTATTTTATACTATAATTTAGTATAAATATTTTAATAATAATTTCATGTCAGTAAAGAACTCAGATAAACCACAACCATTCCTACAATGGGTTGGTGGTAAAAGAAAAATTGCCGATCAATTAATTAAGTTTCTTCCATCAACACTGAATAACTACTATGAACCATTCCTTGGTGGTGGGGCTTTATTTTTTCAAATTAGAGATAAATTTAAACAATGCTATTTATCTGATATTAATCTAGAGCTAGTAACTAGCTATAACGCAATAAAGAAGAATCCAGATAAGGTCAGTAAACTATTAGACTCTCATAAAGAAAAACACTCTAAAGAACATTATTATCAAGTTAGAAGTAATAATGACAGTAACGACCCAGCAAAGATTACCGCAAGATTTATCTATCTTAATAGATATTCATTTAAAGGCATTTACCGGATTAATATTGATGGCAAACCAGCTCAAACTTTCTCTGGTAGGAATTATAGTAAATCTGATCTTGCTTCTCGATTAAAACAGTGTAGTCAGCTTTTAGCTGACACATCTATTTGTGCTATGGATTTTTCGTTCATTGAACCACAAAAAGGTGATTTTGTTTATTTTGATCCTCCTTATCATAAATCAGGTGAGAAGTTTTATACCAGATTACCCTTTGATGAAAATGATCAAACGAGACTTAAAGATTTTGCTACAGAACTCAATAATCAAGGTATAAAAATAATGATTTCTAATAGTAATACTCCCTTTATTAGAAACTTATACAAAAATTTTAATATTAGTACTATTAAGGTTAAATATTCTATGCCTGAGCACAATAAAATATCTGATGAAGTAGTTATTACAAATTATCAATTACCACAATAGCTTAGTTATATTCAAACTTGATTAATTCAAAGTAATAATCTTGACTCTTAAAAGCTTCTTCTAGATCTTGCATATGACGATTCCTAACATAATAATCATTAAAAGCTGATATTGATTTGAGGATTACCTTTTTATTGACTATATCTTCCTCTACCACTACTAATTTAGTTAATACACCAAAATCAATATATTGGTTATAACGTTCAATAAGAAATTTCCGTGCCCTGTACCATATTGAATCAGGATTTAATTGTTTGCTTAGCTGCAATAGATAATCTTGTTTTTCATCTTCAATATTACTCTGCTTCGCTTCAAGCTCAGCAAATGGTATGATTTGTAACTGCCCAATATTACTGCCATAGATCATTTGTACTTGCTGTAGTATTTTATCTTGTGCATTTTCTGAAAACGTAATAGTTTTAAGCAGTTTTATTTGATAGCTATTACCTACTACCCCAATAAATAAGCAGGAGCTTAGTAATTTATAAGCTGAATCAGGATTAAAACTACCAACAATTTTACGTTTTAGCTGAGCTTGCAAGCTAGTATCAAGGCTACTTTCTATCTTATCTAGGTATTGCTCTTTAGCGTTGTTTAAGTCGCTAGATTTAAACTGAAATGTAGCATTATTAGCTTTAGTAGTTTCATGTAACTCATGAGCTAAAGCTTTAGCCATATAGTTTAGTAACACTTTCTTATGGCCAAAATGGTGATTGGAATATTCTCCTGCAAGCTTTAAGAGCAATTTGTTGATAAAATCTAGGTTAAATTCTCTATTTGATTTTACTTGTAGTAAATCAGCATCTTCTTGGCTTAATGGATAAAAATCTGCTAATTTTTTTCTTTTGAACCAGCTTTTATGATTAATAGCAGTAATTGCAGCATTATTGCTATTTGATGGTGTAGAGTCATATTTTTTAGAGATTTTATTAATAACTGCTTGTAGTGCAGTATTAATTCGTGTAGCACCTGTTGTGATATTAGCACTAGATGAACTGATATTATCACCTTGTTGTTGATCATTGATTGATTTTATAACATTGCATTGTAAATTTGCTTCAGGTTTTTGTTCTTGTAACTGAGTTTGGTTATTATGATTAAATATATTTTGTTCATTTTGAAAAATGATAGATTCGCTAGATCTAGATTTATTAGATATATTTTTATTATTATCTATATATATTCTCTCATCCAAACTTTTTTGGGGTTGAGGCAAAATTTCTTTGGGTTTCACCCCAAAGTTTTTTGGAGTTGAGGCAAAATTTTTTTCATTTTCAGAAGGTATTTTGCTAGAAGTAGGTTGGAAATTTCTAGCCAGCTTAATACAAGGAGTATTACGGCATTTAATGCCATATTTAACTATTGTTGCTTTATAAAATTCGATAAAGCCACTCTTTTTTAATTCAATTAGACACTGTCTTACACGCTCTTGACATACTCCTAGAGAATCCTCAAAGAAATGATAGGTTTCCTGAAGTTCGTCAATACTGTTGTTATAGTAGATTTGCAAGCGGAAGACTATAAGAGATAGGAGTTGTCTTGAGGTTTTACTTAAAATTTTACCATTACGAGAGGAAAGAGTACTCCATTCAGGTGGAATAAAATTACCGACAAAATTGTAGAAGATAGTGGGATTATTATCACTCTCATTATGGATTACACAATCAGGAGTGAAATGTGAGCAGCATATAGTGTGTATAAGACCTCAACTTAAACATCAGTTTATAAGAGGCACACAAGGCAATTATAGTACTATTTTTCAAAATGCAAGGAGCATATAGTGAGCATACGGAGTATGAAGATAAAATTAGCAGATTAAGAAAAGCCTGGAGATAAGGTGGTGGGCGATGGGGGAATTGAACCCCCGACCTTTACGATGTCAACGTAATGCTCTAACCAACTGAGCTAATCACCCTTATAAATATTAAGTTCTATATTTATTGTATAATATAGTAGATTTCAAGCTTTATTTACATTATTTATAGTATTTTATTATCTATTCTACAAATTTTTTATGACAAACTTAAAATCTAAAGCTTTATACTTTACTCAAAATTTTGTTATTGCACTTGATGGTCCTGCAGCTTCCGGTAAAGGCACTATTGGGCTTATGCTTGCTGAAAAATTTTCTTTAAAATATGTTCAATCAAGTATTGTTTATAGGCAGCTTGCTTTTAATTGCATTAAAGAAAAAATAGATATTACAGACATCAATAAAGTAATTTCCTTATCTAAAGAAATAGATATTACAGATAAGTTTGACTTAGAGGATGAAAATATAGGAGGCATTGCTTCGCAAATTGCCGTAATAGCTGAGGTAAGAGATAATCTAAATAAGCATTTAGTAAAGTTAATTAATATTACACCTCGAATTCTTATGGAGGGTAGAGATATAGGGACAATAGTTGCACCTAATGCCGATTTTAAAATATTTATAACCGCAAACCCTGAGATTAGAGCTGAGAGGCGATATAAACAGTTGCAAGCTAAAGGGAAAGCATGTATACTTGACGAGATTTTACAACAGATAATTCTGCGTGATAAAAGAGATAAAGAGCGAGAAGTAGCACCTTTATTACCGGCTTTGGATGCATTAATTATTGATACTTCCAAACTTTCACCCTTATTGGTTGTAGAACAAATAACGCAATTTATATTAAAAGAATAAAATAACTTGGTGCTTATAGTTTATTTTATTTAGAGGATATTTTTCCAAACTCGCTTATAGATAGAAATGTCATCTAGTTGCTTGACCACGGGAGGCATTGCCCGCGTGGATCGTTTCCCCATGTCACCCCGTGGCTTGTCCACCGGGTCCAGTTAAAAAATACTAATAATATTAGTATTTTTTATTATTTTCTGGATGCCGTAGTCAAGCCACGGCATGACTACCTTAGGGTGTTTTTCGATCCACGCGGGCAATGCCACCACGGGATGACAGTGATATTTGGAAAATATCTTTTTTATTAACCCTTTAAAAAGATTATCTATTAGTTCAGCACCGCTAATATTTACGAGAAAAATATGACAACAAAATTAAAACAAAGATTCGTTCCACAACTTGCAGCAGTTAATCATGAATTTGAAGATGATTTTTCTAAAATGCTTGAAAATGTTGATACGAGTCATATAAAACCTGGAACAGTAGTAAAAGGTCAAGTAGTTGATATTAATGAAGTAGTGGTTGTTGACGTTGGATTAAAAAATGAAGGTAGAATACCTAAATCTGAATTTTTATTATCACCGGCACATAAATTACCTGAGATTGGTGATTTAGTTGATGTTTATATTGAAAAAACTGAAGGACATAGCGGCAAAACTTTAAGTCGTGAGAAAGCGATAAAAGAAGAATTATGGGGTCAGTTAGAACTCATGTGTAGCAAAGGTGAGTTTGTTGATGGTACAATTTTTGGTCGTGTAAAAGGTGGGTTCACTGTTGATTTATCTGGTGTTGTAGCGTTTTTACCAGGAAGCCAAGTTGATGTTAGACCAATTAAAGATCCTAGCTCTATAATGAATATTAGACAGCCATTTAAGATCCTAAGCATGGATAAAAAGCTTGGTAACATAGTTGTTTCAAGAAGAGCTATATTAGAGGAATCACGTTCTGAAGCTAGAGACGAGATGCTATCTAAAATCAAAGAAGGAATGATCCTTGAGGGAACAGTAAAAAATATTACAGATTATGGTGCATTCATTGACCTTGGTAGTGTTGACGGCTTATTACACTTAACTGATATTTCTTGGGGTAGAGTTAACCACCCATCAGAAGTGCTACAATTTAATCAGAAAGTTAAAGTAATGGTTATTAAGTTTAACGAAGAGACAAAAAGAATATCTCTTGGTATGAAACAACTTGATTATAATCCATGGGAAAAAATTAAAGAAGAATTCCCTGTCGGTAAAAAAATGACTGGAAAAGTCACAAACTTTGCTGATTATGGTGTATTTATTGAATTAATGGATGGTTTAGAAGGGCTTGTTCACTCAAGTGAAATTAGTTGGCTTAAATCTAATCAAAATCCTAGAAAGACTCTTACCATAGGTCAAGAAGTAGAATTCATGGTGTTAGAAGTTGATACAGAAAAACATCGTGTTTCTTTAAGTATTAAGCAATGCCAGCAAAATCCTTTAATAAAATTTGCTGAAACTAACCCTGTTGGAACAGTGATTAAAGCTCCAATTAGAAACATTACTGATTTTGGAATCTTTGTTGCACTTAGCGACAATTTAGACGGTATGATTCATGAGGGTGATATTACTTGGGAAGATAATGGCAATGAGTTACTCAAAACATACAAAAAAGGTGATGAAGTAGAGTGCAAAGTGCTAACAATCAATATTGAAAAAGAACAAATTAGTCTAGGTATCAAGCAATTAACTCCTAATCCATATCAAGGAATTGCTGATGAATATAAAAAAGGAACAGTAGTTAAAGCTGTTGTGACAGCAATCAAAGATGATGGATTGGAAGTATTAGTAAACGATAAAGCAGCAGGATTTATCAAAAAATCTGATTTATCAGATGAAAAAGAAGAACAAAAACCTGAAATGTTTGCAGTAGATCAAGAAATCGAAGCAAAAGTTGCTTCTATCGAAAAGTCAACCAATAAAATTTTATTATCAATAAAAGCCCATAAAATAGCAGAGCGTCAAAAGGCTCTTAAAGAATATGGCTCTAGCGATAATACAACCAATATGGGCGACATACTTGCTAATGCTTTAGAAGATAGTAAGAAGTAGGATTGTTAGTCAATCTCCTCGGTGTGTCATCCCGTGGCTTATCCACGGGATGACGCATATCTTTCCAACAAAAACTTTAAGGAAAAATATCCAATGTCCTACGTACCGATAGTAATTGAACAAACCTCTAGGGGTGAGCGTGCTTATGATATATATTCAAGGTTATTAAAAGAACGTATAATCTTTGTATGTGGTCCTATTGAAGACCATATGGCAAATTTGATTACTGCTCAATTATTGTTCCTTGAGGCAGAAAATCCTGAGAAAGATATATATATGTATATAAATTCTCCTGGCGGGGTTGTAACTGCCGGTCTTGCAATTTATGACACGATGCAATATATCAAGCCTAAAGTAGCTACTCTTTGTATCGGTCAAGCTTGTTCTATGGGGTCATTTTTACTTTGTGGTGGTGAAAAAGGAATGAGATACAGCCTGCCGCATAGCCGTGTTATGATCCACCAACCATCCGGAGGTTATCGAGGTCAGGCAACAGATATAGAAATTCATGCTCAAGAAACATTGAAAATCAAAAAGATCCTTAATAGCTTATATAGTAAACATACTGGGCAAGATGTAAAACATGTTGAGAAAAGTATGGAGCGTGATAATTTTATGTCACCTGAAGAAGCAAAAAAATTCGGCATAATCGATAAAATAATTACACATAGAGATATTAAGTTGTTAAAAGATAAGGAACAAGGTCAGTAGCAAATCGTCATTGCGAGGAGAAAATGAAAGTTTCTACGAAGCAATCTTAGGATGTTTGACGAGATTGCTGTGTCGATGCTTTGCATCCACGAAGTTGTTGCGTGGATTGTTTCCCCCTGTCATCCCGTGATTTATTCGGCACTGTTGCAAATAGGTATTGTGGGTGTATAGCATAAGTCATTAAGGTACTGACAGAGCGAGAGTATCATGTTATAGTAAGCAAATATTAACAAGCATGTAAAGAGATATGGCACGAGCATATGCAATAGAACTAAGACTAAGAGTTATAAAAGCTGTAGAAGCAGGGATACGAATAAGTAAGGTAAGTAAATTATTTAATGTAAGTCGTGATACTATATATAAATGGAAAAAATTAAAAGATAAGCAAGGTACTTTAGAAGCAGCAACTGGTTATCAGAAAGGACATAGTCATAAGATAAAAGATTCAGAATCTTTTAAAGAATTTTTTAAAGCTAATATGAATAAAACATCAAAGGAGTTAGCAAAGCAATGGGGTAATATTGCATCTGTAACTATTTTAAGACAAATCAGAAAACTTGGCTATAGCTATAAACAAAACTCATTTTCATCCGAAAAGAGATATTAAATTAAGAAATGAATTTATAGCAAAGATACAAACCATCACAAAAGATAAATTAGTATATCTTGATGAATCTGGAATAGAGGATAATGCTTGCAAAGAGTATGGATGGAGCATTATAGGACAAAGGTGTTATGGAGAAAAGGTGTATCAACATAAATTTAGAATAAGTATGATAGCTGGTCTTTGTAATGGTAATCTTATTGCTCCTGTAATATTTGAAGGTAATTGTAATACAGAGGTCTTTAAAACTTATATTAGGGATGTATTAATTACAGAATTACAACCTGGGCAAACCGTTATTATGGATAACATTAATTTTCATAAAAATTCTAAAGTTAAAGAGTTCATTGAATCCGTTGGTTGTACCATATTGTATTTACCAACTTACTCTCCTGATTTAAATCCTATAGAGCATTACTGGTTTAAGATAAAAAATGAAATTAGGAAAGTTGTAGGAGATTTTGAAACATTTTATGATGCTGTTTTTAATACTATTAAATTGTCAGTATCTTAATGATTTATGCTATAAATGGTTAATAACAAACTTTATTTTCTGAATAATCAGAGCCGGACAAGCGGACAAGCAACTAGATGACAGGAACGGAAATTATTCTCCCAACAATTATAATTACATTAAGCTTTAAAATGCCCTGTTGCAAATAGGAAATATTAGTATATAAGAATAGGGAATAAATTGTTATAGATAAGCTTTATGAATTTTTTTAAGAGACGTCATTTTAAATACGATATAATAATATGGGCAGTAAGGTGGTACTGTAAGTACGGTATTAGCTATCGAGATTTAGAAGAGATGTTAGAGGAAAGAGGTGTAGAGGTAGATCACTCTACAATTTACCGTTGGGTTCAGTATTATGCCCCAAAGATATTAGATAAATTAAAATGGTGCTGGAAGCCTAAGTCAGGGTTTAGTTGGAGAGTAGATGAGACATACATTAAAGTAAAAGGTAAATGGGCATATTTGTATAGAGCTGTAGACAAATATGGGGATACAATTGATTTTTGGCTCTGTCCAAATAAGTGTGGGAATTTCTCAAAGGTTATATAAAAATATAATATAACAAAAGGAGAAATTATATGCGCCAAAAACAAAATGAAGCAATAAATCAAGCGATAGATTTATTAATAAATAATGATACAGATATATCAACATTACTTAAAGAGGATGGTTTATTAAAGCAATTAACCAAACGGCTTGTAGAGAAGGCATTGCAGTCAGAGATGAATAATCACTTAGGATATGATAAATATTGTCATACTGATAGTGATAATGTTCGTAATGGTAAGAATGTAAAGAATCTAGTAACAAATAATGGAGTTATAGAGATTGAGGTTCCAAGGGATAGAAGTAGTACATTTGAACCTGCATTAATTCCAAAGCGTCAAAGACGTATTTGAAGGATTTGATGATAAAATAATATCGTTATACGCTAAAGGAATGAGCTTATCTGATATTAAGATTCAAATGCAAGAATTGTATGGAGCTGACGTTAGCGAAAGTTTGATAAGTCAAATTACTGATGATGTAATTGAGGATGTCAAGATATGGCAAAGCCGACCATTGGATCGAGTATATGCTATAGTATTTTTTGACTGTTTAGTAGTAAAAGTACGTCAAGATAAACGAATTATCAATAAGTCTGTATATGTAGCATTAGGTATTGATTTATCTGGCAGGAAGGATATTTTAGGATTGTGGATCAGTGAAAATGAAGGAGCAAAATTTTGGCTTGGTAATTTTACTGAGATGAAGAACAGAGGTATGCAAGACATGCTTATTGCTTGCAGTGATAATTTAACCGATATGTCTGAGGCGATAGAGGCAGTTTTTCCGAAAACCGAACATCAATTATGTATTGTACATCAGATTAGAAATAGTTTAAAATATGTATCATATAAAGACCGAAAAGAATTAGCGGCTGATTTAAAGCCTATTTATACTGAAAATTCAAGGACTAAGTAGAACAAAACCTATAAATTTTCTGCCCAAATTTCATTGGGGGTTTTATAACCAAAAATCTTTCTTGGCATGTTATTTAAAATCTCAGCAATATTGTCAAGACCTCTTTGTGTAACGGTTGTAATATCTGTATTTTTAGGTAAAATTCTATGAATCATAGAATTCATTTTCTCCACTAGTGCTTTTTGTCTAGGGCGGTATGGATCACAAAAGAAAGTTTGAAACCCAGATAGTCTATAAGCAAGATGCCCTACAAACTCTTTGCCATTATCCATAGTAATAGTCTTTCTAACACTACTTGGCAGCGTTTTGATCTTTTTTAAAAACCCAGTGGTAACTGTTTTAGCTCTTTTGGAGTTATTCAGCACTAAAATAATCTTTTGACTCTTTTTATCCACCAGCACACCGATATTCATACTTTGATTACCTTTATGAAATGTAAGATCTGCCTCAAAATGCCCTACTTCTAGCTTTTGCATTGCTATTGCATCACGCTGATGTATTGAGATCCTTTGTGGTATAATGATCCTTTGATGCCTTGTCCCCCTTTCTTGCCTTTTATATCTTTTAGACGGTAAATAGCTATATAACTTTAATTTAGCTGCAACTGGAGAAGTGTAGACAAATCTATATATACTTTCTGTACTGATACAACAAGCTGTATTTTTGTCCAGTTTTAACTTTCCGGCTATAGCATCCGGTGACCATTTCTTGTGAATCATAGCATTTTTGATATAATTTAACAAAATAGGTAACTTCTCTATTTTTAATAACTCTTGCTGATGCATCCTTTTTTTATATTGTTCCTGAGCAACACAAGGCATATACTTACCTTTTACTTTATTTCTTTTTAGCTCCATACTAATAGTGCTTTTAGACCTCGTAAGATGTTGTGCTATCTTGTTAATACTGACTCCTAGGTCATACATTCTTTTTATTTCATATCTCTCTTCGCGAGATAAGTGTCTATATTTTCTGTTCATCATTACCTATTTAAAATCTTATTATTTTAAATAAGTTTTGTTCTACTTACTTATAGTATTTTCAATACTGCTAGCACAGAGGAAGAAGCACATCTTGCTTTAGAATCTTTTGAAGCTAAATGGAGTAAACAGTATCCACAAATTGCTAAATCTTGGTATGTTCATTGGGAAAATTTAATGGTTTTTCTAGGATACCCTGAGGCGATAAGGAAAGTAATATACACAACGAATAGTGTAGAATCTGTCAATAGCCAATTACGTAAGGTTACCAAGAATAAACAGGTTTTTCCAAATGATAATGCCGTTTTTAAGACCTTATATTTGGCAATTGATTATATGACCAAGAAATAGGCTATGCCGATTCCAAACTGGAACGCAGCTATGGCTCACTTTTTGATAAAATTTGAAGGTAGAATTTAAGCCCTAAAATTTACACACTTAATTAGAAAGACTCATATTTTTAGCTACTTCCATAGTTCTTTCGTGTTTTCCCTCATTTCTACCAATCTGCAAACCTTTCGCTTCCCCAATCTGCATGCCTTTTGCTATTCCTTGTTGTATACCTTCTTCTTTCCAATGATGAGAGCTAAGCTAGTCATAAGTTTTTCTCCCTGTGCAGTGTTTAAACGACTTTTTAATATTTTTTCTAGTTCTATCTTATCAGATTTTTCAATTTTAATCAATGTATAGGTTAATATTAGCTCTAGGTAATCAATACCAATATTAAGTTTGGCAAATTCTGGTAATAGATCAGCTACCTCATGCCATCTTTTAAGTAAATCTCTTTCATGAATATGCTTCATGAAGAATTGCAGTATCTCCGTCCAAGCTTTCTTTTTTAAATCCTCATCAGGAATATCATGAACATTTACTACCTTATGGTCTTTAGTCCAAATATCTTGCATAAGTTCTTTATGCTGGCACAAGTCCCAAAGATTCTTTGGAGCGTTATATTTCTTTTTGCCGTTGTAAAACACAAGAGGATAGACAAAAGGCAGGTGTTTAGATTTAGGATGGAGCCTTATTAATAAAGGATTTTAAAGAATCAGAAAATATTACTTCTACCGGTAACGATGTTGTAGTTATTAAAGAAAATGATATTGATGATAATACTATATTAATATCATCAAGTAAATTTGATTATGATGATTTAGAACGTGCTTTTAAATATTCTACTAATGAAGCATCACTATTGGGTATAGATGAAGAATTTCTATCTTTAGATATTATTATAAACTAAATTTACTTGTTCACCTTGCTAAAGCAGGGTTTGATTGTTAAATAATATAATAAGGTATTTACACCATATATCTTAGCATTACGTGGGGGAGGCATTACTGGCGTAATACCGCAATTACTTAATTTCTCAACTCCTTCAATACTATAGTAAGCACCATCAGCAATTACTCTATCTACCGATATATTCTCTGGTATTAAGGACTCTAGCATCTCTATATCAGCAGTATAGCAATCAGTAATCTCAACATCATGAATATTCATTGCAGGATCTATAGAAATATGCATTTTCTGCCATGGCTTATTCTTACAGACTTTATTGTATTTTGTTTCATACCAGTTACTAGCTGTATTAAATCTAAGACCTGTGCTATCTAGTATCAGAGATATAGCTTCGCCATTCTTGATACGCACAGCAAGTTTATTGCAAAACTGTTTGACCTCTAATGGTATCTGTGAAAATAAATCACATAGATGACCAAAACTTGGTACTGGAATCTCAAGACCCTTGCCCCGCCATAGATCCTCAAAGTAACCTGTTATTTGACGCTGCCCGAAATCAAATAAACGATATAATGTATAAATGTAGTTGTATATATGGTACTTGGTATGTCGTTGTCCTCCCAGATTCTCCCTCTACGTAAGGTTGTGTATTAATGAACAAAGACTCTAAATCACCTTCAGGGAAATACAGGCTGACCATCCCTCTTTTTCTTAAACTATCGTTATATTGTGACCAATTGGTTATTTTATATCTCGGCCTATCTATTTTTCTTGGCAAACCTGTTTTTGTTCTTTCTTTGTATGGCATTTTTAATTTATAACTTATCTATTCCAGAATATTATATGGTATTCTCTACATACTACCCTTCCTTTTTTATTACCCTTCCGAACAAAGCCGGTCAAGATAACACCATATGGCATGATAAGGTTGTAAGATTAGTAAGAAAGGTAACATTTATGCATTTTATAAAAAATACTGTTATGGAATTAGGGCACGAATTGAAGCTCAAATTTCAAGAATTAAGAGATGTATTGGTTCATCTCTATTAACTAAAAAAATATCATCACAAAAACGTGAAGCAATTGTTATTACCAATATTATAAATTTATGGAATTCATTCGGTAAATGTGTCACAGTCAAAATAGGATAATTACGTCTAAAAAAGACCAACAGATACCCTTCCGAACAAAGCCCATACGGTCAGCTAAGAGTATCAAATGAGCTTAAAAAGACTGGTGTACTTGTATCACCTGGAGGAGTGAGATCAATTTGGTTACGTAATGATTTAAACAATATCAGTAAAAGGCTTAAAGCATTAGAAGCAAAAATGGCTCAAGATGGTATTGTACTTACTGAGGCACAATTACAAGTGCTAGAGAAGCGTCGTAATGAAAAAGAAGCACATGGAGAAATTGAGACACAGCATCCGGGGTATCTAGGATGCCAAGATACATATTATGTAGGCAACTTTAAGGGTATAGGTAAGGTTTATTATCAGGTATTTATTGATAGCTACAGCAGAGTAGCTGATGTTAAACTATATACTGATAAAACAGCTTTAACTGCTGCTGATATGCTGAATGACCGCGTGTTACCATGGTACGAGACCCAAGGGGGGATACCAATAATTCGTATTCTTACAGATCGTGGGTCAGAATATAAGGGGAATATAGAGCATCATGCTTTTGAATTATTTCTAAGTATCGAAGGTATAGAGCATACTACTACTAAAGCATATTCTTCACAAACAAACGGCATGTGTGAGCGTTTTAATAAAACTATGAAACAAGAATTCTTTGATACAGCAATGCGGAAAAAGATTTATACAGATCTTGATGACCTACAATTAGATCTTGATATCTGGCTAGAGTATTTCAATAATGAAAGACCTCATTCTGGTAAATATTGTTATGGAAAAACTCCTATGCAAACTTTTAAGGATAGTAAGAAATTAGCTGTTGAAAAGAATAATGAAATCTTGTATCTTGATTATATATCTGACAGTCAAAACTTAACTGACAATCAGGTGCAAAATTTATAGTGTCTGTAAGATCAAATCTTGACTTCTACAAAACAATAGATTATTATTAACATAATATTTTCTGTTAGACTAGATAAATAACATATGAGGTTTTTATGACAGATATCAAGAGTATACTTAAAGGTATTAACACAGAGGATACAAGTGCAAAGAATATGATAATGATAAATGAGTTAAGGGACATAACGACAGATTGTCTTAAGAAGCTACAAGTAATTAGGCAAGATTTAACATCTGCGTACATAGTAAGCCAGCATATTATCATTAATGAGAATGACAAATATGAATTTAAGTCTGAAAAGGAAGTAAGGGCAGAAAATAAACAACACTTAGATCTTGATAAGGTACAGAAGGAGGAAGAAAAAATATTAAAAGATATTCTTGAAACCATATCTTCACAGAAAACAGTTGAGAACAAGGAGCAGCATAATCAGAAATCAGCTTTAAAAACAGATACATCAAATAGTACGAAAAATATTTTTGTTAAAATAAAGAATTTAATAAAAAAACTAATTAGTCGTTTATATCCTAAAGAAAAAGAAGTAACTGTATCTTCAGAAACCAGTAATAACCATGTAGACCTAATGGAACAAAACGTAAAAAACATTAAAATATATAATAAAGAGTTAGATAAAAGAGTAGAGGCACTAAAAAATATTGATTTATTACAAGAAAAGATAAGCCAATATAAAGAAAGGGTAGTAGATCCTAAAGAGTGTAATAAGAAAAAAGATTTTGTGACTGAAGAAATACAGCGTAAACAACATAGAAGACAAAATAAAATAAATACTAGGTAAGTAACAAAGTTAGTATATTCCAAAAATGATCGTTTTGAAACATGTCACAGACTCACAAAAACCTAATTAAAATTTGTTCAAAAAATGTTTCAAAACCTTGTTCTTATTAGAATGTTCTTCTAATATAACAAAAAAACGTTTTAGGAATAAGAAAAATGATGCGATTAGAACCACATATGTTCAAAAAGGTTCGTTTTCGGACATATCGTATTTTTATGTCCAAAAATTATCTTGACATAGTTATGGACATACCATATATTTAGAACAGCCTTTTTGATACTATTGACATTAGTTAAGACTTGACACTAATGGTACGGAAAACTCTATTTTACCAATTACCGCACATCATAGCAATACGACAATGTTTGTCGTACAATATTACTATAGGAACTCATTGCGAGTAATAGAAACAGTTAATAACTATGAATAAAAGCTTGCATATAAAGGTTTAGAGAGTATATTACGGAATTCAAAATAAAGTATGGTATACAAAATTAAATGAAAGGTAAGCGTTAATATAATAGTATCCCTACGGTTTTGAGGGAAACTGAGTTTAATGAATTTGTCTTACCGCATCTTAAAAAGAGTTCACGTGGTCCAAGTAAAAAAATATCTTTTTTCAAATTATTCCACTATATTCTTAAACTAATACACATTGGTTGTCAGTGGCAAGAAATACCAATAGCTAAAGATTCCAATGGCAAACCAGAGATACACTATACCAGCATCTTTAAAGCTTTTAGTTTTTGGATTAAGCATGGATGTTTTGATAAAATCTTTGAAGCCTCAGTTTTAAAATTATTTAAAGCTGGGATGCTTGATACTTCAGTACTACAGGTGATGGTACATGTACTACTGCTAAAAAAGGGTGATAATTTAGGTTATAATGGACATAAACGCACCAAAGGCGATAAAGTCGTATAGCTTAATGCGATAAGATAGTGACTTATAGTATGAGTTGGATTATACTAAATGAAAAACTTATGGCAAAGGCATATTCATACGAATAAAAGTAATCCCCGCCGCAAGCAGCGGGGTATTTTAGAAGAAAGCTAGCTGATGATCCTCATGCAGTTTCTGATATTCCTTGCCTTGGTTTTTTACGTATTTTCCTATCATATTCTCATTTCCATGCTTACCTACCGTACTCGTAAAATATCCATCAGTCCAAAATTCTCCACCCCATAATTGTTTCTTTACCTGTGGACACTGTCTAAATATTTGACGAGCTGTAACACTTTTAATTGTTGTTACTATTTTTGTTACGCTATAGGTTGGTACAGATTGTACCAAAAAATGGACATGATCTTCATCAACCCCTATTTCTAAAAATTTTATTTGATATCTCTTTTCTATCTCTAAACATATTTCTCGTAATACTTGATCAACTGATACGTCAAACACTGCTCGGCGATATTTTGCTGGAAATACCATGTGATACAGCAGTACCGTAACATTATGACTTTTATGTATATATTTGCTCATTCCGCCATATTACGCCGCAAGCGGCGGGGAATATACCCAAAAGAGATTTAAGAATACGAGTAATAAAAAGTTTAACAGATGGTAAAACAATAAAAGAGACTTCAGAGATATACTCTATTAGTAGGAAGACTATAATAGAGTGGAAAAAATTAAAGAAACAAACTGGGGATGTCAAAGCAAAAAGTGGTTATCATACAGGACATCGTAGAATAATAAGAGACATAGAGGGATTTAAAAAATTTATAGAATTAAATTTTGATAAAACCACCATGGAGCTAGCTAATAACTGGAGTCAAAAAGTATCTGCAAGTACGATATCAAGATTGCTTAATAAATTAGGTTATAGTTATAAAAAAAACTTTTCTTCATCCCAAAAGGGATATTGGTCTAAGGAATGAGTTTATATTGAAACTAAAAACTATAGATAAACAAGATTTAGTATTTATCGATGAGTCTGGGATAGAAGATAATAGCTTGTTAGCAACGGAAGTAAAATGATACAGAGCAACGGATAAAAATTGATACAGTATTAAAGTAATATCTTCTGAATAAGGAGGTAATGAATAATGATAATACTGGAGCAAATAATGGAAATAAAAATATTGAATAAACATGGTAAAAGCTTAAGAAGTATAGCAAGAGAAGTAGGTGCATCAGTAAATACAGTACGTAAATATTTAAAATATGATGGTTCCCCTAAATATAAGGATAGGCCAAAGTTGGTAACAAAGCTTGCCCCATATAAAGACTACTTGAGTGACAGAATAAAATCAGCCCATCCTGTATCACTATCTGGTACTGTTTCAAGAGATAAAGGAGTTGGGTTACACAGGCGGGATGACCCAACTCAGGGATTATTTAAGGAGTATAAAGCCTGCAGCTAAACAGGAGGATATGATAAGATTTGAGACTGCTTCTGGCAAACAGATGCAAGTTGACTGGATAGAATTTCGTAAGGGGAAAAGTCCTCTATCAGCTTTTGTGGCTACATTAGGATTTAGTCGAGCAAGCTATGTAGAATTTGTTACTAATGAGAAGCTTGTAACATTAATATAGCTTAATGCGATAAGGTAGTGATTTTTTAAGAGCATAGTAAACAGCATCAAAAAAGTGCTCAAAATTAGAAATAGTTTTTCTTATTTCATTCTTGATTTTAAACCAGTAATGCTCAATAGGATTTAAGTCAGGAGAGTAAGTTGGTAAAATAAAATACTGCAACCAACAGATTCAATTAACGTTTTCACTTTTGTACTTTTATGAAAATTAATATTATCCATTACTACTATCTGACCAGCCTTTAATTCCTTGATCAATATCTCTTGTACATAAGTTTCAAAAATGTCCTTATTACATGTCCCATCAAATATTATTGGGGCAATAATATCTTTGACACACAGCCCAGCAATCATACTAATCCGTGATTTATGTTTGATAGACCTTTTCACCATAACATCTTTGACCGATAATGCTCCACCCGTGTTCTCTACAGCTATTATCTTCTATCCCAGACTCATCGATAAATACTAAATCTTGTTTATCTATAGTTTTTAGTTTCAATATAAACTCATTCCTTAGACCAATATCCCTTTTGGGATGAAGAAAAGTTTTTTTTATAACTATAACCTAATTTATTAAGCAATCTTGATATCGTACTTGCAGATACTTTTTGACTCCAGTTATTAGCTAGCTCCATGGTGGTTTTATCAAAATTTAATTCTATAAATTTTTTAAATCCCTCTATTGTCATTGTCAATTAAAAAGGGACCAGTAAATTGCACGAAAAAGGAACCACTATATTTAAAAATTTTTATGCCATATTACCTCCAGATTTATAGTTATTAATACGATAACTTTTACCTTTTATGTTTAGTATATGAGCATGATGTACCACTCGATCAATAATTGCATGAGTTAATACTTCATCAGCAAATATTTCATTCCATTTTTCAAAATCCTTGTTTGTGGTAATAATGGTAGATTTATTTTCATATCGTTTAGCAATAATATTAAAAAAGTCTTCTACTGAATGTTTTGGCAATTGCTTAAACCCGAGCTCATCAAGAATTAATAAATCAAACGATAGGAGTAATTTAACCTTTTTGTGATAACTATTATCTGCTCTTGCAATATGTAAATTATAAAGCATATCCGATACCGTAGTAAAATATACAGAGTATTCTCGTGTTAAAGCTTTTAATGCTAGCCCAATGGCAAGATGAGTTTTCCCAGTTCCTGAATCACCTATGAATATTACATTTCCCTTAGTATTAATATAATCACAAGTTGATAAATCACTTATTACTTTGGCATCAACACTTGGTTGGAAATTAAAATCAAAGTCTTCTAAATTTTTAGTTACCGGCAATTTAGCAGCACTTTTACGGCGACGGTAATTATTATCCTTACGGTTAGATTTTTCATCTTCACATAATAGTGATAGAAATTCTTTAAATCCTAGTTTATTATTTTGAGCATAAATAATCCTTTCATTTAAACTATTGACTATACCTGATAATCTAAAGCTTCGTAGGTCAATAAAAGTAATCCCCGCCGCAAGCAGCGGGGTATTTTAGAAGAAAGCTAGCTGATGATCCTCATGCAGTTTCTGATATTCCTTGCCTTGGTTTTTTACGTATTTTCCTATCATATTCTCATTTCCATGCTTACCTACCGTACTCGTAAAATATCCATCAGTCCAAAATTCTCCACCCCATAATTGTTTCTTTACCTGTGGACACTGTCTAAATATTTGACGAGCTGTAACACTTTTAATTGTTGTTACTATTTTTGTTACGCTATAGGTTGGTACAGATTGTACCAAAAAATGGACATGATCTTCATCAACCCCTATTTCTAAAAATTTTATTTGATATCTCTTTTCTATCTCTAAACATATTTCTCGTAATACTTGATCAACTGATACGTCAAACACTGCTCGGCGATATTTTGCTGGAAATACCATGTGATACAGCAGTACCGTAACATTATGACTTTTATGTATATATTTGCTCATTCCGCCATATTACGCCGCAAGCGGCGGGGAATATACCCAAAAGAGATTTAAAGAATTTCTCTCACTATTATGTGAAGATGAAAAATCTCACCGTAAGGATAATAATTACCGTCGTTGTAAAAGTGCTGCTAAATTACCAGTCACTAAAAATTTAGAAGACTTTGATTTTCAGTTCCAACCAAGTATTGATACCAAAGTAATAAGTGATTTATCTACTTGTGATTATATTAATACTAAGGGCAATGTCATATTCATAGGTAATTCTGGAACTGGCAAAACTCATCTTGCTATTGGATTAGCATTAAAAGCTTTAACACGAGAATACTCTGTATATTTTACTACGGTATCGGATATGCTTTATAATTTACATATTGCAAGAGCAGATAATAGCTATCACAAAAAAGTTAAATTACTCTTATCATTTGACTTATTAATTCTTGATGAGTTAGGTTTTAAGCAATTACCAAAACATTCAGTAGATGATTTTTTTAATATTATTGCTAAACGATATGAAAATAAATCTACCATTATCACCACAAACAAGGATTTTGAAAGATGGAATGAAATATTTGCTGATGAGTTATTAACTCATGCAATTATTGATCGAGTAGTACATCATGCACATATACTAAACATAACAGGTAAAAGTTATCGTATTAATAACTATAAATTTGGAGGTAATATGACATAAAAATTTTTACATATAGTGGTCCCTTTTTATTTGACAATGACAAATTAATAAATAAATTTGCATTTTAGTATTAAGTTTTATACAATTAGCTCTGTGTTCATATTAGAACAGAATTATAATAACTTAATAATTTCAATATAGAAGTAAGAGAGATAATGACTTTAGTTAAGATTTTAAGATAGCAAATAATTAAGAGAATTAGTGGATTGTTTAGATATGTTTTTAAATAATCGATGGCTATAAGTAAATTCAATTCTCAAAAGTTGTATTGTACCATCGATTAAAATACTCAAACTCTACACACTATGAATCGGTTCGTATTCTTACACAATCTACTATAAGCCATTTTATTAGCAAAAGACAAACTATTAGTAGGTATTGAATGAGTAAAGAGACCTTTCTTGCGAATTTCCTGTCTGTGACAGACTTCCAGAATCCTGTAGAAGTAACCATGGATACGTTGCTTAAGGATTTGCCGGAGTGGGATTCGCTTGCTGCCCTTGGTGTTATCGTCATGTTCGACACAGAATATGGCCAAACTATTACTGGTGATGATCTCTCTAAGGCAAAATCTGTAGGCGATCTTTATCAGATGCTCAGACACTGACTATGCCGACTTCTACTCTTAATAATGTACGTTTCGCCGGAATATCAACCTGTATCCCCAAAGAATATGTTGATTTGTCGAAAGTTTTCCAGATAATTTGTTAAGCTATTAGCTTAGAGTTAGTTAAAGTATAATTCATATCTTGTACTTTTGAAATAACATTGAACTCTCGAACAATTAACCTATATGGTCACAAACCTAATGAGTAATCCTTACCTCAACTTGATCTATACTGTTTGGCATTATGGTGCACCATGGAGGTTCGCAATTATTGGTTATTACTTAGCACTTATAGTAGCTCAAATATTTTTGAGCTTAAGTCCATATGCATTTGGTCGAGTTGTCGATGAATTGCAGCATTTTAAGCCTGGACAACTGACTCAAATAATATTTTGGTTGCTTGCTGGAGTTGGTCTAATGTTATTATTTTGGTTATTTCATGGTCCTGCAAGAGTTGTTGAAAGGAATGTCGCTCTAAAAATTCAACAAGCGTTTAGACTAAATATTTATAAACAATTAATGCATTTACCACTAAAATGGCATCAAGATCATCATTCTGGTAACATTATTACACGCATTAATCGTTCATCAGCAGCTATATACCGCTTCGCAGATAATCAATTCAGCTATATTCATACAATAGTTAAATTTGTAACCGCAATGGGGTTTTTACTTTGGATTTCACCACCCTTAGGTTTTATCAGTTTTTTTTCTTCTTTATTTGTAATGATAGTGGTGATTTTATTCGATAATAAATTAGTACCACTCTTTAATGCTGAAAATGAAGTTGAGAATCACATTGGTTCTGTATTCTTTGACTACATTAGTAACATAACAACAATACTAACGTTACGTTTAGGTAAATTAACACATAATAATTTATTTGAGCACATGATGTCTATTTGGCCATTTTTCCGAAAAAGAGTAGTTTTAAATGAGATTAAGTGGTTCTCAATGATGATTTTGTTCACTATTGTTCAAACCATAATTTTGGTTAGTTATGTAGTTCATACTTTAAATAAAACGGAAACAATTATGCTAGGCATCGTAGTCATGATTTTTCGTTACCAATGTGATATTAATGATGTATTCCAAGCTTTAAGTACTCATTATGGAGAAATTGTACGTATGAATACAGATATCAAAAGCATACAACCTATTCTAGATGATATTAAAAAATTAACACTTTTACCTAAAAGTTCAGCAACTGTTAAACAATGGCATGTCATTGAGGTAAAAAATCTAACTTTTCACCATGCTTCAGAAGCTGTTAGGTATGTCCAAATTTTTAATCGAATTGAGTTTAAGATAAGGCGTGGCGAAAAAATTGCTTTGATTGGATTAAATGGCGGAGGTAAAAGTACATTGATGAATCTATTGTCCGGACTTTATACCCCTTCACATGTGGATCTTAAAATTGATGAAGTTCATTTCAATTCATTAGAACCCCTTCAAACAATTACTACTCTGATACCTCAAGATCCAGAAATATTTGAAAATACAATAGCATTCAACATTACAATGGATCTTCCAACAGAATTAGATAAAATTCATCATGTTGTAAAACTCTCTGGTTTTTCAAATATTCTTGACACCTTACCAAATGGTCTTAAAACAGATATTCGTGAAAAAGGGCTAAATCTTTCAGTTGGTCAAAAGCAAAGATTGGCTCTGGCACGTGGGCTATTTGCTGCACGTTTTAGCTCGCTTATTCTAATGGATGAGCCTACTTCTAGTGTAGATTTACCTACAGAACAAGAAATTCTATTACAAATTATAAATGATTTTCCAGAATCAGCTATGATTATTTCATTGCATCGGCTACACCTTTTGCCCAACTTTGATAGTGTTATTATGCTAAATAATGGAAAAGTTATAGCTAGTGGATCTGTTTCCATGTTACTTAATAAATCCGGTCCAGTACGTGATCTATGGCAAGCATATAAACAAGACTATAGTAAAACTAAGAAAGACTTGAAAATACTATAACCCCGATTATGGATAAGGGATATAGAGGGAGTAGGATTAAGAAATTATTAAACCTTATGTGAACGCTCCACGGGGCAAGCCCCGTGGAGCGTTCACTGTCCTAACCACATCGCTCACTCTTACCTTAGGTAGTATTGATAGATGCATATGAATGTGGTCTGTATCATGATTTATTGTCAATAATTTTACCTCAGGGATATTTTCCCATACCTGCTTCAGAATGCCTTGAAAATATTTGAAACTACCATCATTAAATATTTTGTGTCTGTATTTACTAACCAGCACCAAATGATATTCACATCGGTAAGCACAGTGACCTTGTTTTCTAATCTGCATACATCACCATAGCAGAAAGATATGGGGAGCACTACATCCATGGGGCAAGCCCCGTGGTTTTTATGTGCGTATAAAATAATTATTAACTATAATTATCAGATTCTTATATGCAGAAATTCTTCATTACCCTTGGATTACTTATCACCACCATTGGACTTATTTATCCTCTCATCCCTTATCTTAAACTTGGACATCTACCAGGTGACTTTTTCTTGCAAAAAGGTAACTTCTCTTTCTTCTGCCCCTTAACCTCTTGTCTGCTCTTTAGTATCTTTATCTCTTTGCTTATATTCCTATTCGATAAATATTTCTAATACTAATTATATTTCAATATAGTATTAATAATTTAAGTCATAACTGGTTATTACCTTAATAAGTTAAGGGCTTATCTCATATTTTAATATAGCATATTAATGCTATATTAAAATATGATTGTCATTGCTAAAATAAAAGGGACCAGTAAATTGCACGAAAAAGGGACCAGAGAAGTTGGTGTGACCTAATAAGGTTAATGTGCAATATTCACTAGATAATTAAGCAAGTAAATATCTAGTGATACAATGATAAGAATAAATATGTATACAACAATTATCACCCTTTATAAACAAGGCAATAGTCAAAGGAATATTGCCAAACTAACAAGAACAGACCGCAAAACAGTACGAAAAATAATAAACCGCTATGTAGAGGCTGGTACAGAATCCCCAGCAATCTATGAACGATCTTCAGTTTTGGATTTTTGGCACGAAAAAATAATTGAGTTATTAGAAAAAAATCTGAGTTACATAAGAATTTTTGAGGAGTTAAAAAATCAAGGTTATACAAGCAGTTATACTTCTTTGACCCGTTATATCAAAAAATATAAAATTAAGGATAACAGTTGCATTCGTTTTCATACTTTAGCAGGAGAGGAAGCACAAGTAGATTTTGGTGACATAGGCTTACAGTATAATTCTAAAGGGCGTAGAGTTAAAGCATATGTATTTAATATGCGTTTAAGCTATAGTCGCCTTGATTATTATGAAGTAGTGTTTGATCAAAGTTGTCAAACATGGATTCAATGTCATATCAATGCATTTAATTATTTTGCTGGTAGTCCAAAAGTAATAAAACTTGATAATCTTAAAGCTGGAGTAGTAGATGCCAATTTTTATGAGCCAGTATATCAGAAGGAATATAAGTGCTTAGCCGATCATTATGGAATTTTACTTTCTCCTTGTCGAGTGTATCAACCGCAAGAAAAAGGCAAAGTTGAGTCGGGAATAAAATACGTTAAAAATAATTTTTTTGCTGGTCGTAAATTTGATAGATATGAAGAATTAACAAATGGTCTTGCAAATTGGTTAAATAAGGCCAATAGCCGAATACATGGTACTACTAAGAGAATACCTAGAGAACTGTTTGAGCAAGAGGAAAGAAGTAGTTTGATTCCTTTACCATTAGAAACTTTTGATTTGTCATCTTGGCATAATCGAAAAGTAGCAAAAGATTGTCATATTACCATAGATAATAATTATTACTCTGTACCAGCAAAATATATATACAGTGAGGTAATGGTACAATTGTCCCCAAAACTTGTTCAAATATTTTCTATACAAAATGATTTAATAGCAAGACACGTTAGAACAGAGGGCAAGGGGATATTTACCACTAATCCGTCTCATTATGCTAAATACAAACGTCTATGCCCAGGTTTTATAGAATATAGTGAACATTATCAACAACAAATGCAGCAGATAGGGAATAATTGCAGTTTATTATTAGAATCATTACAACAAACAAGAGTGAATGATTGGCAACGTTGTGCACGAGGTATCATTTCTTTACGTAAGGTTTACAATGATGACTTAATAGATAAAGCCTGTCATAGAGCACTACATTATGGTATAAGTTCTTACTCTAAAATTAAGAATATTTTAAATAGTAATGCAGTAAACTTACCATTACCAGAGTTTGGAGGTAATAATGCAGAACTTATTTAATGACCTACGAAGCTTTAGATTATCAGGTATAGTCAATAGTTTAAATGAAAGGATTATTTATGCTCAAAATAATAAACTAGGATTTAAAGAATTTCTATCACTATTATGTGAAGATGAAAAATCTAACCGTAAGGATAATAATTACCGTCGCCGTAAAAGTGCTGCTAAATTGCCGGTAACTAAAAATTTAGAAGACTTTGATTTTAATTTCCAACCAAGTGTTGATGCCAAAGTAATAAGTGATTTATCAACTTGTGATTATATTAATACTAAGGGAAATGTAATATTCATAGGTGATTCAGGAACTGGGAAAACTCATCTTGCCATTGGGCTAGCATTAAAAGCTTTAACACGAGAATACTCTGTATATTTTACTACGGTATCGGATATGCTTTATAATTTACATATTGCAAGAGCAGATAATAGTTATCACAAAAAGGTTAAATTACTCCTATCGTTTGATTTATTAATTCTTGATGAGCTCGGGTTTAAGCAATTGCCAAAACATTCAGTAGAAGACTTTTTTAATATTATTGCTAAACGATATGAAAATAAATCTACCATTATTACCACAAACAAGGATTTTGAAAAATGGAATGAAATATTTGCTGATGAAGTATTAACTCATGCAATTATTGATCGAGTGGTACATCATGCTCATATACTAAACATAAAAGGTAAAAGTTATCGTATTAATAACTATAAATCTGGAGGTAATATGGCATAAAAATTTTTAAATATAGTGGTTCCTTTTTCGTGCAATTTACTGGTCCCTTTTTAATTGACAATGACAAATATTACAGGAGCAATAAGATTACCATTACAAAGACCAGCTATCATACTTATTCTAAATTTATGTTGATACACCTTTTCTCCATAACACCTTTGTCCTATAATGCTCCATCCATACTCTTTGCAAGCATTATCCTCTCAAAACTTACGCTATGAGTAAAAAAGTGATAAATTATTGTAAAAATAATTAAACATGTCAAAGAGGATAAAGTTGCAAGTAATACCAATTAATAGGACAGATTATTGTCAATTTTTAATAGTTAGCCAAAAGAATTATAGTCAAAACTTACGCTATGTTTGGTTCTAAATATCGTAAAGATGGAGAACGCAGCTGTTGTTGCATATAGTCATCTAAAAGCCCTAACTTTATTTGGTAAACCGTTTTACCGATTGTATTTGCAGTCCTTTTGAGAAATGCCCAAACTAAAAATGCCCAACTAATATGATTACGTTGAATACGCTGTTTCCTGCATTGACAACGTTCTATCCCAGTAAGTTGCTTAATTTCTCTGTGCATGCTCTCAATTACCCATCGAAAGCCACACTCATCTTGTGCAGCTTTAGAAGATTTGTGAGTTTTGTTATTGGTAACAACATACTCAACTCTGTTGGTAGAAACAGTAAATTTAAACAAATTAACATGCTTATTTTTAGCAAAGCCTTTTATATGAATCTCTACTCCATGCCTGATCTCTTCATCTGAAAATGTCAACTCTTTTACAGCTTTATAAGGTTTAGAATCGTGTGTTTTACTAACGTTTCTATTGGCTTTAATAGGGGCATAATAATATTTCCCCAGAGAGTCAACATGTTGCATAATTTTGTGTGTAGAATACCATGTGTCAAAAAGTACTGTTTGAAAAGGAATCTTCTTGCTATAAACAGCATTATTTAACATGTTTAATAGGTGTTCTAGTTTTGTTGCTCCATCATGATCAGGTGCAAAAATTCGATAATCTATTACCCAAAACTTATTAATATCAGGGTTATAATATACCAGACTCACTACTCCTATACCTTTAGTAACTCTACCTGTAGCTCCACTGTACTGCGATCTTGCAATTTCTATTTGCTTCGTATTCCTTTTATTTAAAACCGTATCATCAAATATTGTATATCCATTAGATGAAAAAATAACATCATTCTTGATGTGTTCCCATAACAAAGAAGGTGTATATTTTTCATTCCTTAAAAATCTATTAATAACATCATGACTACATTTCTTTGCATGTTCAGCGTAGTAGGTTAAACTATAATTCTTTTGGCTAACTATTAAAAATTGACAATAATCTGTCCTATTAATTGGTATTGCTTGCAACTTTATCCTCTTTGACATGTTTAATTATTTTTACAATAATTTATCACTTTTTTACTCATAGCGTAAGTTTTGTAGTTTAACCTACTACGCTGAACATGCAAAGAAATGTAGTCATGATGTTATTAATAGATTTTTAAGGAATGAAAAATATACACCTTCTTTGTTATGGGAACACATCAAGAATGATGTTATTTTTTCATCTAATGGATATACAATATTTGATGATACGGTTTTAAATAAAAGGAATACGAAGCAAATAGAAATTGCAAGATCGCAGTACAGTGGAGCTACAGGTAGAGTTACTAAAGGTATAGGAGTAGTGAGTCTGGTATATTATAACCCTGATATTAATAAGTTTTGGGTAATAGATTATCGAATTTTTGCACCTGATCATGATGGAGCAACAAAACTAGAACACCTATTAAACATGTTAAATAATGCTGTTTATAGCAAGAAGATTCCTTTTCAAACAGTACTTTTTGACACATGGTATTCTACACACAAAATTATGCAACATGTTGACTCTCTGGGGAAATATTATTATGCCCCTATTAAAGCCAATAGAAACGTTAGTAAAACACACGATTCTAAACCTTATAAAGCTGTAAAAGAGTTGACATTTTCAGATGAAGAGATCAGGCATGGAGTAGAGATTCATATAAAAGGCTTTGCTAAAAATAAGCATGTTAATTTGTTTAAATTTACTGTTTCTACCAACAGAGTTGAGTATGTTGTTACCAATAACAAAACTCACAAATCTTCTAAAGCTGCACAAGATGAGTGTGGCTTTCGATGGGTAATTGAGAGCATGCACAGAGAAATTAAGCAACTTACTGGGATAGAACGTTGTCAATGCAGGAAACAGCGTATTCAACGTAATCATATTAGTTGGGCATTTTTAGTTTGGGCATTTCTCAAAAGGACTGCAAATACAATCGGTAAAACGGTTTACCAAATAAAGTTAGGGCTTTTAGATGACTATATGCAACAACAGCTGCGTTCTCCATCTTTACGATATTTAGAACCAAACATAGCGTAAGTTTTGCTCTATTCCAGATTCATCAAGATATACTAATTTGTCTTTTGTGATGGTTTGTATCTTTGCTATAAATTCATTTCTTAATTTAATATCTCTTTTCGGATGAAAATGAGTTTTGTTTATAGCTATAGCCAAGTTTTCTGATTTGTCTTAAAATAGTTACAGATGCAATATTACCCCATTGCTTTGCTAACTCCTTTGATGTTTTATTCATATTAGCTTTAAAAAATTCTTTAAAAGATTCTGAATCTTTTATCTTATGACTATGTCCTTTCTGATAACCAGTTGCTGCTTCTAAAGTACCTTGCTTATCTTTTAATTTTTTCCATTTATATATAGTATCACGACTTACATTAAATAATTTACTTACCTTACTTATTCGTATCCCTGCTTCTACAGCTTTTATAACTCTTAGTCTTAGTTCTATTGCATATGCTCGTGCCATATCTCTTTACATGCTTGTTAATATTTGCTTACTATAACATGATACTCTCGCTCTGTCAGTACCTTAATGACTTATGCTATAGTATGATTGCTGGGCTGTGTGTCAAAGATATTATTGCCCCAATAATATTTGATGGGACATGTAATAAGGACATTTTTGAAACTTATGTACAAGAGATATTGATCAAGGAATTAAAGGCTGGTCAGATAGTAGTAATGGATAATATTAATTTTCATAAAAGTACAAAAGTGAAAACGTTAATTGAATCTGTTGGTTGCAATATTTTATTTTTACCAACTTACTCTCCTGACTTAAATCCTATTGAGCATTACTGGTTTAAAATCAAGAATGAAATAAGAAAAACTATTTCTAATTTTGAGCACTTTTTTGATGCTGTTTACTATGCTCTTAAAAAAGTCACTACCTTATCGCATTAAGCTATACTTATTATTTTATTATTTTTTCATTGTCATCCCGTGGGGGCATTGCCTGCGTGGATCGGTTTTTCAGTTGTCACCTAGTTGCTTGTCCACACGGGATCAATTAAAAAATACAAATATAAAAAGCTTAGGTTATCTCGCTTTATGCTGGATCTAGTTCCCAAGCCACGGGATGACACCGGAAAAGTCTGGATCCTCGCCTACGCGAGGATGACATTGTACAATGATATCACAGCATAAAAATAAAAGTCGTCTTCCCTTGCTCATCATTTTCTGCCCAGATTTTGCCACCATGCAGCTCTATTACCTTTTTACATAAGGCAAGCCCCATTCCTCTACCACCTGCAGGTGAGCGGGTTTTTGAGCTTACGACAAACACACCGAATATAGTTTGTAGTTCCTCTTTTGGTACACCTATTCCATCATCTTTAATAGTAAATAAAATATTATTTTCTTGCTTTTGTAAATCAATTTTTATTATGCCGTTATTACAGTAACTAATAGCGTTAATTATTAAGTTATCGAATGTATGGCTAATATAATGAGGATCACATTTAAATATTATATTTTCTTCAATTTTAGATATAAATTCTAACTTCTTATTGTTCAAATATAATTTCTTACAAATTTTTATTCGCTCATGCAATAGCTCACTTAAATTTATGCTTTCTTTTTTTAACTCATAACCAAGACTAGATAGTTTTGAAAAATCTAAAATATTGGCTATCAAACTATTTAACCTACTAGAGCTTTTAGCTATTATCTCTACTGCATTACGACGTTGATCATCACTAAATCTATCGTAATTAGCCCATAAAGTTTCACCAAGGCTAATAATACCGGTTAGCGGCGTATTTATTTCGTGGTTTATATTACGTAAAAATTCATGTTTTAAATCAAGTAATTTCTCTAGTTCCTGCTCTCTAAAGCTAACCCTATCCCCTAAATGAGTATTTATTAGGTTAACTAATCTCTCTTGCTCTTGCCTTGGTCTTAAGAAAACAATTAACAACCCACTAAATAAAGTAAGGAAATATATCACTTTGAACTGGAAACTATCTATATTAATTAACAGCTTCTCATCCATAAAATATTTATAAAACTCTATGCTAGTAAATACGCCAATAATAGTCATAAGTAAAGTAGTATGCCATCTAAACAATGTCGCAATTATAAGCAGATTAATTATCAAACTCATTAATTGTAATTGATAGAAATTGCTTGATAAAACAAGCAAACTACTAAAAAATATCAATATACCAAAATTAGCAATAAACCAGAATAGCGATATAATATATTTCTTCTGAAACCTCAAAGGCCATAACGGATAGGTGATAAGTATTGCAGAAGTTACAAGCGTGCAGTGATAAATGATATTATATATATTTAGATGATTCATTATCCTGCTGTTAGGCGTAAGATATAAAGATGAAAAGATAGAGATTAAAATAAATATCCCAACATAGCTATAAGTGATTTCTTGGCGTGGTAATGTATTATTCCAATATATCAAAGGATTAAAATTCTTGATTAAGCTGAATAAACCCAAGAATCTTCTTCTTCGCTCTTGCTTTATCAGCCTTACGCTTAGTGGCTCTTTTAACGAACCAAAACCGCCTGGCTGTTTTAAAATATAATGACTACCAAGGAAAAAGATTAAGTTTATGATCGCAGCCGGCAAGATCGGATAAATTCCTATAATCTGCCTTAAAGAAAATAATTGCCATATTATGATTGTTAACAATGCTGCTACTGTGCCAATAAAAAAGGTTTTAGCAGTTGATTTAAAGCCATATATTATGAGAATCAATGGCAAGGTGATTATAGGTAAATAGATACTGGTGAGTAATAAGAATATATTAATTAGGTCTTGCGTATAAAGCGAGATAACGAATCCTATCAAACCTATGATAATTGCAGTTATATAGCTATATCGCAGCGAGGTTTTTTTACAGATATCATTAATAAAGCTTACTGTTGCAACGTTAATATAAGAGTTAGTGCTTGAGATTATCATTGCCATAATAACGCCAACTATTAAGCCTTTCAATCCTATATAGCTTTTAGTAATCTGAAAAAATAATTGACTACTATCGACAGCATTTTGGGAAAGTAATAATATCGCAATCCAAATGAATAAGACAGATAAACAAAGGCAAATAATTGCTGAAATAAAAAAGGTTCTTGATATCTGGTGTATATCCTTTGCCATCAATATTCTTTGAAAAATCGAAGGACCAAGTGATGGAATCGCAAAATATATAAAGATATTTAGGGATATCCAAAATTTAGGGTTAGTATAATTAAATATCATCCCTAAATCGGTAAGACGATGTTGCACATTTGAGTCAATAGAAATAGTAGGATCACTAAAAACATTCCACACTATAATACCTATTACCGGAATAACGGCACTATAGGTAAAAAACTGTACAGCTTCAGTAAAAGTAACCGATTTAACCCCACCGAAAGCCGAATAGCTTATTATGAAAGTCGCTAAAAACAAATCTACGTAAAAATTTGAGATACCGAAAAATAACTCTAGCACTAAACTTGCTATGTGAAACTGAATGGCAATCCTGCCTATAGCCATTAATATGCTAACAATAGCGGTAAGACCACGAACTTTATTGCCGTAAGCGTTCCCCATTATTTCGGCTACTGACCTACTGCCTAAAAAATGTTCAAAACGAGGAGCAAGAAAATAGGCAATTAAGAGCCAACTAACAACACTACCGAGTATGCTAGGAAGCAAGTAAAACAACCCGTCAGTATATATTCTTGCATTATCGATTAGGAAAGTACTAGTACCGATCCAAGTAGCAATTAGGGTTGCAACTATCGTACCGGTTGAGAAATTCCTTTTTCCAATCGCATATTCCCGAATATTTTTTATATTTTTAATATCCGCAAACCCAACGATTAAATTAATCGCTAAAAAACTAGCAAAAATAAGAATGTCTATATTTGGCATAGAATTAAGTTAATTTTCTATGCGATAATAATCACAAAAAGTAAAACAAACAATAACTTTGTGAGGTTAAAGGGTAAAGTAAGTATGGAGGTAGTTTTATTAGTTATAAAGTTGGTATCATTACTGCATAAGCGTTGCCTGCGTGGATCATTTTCCCCTGTCATCCCGTGGCTTGTCCTATATAGCTTAATGCGATAAGGTAGTGATTTTTTAAGAGCATAGTAAACAGCATCAAAAAAGTGCTCAAAATTAGAAATAGTTTTTCTTATTTCATTCTTGATTTTAAACCAGTAATGCTCAATAGAATTTAAGTCAGGAGAGTAAGTTGGTAAAAATAAAATACTGCAACCAACAGATTCAATTAACGTTTTCACTTTTGTACTTTTATGAAAATTAATATTATCCATTATTACTATCTGACCAGCCTTTAATTCCTTGATCAATATCTCTTGTACATAAGTTTCAAAAATGTCCTTATTACATGTCCCATCAAATATTATTGGGGCAATAATATCTTTGACACACAGCCCAGCAATCATACTAATCCGTGATTTATGTTGATAGACCTTTTCACCATAACATCTTTGACCGATAATGCTCCACCCGTGTTCTCTACAGCTATTATCTTCTATCCCAGACTCATCGATAAATACTAAATCTTGTTTATCTATAGTTTTTAGTTTCAATATAAACTCATTCCTTAGACCAATATCCCTTTTGGGATGAAGAAAAGTTTTTTTTATAACTATAACCTAATTTATTAAGCAATCTTGATATCGTACTTGCAGATACTTTTTGACTCCAGTTATTAGCTAGCTCCATGGTGGTTTTATCAAAATTTAATTCTATAAATTTTTTAAATCCCTCTATGTCTCTTATTATTCTACGATGTCCTGTATGATAACCACTTTTTGCTTTGACATCCCCAGTTTGTTTCTTTAATTTTTTCCACTCTATTATAGTCTTCCTACTAATAGAGTATATCTCTGAAGTCTCTTTTATTGTTTTACCATCTGTTAAACTTTTTATTACTCGTATTCTTAAATCGTATGAATATGCCTTTGCCATAAGTTTTTCATTTAGTATAATCCAACTCATACTATAAGTCACTACCTTATCGCATTAAGCTATATCTTCTGAATAAGGAGGTAATGAATAATGATAATACTGGAGCAAATAATGGAAATAAAAATATTGAATAAACATGGTAAAAGCTTAAGAAGTATAGCAAGAGAAGTAGGTGCATCAGTAAATACAGTACGTAAATATTTAAAATATGATGGTTCCCCTAAATATAAGGATAGGCCAAAGTTGGTAACAAAGCTTGCCCCATATAAAGACTACTTGAGTGACAGAATAAAATCAGCCCATCCTGTATCACTATCTGGTACTGTTTCAAGAGATAAAGGAGTTGGGTTACACAGGCGGGATGACCCAACTCAGGGATTATTTAAGGAGTATAAAGCCTGCAGCTAAACAGGAGGATATGATAAGATTTGAGACTGCTTCTGGCAAACAGATGCAAGTTGACTGGATAGAATTTCGTAAGGGGAAAAGTCCTCTATCAGCTTTTGTGGCTACATTAGGATTTAGTCGAGCAAGCTATGTAGAATTTGTTACTAATGAGAAGCTTGTAACATTAATAGAATGCCATAAGCGGGCATTTGAATATTTTGGCGGAGTGCCAGAAGAAGTACTGTATGACAACATGAAGACAGTAATACTGGATAGGGATACATATGGTCCTGGCATACACCGCTTTAATAAAGGTATGCTGGATTTTGCCAAACATTACAGTTTGAAAGGAGCAATCTTCCGCCACTACCATTGGATTATAGTGGTAGTCATCCTGCAGCACTAGAGATTATGGAAGATAAAAGGGAATGATTTTCTACAGTTTCCTTACAACATTCCCTCTGCATATACCAAAGTATACTGGAGGCATTATGAACCTACAGCACCAACGTATAGAAGAGCTATGCCGCTCTTTAAACCTTATTCAGATAGCTGAAAATTATTTTGATATTGCACAATCTTCTAGTAAAGAAGACTCAAGTTATACGGATTTCCTTGAGTCAATATTAAAAACAGAGCTGTTGGCACGACAGAATAGAAGTAAATCAATACTCACCAGAATGGCAGGTTTTCCTGCTATTAAAACGCTGGATAATTTTGATTATGATTTTGCTACAGGAATAAAACGCAAGATTCTGGAAGGCCTAAGATCTCTATCTTTTGTAGAAAGACAGGAAAATATTATTCTGCTTGGTCCTTCTGGAGTAGGAAAAACCCATATAGCTATTGCCCTTGGTTATGCAGCTACACAATGTGGAATCAAGACTAAATTTATAGGCTCTGTCCAAATAAGTGTGGGAATTTCTCAAAGGTTATATAAAAATATAATATAACAAAAGGAGAAATTATATGAGCCAAAAACAAAATGAAGCAATGAATCAAGCGATAGATTTATTAATAAATAATGATACAGATATATCAACATTACTTAAAGAGGATGGTTTATTAAAGCAATTAACCAAACGGCTTGTAGAGAAGGCATTGCAGTCAGAGATGAATAATCACTTAGGATATGATAAATATTGTCATACTGATAGTGATGTCATTGCTAAAATAAAAGGGACCAGTAAATTGCACGAAAAAGGGACCAGAGAAGTTGGTGTGACCTAATAAGGTTAATGTGCAATATTCACTAGATAATTAAGCAAGTAAATATCTAGTGATACAATGATAAGAATAAATATGTATACAACAATTATCACCCTTTATAAACAAGGCAATAGTCAAAGGAATATTGCCAAACTAACAAGAACAGACCGCAAAACAGTACGAAAAATAATAAACCGCTATGTAGAGGCTGGTACAGAATCCCCAGCAATCTATGAACGATCTTCAGTTTTGGATTTTTGGCACGAAAAAATAATTGAGTTATTAGAAAAAAATCTGAGTTACATAAGAATTTTTGAGGAGTTAAAAAATCAAGGTTATACAAGCAGTTATACTTCTTTGACCCGTTATATCAAAAAATATAAAATTAAGGATAACAGTTGCATTCGTTTTCATACTTTAGCAGGAGAGGAAGCACAAGTAGATTTTGGTGACATAGGCTTACAGTATAATTCTAAAGGGCGTAGAGTTAAAGCATATGTATTTAATATGCGTTTAAGCTATAGTCGCCTTGATTATTATGAAGTAGTGTTTGATCAAAGTTGTCAAACATGGATTCAATGTCATATCAATGCATTTAATTATTTTGCTGGTAGTCCAAAAGTAATAAAACTTGATAATCTTAAAGCTGGAGTAGTAGATGCCAATTTTTATGAGCCAGTATATCAGAAGGAATATAAGTGCTTAGCCGATCATTATGGAATTTTACTTTCTCCTTGTCGAGTGTATCAACCGCAAGAAAAAGGCAAAGTTGAGTCGGGAATAAAATACGTTAAAAATAATTTTTTTGCTGGTCGTAAATTTGATAGATATGAAGAATTAACAAATGGTCTTGCAAATTGGTTAAATAAGGCCAATAGCCGAATACATGGTACTACTAAGAGAATACCTAGAGAACTGTTTGAGCAAGAGGAAAGAAGTAGTTTGATTCCTTTACCATTAGAAACTTTTGATTTGTCATCTTGGCATAATCGAAAAGTAGCAAAAGATTGTCATATTACCATAGATAATAATTATTACTCTGTACCAGCAAAATATATATACAGTGAGGTAATGGTACAATTGTCCCCAAAACTTGTTCAAATATTTTCTATACAAAATGATTTAATAGCAAGACACGTTAGAACAGAGGGCAAGGGGATATTTACCACTAATCCGTCTCATTATGCTAAATACAAACGTCTATGCCCAGGTTTTATAGAATATAGTGAACATTATCAACAACAAATGCAGCAGATAGGGAATAATTGCAGTTTATTATTAGAATCATTACAACAAACAAGAGTGAATGATTGGCAACGTTGTGCACGAGGTATCATTTCTTTACGTAAGGTTTACAATGATGACTTAATAGATAAAGCCTGTCATAGAGCACTACATTATGGTATAAGTTCTTACTCTAAAATTAAGAATATTTTAAATAGTAATGCAGTAAACTTACCATTACCAGAGTTTGGAGGTAATAATGCAGAACTTATTTAATGACCTACGAAGCTTTAGATTATCAGGTATAGTCAATAGTTTAAATGAAAGGATTATTTATGCTCAAAATAATAAACTAGGATTTAAAGAATTTCTATCACTATTATGTGAAGATGAAAAATCTAACCGTAAGGATAATAATTACCGTCGCCGTAAAAGTGCTGCTAAATTGCCGGTAACTAAAAATTTAGAAGACTTTGATTTTAATTTCCAACCAAGTGTTGATGCCAAAGTAATAAGTGATTTATCAACTTGTGATTATATTAATACTAAGGGAAATGTAATATTCATAGGTGATTCAGGAACTGGGAAAACTCATCTTGCCATTGGGCTAGCATTAAAAGCTTTAACACGAGAATACTCTGTATATTTTACTACGGTATCGGATATGCTTTATAATTTACATATTGCAAGAGCAGATAATAGTTATCACAAAAAGGTTAAATTACTCCTATCGTTTGATTTATTAATTCTTGATGAGCTCGGGTTTAAGCAATTGCCAAAACATTCAGTAGAAGACTTTTTTAATATTATTGCTAAACGATATGAAAATAAATCTACCATTATTACCACAAACAAGGATTTTGAAAAATGGAATGAAATATTTGCTGATGAAGTATTAACTCATGCAATTATTGATCGAGTGGTACATCATGCTCATATACTAAACATAAAAGGTAAAAGTTATCGTATTAATAACTATAAATCTGGAGGTAATATGGCATAAAAATTTTTAAATATAGTGGTTCCTTTTTCGTGCAATTTACTGGTCCCTTTTTAATTGACAATGACAGTGATAATGTTCGTAATGGTAAGAATGTAAAGAATCTAGTAACAAATAATGGAGTTATAGAGATTGAGGTTCCAAGGGATAGAAGTAGTACATTTGAACCTGCATTAATTCCAAAGCGTCAAAGACGTATTGAAGGATTTGATGATAAAATAATATCGTTATACGCTAAAGGAATGAGCTTATCTGATATTAAGATTCAAATGCAAGAATTGTATGGAGCTGACGTTAGCGAAAGTTTGATAAGTCAAATTACTGATGATGTAATTGAGGATGTCAAGATATGGCAAAGCCGACCATTGGATCGAGTATATGCTATAGTATTTTTTGACTGTTTAGTAGTAAAAGTACGTCAAGATAAACGAATTATCAATAAGTCTGTATATGTAGCATTAGGTATTGATTTATCTGGCAGGAAGGATATTTTAGGATTGTGGATCAGTGAAAATGAAGGAGCAAAATTTTGGCTTGGTAATTTTACTGAGATGAAGAACAGAGGTATGCAAGACATGCTTATTGCTTGCAGTGATAATTTAACCGGTATGTCTGAGGCGATAGAGGCAGTTTTTCCGAAAACCGAACATCAATTATGTATTGTACATCAGATTAGAAATAGTTTAAAATATGTATCATATAAAGACCGAAATAAAAGTAATCCCCGCCGCAAGCAGCGGGGTATTTTAGAAGAAAGCTAGCTGATGATCCTCATGCAGTTTCTGATATTCCTTGCCTTGGTTTTTTACGTATTTTCCTATCATATTCTCATTTCCATGCTTACCTACCGTACTCGTAAAATATCCATCAGTCCAAAATTCTCCACCCCATAATTGTTTCTTTACCTGTGGACACTGTCTAAATATTTGACGAGCTGTAACACTTTTAATTGTTGTTACTATTTTTGTTACGCTATAGGTTGGTACAGATTGTACCAAAAAATGGACATGATCTTCATCAACCCCTATTTCTAAAAATTTTATTTGATATCTCTTTTCTATCTCTAAACATATTTCTCGTAATACTTGATCAACTGATACGTCAAACACTGCTCGGCGATATTTTGCTGGAAATACCATGTGATACAGCAGTACTGTCATTGTCAATTAAAAAGGGACCAGTAAATTGCACGAAAAAGGAACCACTATATTTAAAAATTTTTATGCCATATTACCTCCAGATTTATAGTTATTAATACGATAACTTTTACCTTTTATGTTTAGTATATGAGCATGATGTACCACTCGATCAATAATTGCATGAGTTAATACTTCATCAGCAAATATTTCATTCCATTTTTCAAAATCCTTGTTTGTGGTAATAATGGTAGATTTATTTTCATATCGTTTAGCAATAATATTAAAAAAGTCTTCTACTGAATGTTTTGGCAATTGCTTAAACCCGAGCTCATCAAGAATTAATAAATCAAACGATAGGAGTAATTTAACCTTTTTGTGATAACTATTATCTGCTCTTGCAATATGTAAATTATAAAGCATATCCGATACCGTAGTAAAATATACAGAGTATTCTCGTGTTAAAGCTTTTAATGCTAGCCCAATGGCAAGATGAGTTTTCCCAGTTCCTGAATCACCTATGAATATTACATTTCCCTTAGTATTAATATAATCACAAGTTGATAAATCACTTATTACTTTGGCATCAACACTTGGTTGGAAATTAAAATCAAAGTCTTCTAAATTTTTAGTTACCGGCAATTTAGCAGCACTTTTACGGCGACGGTAATTATTATCCTTACGGTTAGATTTTTCATCTTCACATAATAGTGATAGAAATTCTTTAAATCCTAGTTTATTATTTTGAGCATAAATAATCCTTTCATTTAAACTATTGACTATACCTGATAATCTAAAGCTTCGTAGGTCATTAAATAAGTTCTGCATTATTACCTCCAAACTCTGGTAATGGTAAGTTTACTGCATTACTATTTAAAATATTCTTAATTTTAGAGTAAGAACTTATACCATAATGTAGTGCTCTATGACAGGCTTTATCTATTAAGTCATCATTGTAAACCTTACGTAAAGAAATGATACCTCGTGCACAACGTTGCCAATCATTCACTCTTGTTTGTTGTAATGATTCTAATAATAAACTGCAATTATTCCCTATCTGCTGCATTTGTTGTTGATAATGTTCACTATATTCTATAAAACCTGGGCATAGACGTTTGTATTTAGCATAATGAGACGGATTAGTGGTAAATATCCCCTTGCCCTCTGTTCTAACGTGTCTTGCTATTAAATCATTTTGTATAGAAAATATTTGAACAAGTTTTGGGGACAATTGTACCATTACCTCACTGTATATATATTTTGCTGGTACAGAGTAATAATTATTATCTATGGTAATATGACAATCTTTTGCTACTTTTCGATTATGCCAAGATGACAAATCAAAAGTTTCTAATGGTAAAGGAATCAAACTACTTCTTTCCTCTTGCTCAAACAGTTCTCTAGGTATTCTCTTAGTAGTACCATGTATTCGGCTATTGGCCTTATTTAACCAATTTGCAAGACCATTTGTTAATTCTTCATATCTATCAAATTTACGACCAGCAAAAAAATTATTTTTAACGTATTTTATTCCCGACTCAACTTTGCCTTTTTCTTGCGGTTGATACACTCGACAAGGAGAAAGTAAAATTCCATAATGATCGGCTAAGCACTTATATTCCTTCTGATATACTGGCTCATAAAAATTGGCATCTACTACTCCAGCTTTAAGATTATCAAGTTTTATTACTTTTGGACTACCAGCAAAATAATTAAATGCATTGATATGACATTGAATCCATGTTTGACAACTTTGATCAAACACTACTTCATAATAATCAAGGCGACTATAGCTTAAACGCATATTAAATACATATGCTTTAACTCTACGCCCTTTAGAATTATACTGTAAGCCTATGTCACCAAAATCTACTTGTGCTTCCTCTCCTGCTAAAGTATGAAAACGAATGCAACTGTTATCCTTAATTTTATATTTTTTGATATAACGGGTCAAAGAAGTATAACTGCTTGTATAACCTTGATTTTTTAACTCCTCAAAAATTCTTATGTAACTCAGATTTTTTTCTAATAACTCAATTATTTTTTCGTGCCAAAAATCCAAAACTGAAGATCGTTCATAGATTGCTGGGGATTCTGTACCAGCCTCTACATAGCGGTTTATTATTTTTCGTACTGTTTTGCGGTCTGTTCTTGTTAGTTTGGCAATATTCCTTTGACTATTGCCTTGTTTATAAAGGGTGATAATTGTTGTATACATATTTATTCTTATCATTGTATCACTAGATATTTACTTGCTTAATTATCTAGTGAATATTGCACATTAACCTTATTAGGTCACACCAACTTCTCTGGTCCCTTTTTCGTGCAATTTACTGGTCCCTTTTATTTTAGCAATGACAGTACCGTAACATTATGACTTTTATGTATATATTTGCTCATTCCGCCATATTACGCCGCAAGCGGCGGGGAATATACCCAAAAGAGATTTAAAACCGTATCATCAAATATTGTATATCCATTAGATGAAAAAATAACATCATTCTTGATGTGTTCCCATAACAAAGAAGGTGTATATTTTTCATTCCTTAAAAATCTATTAATAACATCATGACTACATTTCTTTGCATGTTCAGCGTAGTAGGTTAAACTATAATTCTTTTGGCTAACTATTAAAAATTGACAATAATCTGTCCTATTAATTGGTATTGCTTGCAACTTTATCCTCTTTGACATGTTTAATTATTTTTACAATAATTTATCACTTTTTTACTCATAGCGTAAGTTTTGTCTAATATCCCTGACCATATCTTGTGCTTAAATTCTTCATCAGGAATTTCATGGACATTCACTAACTGGTAATCATTAATCCATAATTCTTTTGCTAATTTGTTATTGGCAAATAAATCCCACAAATTCCTTGCAACATTGTATTTCTCCTGACCATTGAAAAATATCATTGGGTATATTAATGGTAAAGTCTTAGCTTTAGGATTTTGTATTAAATATCGCTCACAAATATTAATCATATATTTAAATAACCTAAAAGCCATAAAATGATCTGCTTTTAATTGATGTTCTACAAGCAAAAATAAGTATCCGTCTTGTTTATCAAATTTGCATGAGAATAAAACATCAGGGATAGAATCTTTTAAAGAGCTTTCTACAAAAGTGGTATTTTCCATTGCTAAACTAGGAAAATCTATTAAACTTTTAATATTTGGGGGCAAATATGCATTAAAGAACTCATTAGCAACTAGAGGATTCTCCAGTGCCTTACGAAATATCTTATCATGCTTAGCTTTCTTCTTATCCTTATCTGGATCACCCAGCAGGTTTCCTTGTTCACTCATATGTTGACATTTTTTAACTTGATAAAATATTATTACATCCTAAACTCTTATTCCTTGATTTAGTTTGATCTCAGAGCAATTCTTTACCGCACTTCTTATTTCTTTAGCTATTTCTGAGCTTGGACTTATATACTGCATTACTTGTTTATCCCTTCCTATAGCATTTAAGTAATCTTCAGGGATGAGATGGCTTTTGCCTTGAAAATCATGTACTACTATATCAGAAAATTTTTGATCACCAAGATTATAATTAGGATCAAATTTATTCTGCATAATTTGTAAATCTTTCTGTATCTTCTGCTCTATTGCTGCTATGCAAATCTTGTTACTGTAGAGCAGACAAGAATCTATACCTTTTTCTCTGTAGATTTGTATTGCGGTATTGATATTCTCTGCTGTGCCAAACTTTGCTAAAGCTTTTATTTGCTGTTGCTGCAAATTATTTAGTCCGTTATTATCGTTATTTGCCAATTTTGACAATAATAATTCTATAGACTGAAATTGTGATTTGCTATCATCACTTGCTTTTAAGGATGACTGTTTAGTTATTTTACTAGCTACTGTTAATTTTGCTATTTCAGGCTCTATAAGCTTGTTTATAGATTCTGCTCCTTGGGATTTTAACATATCGTTAAAATCGCCTTTTTCTGGTGGTCGTATTATTGCTACCACAGCTCCTTTGCTAATTAATTCTTCCTGAGCTTTCATTACAGTGTGAACCGATACTGCTTCTTTACCATCATTATCAGCAGCAATTATTATTCTCTCACCTTTGATAGGCTCATAGTTCCTGATGTTACTTACACCTAAACTACAAAGAATTTTGCCTTTAATACCAGCTTCCCCAATGCTTAAAGCCGTTTCTACCCCTTCTACTATAATCGTTATATTACTAACTGAATTATTGCCATCTTTACTGCTTTGTACATTCCTGCTGTGTACGTTCTGCTGTTCATTATTTTTACTAATCTCAACAAAAGAACCTCTGATTCTGCCAAAAGAACGTTTATTAACCTCAATATCAGCTTTATTATTTGTGTCTTTGTTTAAATAAATTGATTGTCCACCGGTAATATTACCATCTTTATTTCTAGCAAAAGCAATTAATGCAGGATAATATTGTTTGCTATTACTGTCCCACATCATATTGGTTCTAAGATCATTATTTAGTTGATATCCTGTTAATATTTTTTTAATTCCACGATGTTCTAATAAATATTTTTTTGCTATATTATTTGGCGTCATATAAATTATAGAATCTGATTTTTCATATAATTCTTCAGCTCTCTTTATCTTAGATATTTCAGCATATTTCGCTTGTTGATCTTGATTCTTAACTTTTTGGTCAAATTGCTCTTTTATCTTATCTTCTAATAACTTGCTATTGTTTGACACACCAACCATATCTTGTAAATATTTCTTAGCTTCTACAAAATCACAATTTTTTTCTCTTTGTACTAAGGTAAATAAATCTCCTCCCTCTCCTTTACTAAAATCATACCATCTGCCAGCTTTACTGCCACCTATCCTCATCACTATTTTGCCATCTTTCTCCCAGCGTAACACTTGACTATTTGATAAATGCTTGTTTGGACTGCCTAGCAAATTTCTACCTATTTCTTCCGCTTTAAATGATAATCGTTGCTTTAATTCTACTGCTTTTTGTTTATTAATAGCATTATAATCTATTTTATTCTTTGCCATAATATCCTCTTGTAACTTAACACTTATTGTTGTATCTTGTTTATTACAATTCGTAAGGTTATAAGAAGAGCTTTTCCGATCTTCTTGGGCTTTATGGCTTGTGGCAAGATTTGTGCTAGTGCTTCTTAGGATTTCTGCTACTTTAGCAGGTGGCTCTAACTTCACTCTTAAGTGGTAATAATTATCATTACTGTGTAATCTATCATTAATATCTTCTACTACCCCTTTAAACCAATTACCTACTTTATCTATAATATTAGGACTCTTATTTTTTTGATCTTGAATCGCTACCAATTCTTCTAAAGTTTTAAAATTAATGCTAGATAGCCTATTATCTATTTTACTAAGTTGCGATATTAAACTGGCCATATTCCTGGTAGCCTTCCTATTATAATAAAATTTTACTTCTTCTATGTGCCTTGTCATGGCTACATAAGAATTTCTGCTATTTCCTGCTAGATTATGTAATACATAGACATCTTTAATTGAGGCTCCTTGTGCTTTATACACTGTAGAAGCATAGCCATGTTTAAAGCTTACATCTTGAGGATTAAATTCTATTTCTTTCCTGCTATCTGTTTTAGCAACAAACTTATCATTACTTACTGAAGTTATCGTTGCAAATTCACCATTTTCTATTTGTAAATCTTTATTAGTACTTTTAAACAAAATACGATCTCCTGCCATATAATCTTCGTGCTTTTCAGATGATAGATAGTGTCTATACTCTTTACCGGCAAGCAAGCCTTTAGCTTTTAATAACTCCCTAATCCCTTGATTAATACTATCTACTTCAGCATTACGCATGGTAATTATTAAACGCTCATTTAGAGCAAATTTGCTGTTACTCCAATCATTAATTAATCTTGCCATTGATTCTTCTAGCGTATGATCAATCTTTAAACATTTATGCTGTGCAAGTAAACGCAGACCACCAGCAATATCTGATTTTGCAAAGCATGAAGCCATTTCTCTTGCCCATGCCTTGCTTTGTCTTCTAATGTTACTTAATTCATATGAGCCAAATTTACTAGCCAATACTGTAAACATTCCTCCTCGCTCAACGGAAGTGAGTTGTCTCTCATCTCCAGCCAATATCAGATTACAATTATTACTCCTTGCTACTTTTAGTAATTCTAAATAATCACTATTACCTACCATCCCTGCTTCATCTACTACGAGCAGGCTGTTTCTTGCTAGATCAGCTTTACCATTATATAATTTAAATAAAAACCCTTTTACTGTATGACATTGCTGGTAGCCTTTACTTTTATGCTGCTTTATGAGTAGGGCTAAGTCCTATAATATTTTGCCTATTATTGGTGGCAATTTTATAAGCTTCAGCAAGTACTTGCGACTTACCAGTGCCAGCTCTACCTTGTAAAATCCTAATCCCTTGATTATTAATTAAAATATGCTGTAGACTTTCTCTTTGTGCTTCATTAACACTTGCAAGATTATCGATAGCACTTTTAAGCTTAATAACGTTATTAAAATGAATCTGGCTATTTACCTTATCTGCTATTCTAACTATCCTTAATTCTTCATCCCGTATATCTATAGTAGTATAGTATTTAGTATCCGTGCCATCTTCATTATATAGCATAAGTCATTAAGGTACTGACAGAGCGAGAGTATCATGTTATAGTAAGCAAATATTAACAAGCATGTAAAGAGATATGGCACGAGCATATGCAATAGAACTAAGACTAAGAGTTATAAAAGCTGTAGAAGCAGGGATACGAATAAGTAAGGTAAGTAAATTATTTAATGTAAGTCGTGATACTATATATAAATGGAAAAAATTAAAAGATAAGCAAGGTACTTTAGAAGCAGCAACTGGTTATCAGAAAGGACATAGTCATAAGATAAAAGATTCAGAATCTTTTAAAGAATTTTTTAAAGCTAATATGAATAAAACATCAAAGGAGTTAGCAAAGCAATGGGGTAATATTGCATCTGTAACTATTTTAAGACAAATCAGAAAACTTGGCTATAGCTATAAACAAAACTCATTTTCATCCGAAAAGAGATATTAAATTAAGAAATGAATTTATAGCAAAGATACAAACCATCACAAAAGACAAATTAGTATATCTTGATGAATCTGGAATAGAGGATAATGCTTGCAAAGAGTATGGATGGAGCATTATAGGACAAAGGTGTTATGGAGAAAAATGTATTAATTACAGAATTACAACCTGGGCAAACCGTTATTATGGATAACATTAATTTTCATAAAAATTCTAAAGTTAAAGAGTTCATTGAATCCGTTGGTTGTACCATATTGTATTTACCAACTTACTCTCCTGATTTAAATCCTATAGAGCATTACTGGTTTAAGATAAAAAATGAAATTAGGAAAGTTGTAGAAGATTTTGAAACATTTTATGATGCTGTTTTTAATACTATTAAATTGTCAGTATCTTAATGATTTATGCTATATAGTTTTACCAGCCTATCTGAATTTAATATTTCCCTTATTAGTTTTTGCTTTTCTGCTTCTTCTTTAATCTCTTTTACTGCTTTTTCTATATCCAATTTAGTAAAAATAGCTTGATGACGAATCATGCGATCAAGCACTCCATCTGCTCCTTTGATGATTTCAAGATGGGCAAGCCTGCATATGTTATTTTGCTCTGCTATTTCATTGATAATACTTCTCATTCTAGTAGGGCCAACATGTTGCTGTGGCATAAAACTTATCGGGTCTACTCTGATGTCTAAACCTAACTTAACAAAATATTTATTGATTACTTCTTTAGCTCTTTCATGAATAATTTTATCTTCGGGGATAATAAACGCTTTGCCCTTAACTTTGGCAAATTTAGGATTTAAATCTACTGCCTTAGCTCCTAAAGCTTTACCGTTTTCTGTAAATCTTCTGGTAGTTACAAGCACATGGGCATGCCAATTCTTTTCGTACGTCTGTGGCTGATGAATATCAACCTGAACTCCTAGGCCATTTCTTACCCACCCCATCTCTTCGATGATTTCATGAGTAATGGCTATTCTATCATCTAAATCTAATTCCTTATCATCAGGCAGTGCTATAACTATATCTTTTAATAATTGACTGTTTTTTCTTCAAAACTTACGCTATGAGTAAAAAAGTGATAAATTATTGTAAGAATAATTTATCATGAGGAGAGGATAAAATTGCGAGCAATACGAATTAATAGAACGGATTACTGTCAATTTTTAACAGTTAGCCAAAAGAATTATAGTTTGACCTACTACGCTGAACATGCAAAGAAATGTAGCCATGATGTTATTAATAGATTTTTAGAAAATGAAAAATATAGCCCTTCTTTGTTATGGGAACACATTAAGAATGATGTTGTTTTTTCACCTAACGGATATACAATATTTGATGATACGGTTTTAAACAAAAGGAATACGAAAAAGATAGAAATTGCTAGATCACAGTACAGTGGAGCTACAGGTGGAATTACTACCGGTATAGGAGTAGTAAGTCTTGTATATTATAACCCAGACATTAATAGGTTTTGGGTAATAGATTATCGCATTTTTTCTCCCGACCATGATGGAGCAACAAAACTAGATCACTTACTAAGCATGCTAAATAATGCTGTGTATAGCAAAAAGATTCCTTTTCAAACTGTGCTTTTTGATACATGGTATGCTACGCATAAAATCATGCAACATGTTGACTCTTTGGGTAAATATTACAAAACTTACGCTATGTTTGGTTCTAAATATCGTAAAGATGGAGAACGCAGCTGTTGTTGCATATAGTCATCTAAAAGCCCTAACTTTATTTGGTAAACCGTTTTACCGATTGTATTTGCAGTCCTTTTGAGAAATGCCCAAACTAAAAATGCCCAACTAATATGATTACGTTGAATACGCTGTTTCCTGCATTGACAACGTTCTATCCCAGTAAGTTGCTTAATTTCTCTGTGCATGCTCTCAATTACCCATCGAAAGCCACACTCATCTTGTGCAGCTTTAGAAGATTTGTGAGTTTTGTTATTGGTAACAACATACTCAACTCTGTTGGTAGAAACAGTAAATTTAAACAAATTAACATGCTTATTTTTAGCAAAGCCTTTTATATGAATCTCTACTCCATGCCTGATCTCTTCATCTGAAAATGTCAACTCTTTTACAGCTTTATAAGGTTTAGAATCGTGTGTTTTACTAACGTTTCTATTGGCTTTAATAGGGGCATAATAATATTTCCCCAGAGAGTCAACATGTTGCATAATTTTGTGTGTAGAATACCATGTGTCAAAAAGTACTGTTTGAAAAGGAATCTTCTTGCTATAAACAGCATTATTTAACATGTTTAATAGGTGTTCTAGTTTTGTTGCTCCATCATGATCAGGTGCAAAAATTCGATAATCTATTACCCAAAACTTATTAATATCAGGGTTATAATATACCAGACTCACTACTCCTATACCTTTAGTAACTCTACCTGTAGCTCCACTGTACTGCGATCTTGCAATTTCTATTTGCTTCGTATTCCTTTTATTTGAAACCGTATCATCAAATATTGTATATCCATTAGATGAAAAAATAACATCATTCTTGATGTGTTCCCATAACAAAGAAGGTGTATATTTTTCATTCCTTAAAAATCTATTAATAACATCATGACTACATTTCTTTGCATGTTCAGCGTAGTAGGTTAAACTATAATTCTTTTGGCTAACTATTAAAATTGACAATAATCTGTCCTATTAATTGGTATTGCTTGCAACTTTATCCTCTTTGACATGTTTAATTATTTTTACAATAATTTATCACTTTTTTACTCATAGCGTAAGTTTTGTATAGATAGGCAAAGCAATATTCCTCAAAAAATTAAGATAGATTTTAACCAAGATAAAATTACTATTACTAACGATTGTTTTTCATTAGATGAAAGGAAAATGATTAAATTATCTGATATTATAATAGAAGAATATACAGATCTTTTTATTTTAAATTGCTATAAGATATTTAAATCATTAAATGAACATAAATTTAAATATAATATCTTCTCGCATGATGACTCACACTTAATAGAAATAGTGTATCCTCCATTAAATAAAAGTAATCCCCGCCGCAAGCAGCGGGGTATTTTAGAAGAAAGCTAGCTGATGATCCTCATGCAGTTTCTGATATTCCTTGCCTTGGTTTTTTACGTATTTTCCTATCATATTCTCATTTCCATGCTTACCTACCGTACTCGTAAAATATCCATCAGTCCAAAATTCTCCACCCCATAATTGTTTCTTTACCTGTGGACACTGTCTAAATATTTGACGAGCTGTAACACTTTTAATTGTTGTTACTATTTTTGTTACGCTATAGGTTGGTACAGATTGTACCAAAAAATGGACATGATCTTCATCAACCCCTATTTCTAAAAATTTTATTTGATATCTCTTTTCTATCTCTAAACATATTTCTCGTAATACTTGATCAACTGATACGTCAAACACTGCTCGGCGATATTTTGCTGGAAATACCATGTGATACAGCAGTACCGTAACATTATGACTTTTATGTATATATTTGCTCATTCCGCCATATTACGCCGCAAGCGGCGGGGAATATACCCAAAAGAGATTTAAAAAATATTTTTAGACAAGTAAATGAAACAACCGAAATATTTAATACATTTCTTATAGATAAAAATTTTACTGATTAGTGGGATGATGAAGATGATTTTGATGATGGTGTATGGATAGAAGTTCCACTTATAGAATCAAAAGAAATCTAAATCAATATATTTGCATGTTACTAGTTAATTTAATTTTTAAAGTAAATTTTTGAAAATTCCTTATACGTTAATGATAATTTATAATATAATTTAGTTAAACTATATTATTTAATTATGTCAAACGATAATTCTCAAGCTACCCCTCCTCTTTCTAAGCAACAATTATTTGCTTTTTTTGGTATGGTTGTCGGTATGTTTATGTCAGTGCTTGATATCCAAATTGTTGCAAGCTCATTATCCGTAATAGCAGCAGGACTTGCGGCTTCAAGTGATGAGCTTTCTTGGGTTCAAACATCTTATTTAATAGCTGAAGTTATCATAATTCCGATTACGGGATTTTTAGCAAGATTACTTTCCACTAGGATTTCTTACTTTATTGCAGCTCTTGGCTTTACGATTATGAGTGTATTATGCTCACTTGCAACGAACATTGAGTCAATGATTATCTTTAGAGCATTACAAGGATTTTTTGGTGGTGCTATGATACCAACAGTTTTTAGTACTGTTTTTATAATTTTTCCGCCATCACAACGTCCTAAAATTACTATATTAATTGGGCTTGTTGTAACAGTAGCACCAACTTTAGGTCCAACACTTGGAGGATATATTACAGAAATTTTATCATGGCATTTTATGTTTTTGCTAAATGTCATACCTGGTATTTTTGTATGCAGCGTAGTTTTTTTATATGGGAATTTTGATAAACCAAATTATAATTTACTTAAAAATTTTGATTTCCTTGGCATAGCAATTATGGCTTTGACTCTTGGTTTACTACAATATGTTTTAGAGGAAGGTAATAAAAAAGGCTGGCTTGAGGATAATTTAATATTATTTTTAAGTTTTGCTGTAGCTTTAGGCTTTATTTTACTAATAATCAGAGAATTAACTTTTATAAACCCGATTTTAGATTTAAAAACATTTCTCTATAAAGATTTTACGTTTGGCTGTCTCTATTCTTTTGTTATGGGTATAGGATTATATGGAGCAGTATATATATTACCATTATTCTTATTTACCATAGCAGGTTATGATACGTTGCAAATTGGTGCTACTATGATGGTAACAGGAATAGCACAATTTTTATCAGCACCATTAGCTGGAAGAATGTTAGGAGCGGGCGTAGACTTACGGCTAATGTTGATTATAGGACTTGGGGGCTTTGCACTTGGATGTCACTTAAATAGCTTTCTCACACCTGATTCTAAATTTGCTGAATTTGTATTACCACAATTCGTTAGGGGACTTTCCTTAATGTTTTGCTTCATACCAACTAATAATATTGCTCTTGGTAATATGCCAAGGGAAAAAGTAGGCAATGCAAGCGGTCTTTATAACCTCACTCGTAACCTTGGAGGAGCGGTAGGACTAGCAGTAATTAGTACTATACTAACTAATGATACTAAAATTTTTATGCAATATCTATCAGAAAATATTCCCTCCACTTCTATAATGGCAATGGAGCAAATAGATTCATATACCGCATTATTAAGCGGAAAAGTATTTAATCCAGAAAAAGCCTCATATTTGTTATTGGCTAATAAACTAAATACAGATGCATTTGTAATTGCAATAAATAATATATTTAATATGATAGCGTTATTATTTATACTTATAATGCTGCTAATCCCTTTTACTTCAAATATCAAGCTATCAGGAAACACTAATGTTCACTAAAATTTCAATTATATTATATTTTCCTTGGTTATTTTGGGAAATATGCAAGTCAGCTTTCTCAGTTATTAAAATAATTTGGCAAAGAAATATAGTTGTAGAACCAGTTTTTGAATGGGTTGATGCAGAAGGATTAAAAGATATCGGTGAAATAATATATGGTAACTCAATTACTTTAACTCCTGGTACAGTAACATTAGACATAAATAATAATATGTTATTAGTGCATGCACTCGATAAATCATCGATTGATGATTTACACAATGGTAAAATGGTTAAAGAAATTAAAAGAATTGTGAGGGTATGACATCAAATTTAAAATATAAACGGGTTTTGTTGAAAGTTTCAGGTGAAGCTTTAATGGGTGATAAGCAATTTGGTCATGATTATAATACAATAAAAAAGATTGCTGAAGACATTAAAGAGCTTATTGTTTTAGGTGTAGAAGTTGCCATCGTAGTTGGTGGCGGAAATATTTATCGAGGGATTAATGCAGCATTAGTTGGTATGGATCGAGCATCAGCTGATTATATAGGTATGCTCGCAACAGTTATTAATACTTTAACACTGCAAAATGTTATGGAAAGCCTAAACATCTATACAAGAGTTTTATCAGCTATTCCAATGATGAGTGTATGCGAGCCATATATTCGTCGCAGAGCTAAAAGACATATGGAAAAAGGTCGAGTAGTAATTTTTGCTGGTGGCACTGGTAATCCGTTTTGTACAACCGATAGTGCAGCAGTACTTCGTGCAATAGAAATGAATTGCGATGTTTTGCTAAAAGCAACGCAAGTTGATGGTGTATATGATTCTGATCCGAAAAAAAATCCGAATGCTAAAAAATATTTCACTATTAACTATAAAGATGTTATAACTAACAACCTGCAAGTTATGGATTTAGCAGCTATAGCCATTGCAAGAGAAAATAAGTTACCTATAATGGTATTTTCAATAAGAGAACAAGGTAACATTGCTAAAGCGGTTCAAGATCAAGGGGAATATACATTGATAGAGGGGGAGTAGTATATTGTTCCTATGTCATTCCTAGCAGTAACGGGTTGTTTGCATGGCTCGGAAAATGTCTTCTATGTCATTCCCGCATAGGCGGGAATCCAGCATAAAGCTAGATAAATCGAGCTTTTATATTTTAAAAAAATTGCTATATTTAGACTTTTTTCCTAGATTCCCGCCTACGCGGGAATGACAATGGTGGAGCAATACTGCCACTTTTATACACCAAAATAATAACACATGGATGAAAAATTATGGATAAAGTAACTCTTAAAAAAAATTTACAAGAAAAAATGGATAAAGCTTTAAAGGTTCTAGATTATGAGCTTAAAGGGCTTCGTACCGGCAGAGCTTCAGTTAATTTACTTGATAGCGTAACTGTAGAAGCTTATGGCGATAGAATGCCACTCTCACAAGTTGCATCTCTGACAACTCCAGATGCACGAACAATTAACGTGCAGGTCTGGGATAAATCTATGGTATCATCAGTAGAAAAAGCAATTACAGTAGCAAATCTTGGCTTAACTCCATCATCAGATGGGCAATTAATTAGACTACCTATACCAGCTTTAACGGAAGAAAGACGTAAAGAGCTTGCAAAACTTGCTCATAAATATGGTGAAGATACTAAAATTTCATTACGTAATATTAGAAGAGACGGAAATGAGGAACTTAAAAAAATGGAAAAGGATAATATTATAGCAAAAGATGAACATCATAGTTTAGCAGAACAGGTACAAAAACTAACTGATGAATATAGTAACAAAGTTGATTCGGCGATAAAGCAGAAAGAGCAAGAAATAATGACTGTGTAGTCTCGATCAACTTCAAAAATTGGCTATGTCATCCTACAAGTACTGCGCGGTACTCACGTAGTTTATCTACGCTCCGTTCCTTGCACTTGTGGATTCCTTGCTCTTTTTGAAGTTGATCTTCGCCTACCTGAACTTGATATTATACTGTACGGAAATAACGTAATTATTAAATGACAATTAGAGACTAAAATATAAGAAAGCAAAATAAATTATGATTACAAAAGAAGAAGTAAAGAAAATAGCAAAGCTTGCAAGGCTTAAATTTGAGGAAGATAAGGTAGAGGAGTTCTCTAGCAGGCTTAGCTCCATAATGGATATGATCGATATTCTAAATGAAATAGATTGCACCGATGTTAAGCCTTTAACTTCTGTTTGTGACATGCAAGCAAGAATGCGACCTGATGAAGTTACAAGCAAAGACCATTCAAATGAATTATTTGATAATGTTCAAGGTGCTAGCCGGCAGCTTGCTAAAGAAGTGAAATATTTTATTACTCCAAAGGTTGTTGAATAATATGACGGAATTAAATAAGTTAAGTGTAGCAGATAGCCTAAAAGGCTTAAAGAATAAAGAATTTACCAGTAAAGAATTAGTTAATGCTCATATTAAGCAAATAGAAAAACATAAAAACCTAAATGCTTATGTTACAGAGACTTTTGATTTAGCTTTAAAACAAGCAGAAGCGGCTGATCAAAATTATGCCAAGAATCAGCCGAGAACTCTTGAGGGGATACCTTTCGCTGCTAAAGATCTTTTTTGTACAAAAGGGATTAGAACAACTGCTTGTTCTAATATATTAAGAGAGTTTATTCCTAATTATGAATCAGGTGTTACGCAGAATATTTTTAATAAAGGCGGGGTAATGCTCGGTAAAACCAATATGGACGAGTTCGCTATGGGATCGGCAAATACTACTAGCTGTTTTGGTAATGTAATTAGCCCATGGAAAGCTTTAGATGATGGTGCTGATCTAGTGCCTGGCGGTTCATCAGGCGGATCAGCTGCGGCAGTAAGCGGCTTTATGGCTACAGCTGCTCTTGGTAGTGATACGGGTGGTTCAGTGCGTCAACCGGCAAGCTTTACTGGTTTAGTTGGGTTCAAGCCTACATATGGACGCTGCTCAAGATATGGTATGGTATCGTTTGCAAGCTCTCTTGATCAGGCTGGTATATTTACCCGAAGCGTTTTAGATAGCACTATTATGCTTGAATCTATGATGGGTTTTGATGAAAGAGATTCTACTTCTATTAAGGCGGAAGTGCCGCAGCTACAACCAGCTATCGGAAGTTCTATAAAAGGCATGAAAATAGGTGTACCTCTAAGTCTTGGAGAGGGTGGAATTATCGAACCTGATATTATGAAGATGTGGCACTCTACTATAGAGCTGCTTAAGAATGCTGGTGCTGAGATAGTTGATATTTCTCTGCCACATGCTAAATATGGTGTGGCTGTCTATTATGTTATAGCACCTGCTGAAGCTTCTTCAAACTTATCTAGATATGACGGCGTAAGATATGGGCTTAGAGTAGAGAAAGAAAATATGAGCCTAGACGAGATGTATGAAATAACAAGATCGTCCGGTTTTGGTGATGAAGTAAAACGTCGCATTATGATCGGGACTTATGTACTTTCTTCTAGCTTTATGGATGCATATTATTTAAAAGCACAAAAAGTGCGTAGGCTTGTTGCTGATGATTTTAATAATGCTTTTGCAAAAGTAGATGCTATTTTACTGCCATCCGCTCCAACAGAAGCATTTAGAATCGGTGAAAAACAAAATGATCCAACTATTATGTATTTAAATGATTTATTTACCATTCCTGCAAGTTTAGCAGGGCTGCCTTGTGTTTCAGTGCCGGCAGGCTTGTCAAATAGAGGGCTACCACTTGGTATGCAAGTTATAGGTAAGCAATTAGATGAATATAATGTTTTAAGAGTAGCATCTGCCATAGAGTCAGGTGGTAAACATATTAAATTTGAGCCGAAAGGATTTTAATTATGGCATATATTGAAGGTAGTAGCGGAAAATGGGAATATGTAATTGGGCTTGAAATTCATGCTCAAATTTCCTCAAAATCTAAGCTTTTTTCAGACAGCGGTACAACATTTGCAGCAAGCCCAAATTCACAAGTATCTTACGTTGATGCGGCAATGCCAGGTATGCTACCAGTACTTAATGAGTATTGTGTTCATCAAGCGATTAAAACAGGTCTTGGGCTTAAGGCAAAGGTAAATAAGTATTCTGTATTTGATCGTAAGAATTATTTTTATGCCGATCTGCCGCAAGGTTACCAGATCTCTCAGTTTTATTATCCGATAGTGCAGGATGGTACTATGGAAATACCAACAAGTACTGGTGAGCTGAAAACTATCCGTATTAATCGCTTGCATCTAGAGCAAGATGCTGGTAAGTCTATGCATAATCAATCACCGCATTATAGCTTTATAGATTTAAACCGTGCAGGTATTGGGCTTATGGAAATCGTAACTGAACCTGATATATCTTCACCCGATGAAGCAGCAGAGTTTGTTAAAAAGCTAAGAAGCTTGCTTCGTTATGTTGGTAGCTGTGATGGGGATATGGAAAAAGGTTCTATGCGTTGTGATGCTAATGTATCAGTAAGACGTACAGGTGAACCACTTGGAACAAGATGCGAGATTAAGAATATTAACTCAATTCGTAATATTGTCAGAGCTATAGAGTTTGAAGCTAAAAGGCAAGTAGATTTGATTGAAAATGGTGAATCTGTAATCCAAGAAACACGCTTATTTAATGCCGATAGCGGTGAGACAAAAACGATGCGTTCGAAAGAAGAAGCAGCTGATTACCGCTATTTCCCTGATCCTGATTTATTGCCGGTTATTCTTTCTGATGAATTAATAAATGAATTAAAAGAAAGTTTACCTGAGTTGCCGGATCAGAAAATAGTGAAATACATAACCAAATTCGGTTTAAGCAAATATGATGCTGAAGTAATTGTAGCTGATGAGTCAGCTGCTAAATATTTTGAAGAAGCAGCGAATAAATGTGATCCTAAATTGCTTGCTAATTGGTTAATTAATGAATTATTCGGACAGCTTAACAAAGCATCAGCCGAAATAAGCGAGTGTAAAATTACGCCTAACGATTTTGCAAAATTAATCAAATTGATAGAAGATAATACCATATCCGGTAAAATTGCTAAAACTGTTTTCGAAACTATGTTTGAAACCGGTAAAGCAGCTGATAAAATTGTAGAAGAGCAAGGGCTAGTACAAGTTTCAGACTCTAATGTGCTAAATGCTGTAATTGATAAAGTAATAAGCGAAAATCCTGATTCGGTTGAAGGATATAGAAGTGGTAAAGATAAATTATTTGGCTTTTTTGTTGGTCAGGTGATGAAGAAAACTGGCGATAAAGCAAACCCTGGGCTTGTGAATCAGCTCTTAAAAGAGAAGCTGGGTTAGAGTCATGCGAGCGACTGCAAGGAGCACGGCAATCTAATAAGGCTTTCTGAGATTGCTTCTTCGCTACGCTCCTCGCAATGACAGGATACACGATAAAAAACATTCAATTTTAATCTCTTTTGGGTATATTCCCCGCCGCTTGCGGCGTAATATGGCGGAATGAGCAAATATATACATAAAAGTCATAATGTTACGGTACTGCTGTATCACATGGTATTTCCAGCAAAATATCGCCGAGCAGTGTTTGACGTATCAGTTGATCAAGTATTACGAGAAATATGTTTAGAGATAGAAAAGAGATATCAAATAAAATTTTTAGAAATAGGGGTTGATGAAGATCATGTCCATTTTTTGGTACAATCTGTACCAACCTATAGCGTAACAAAAATAGTAACAACAATTAAAAGTGTTACAGCTCGTCAAATATTTAGACAGTGTCCACAGGTAAAGAAACAATTATGGGGTGGAGAATTTTGGACTGATGGATATTTTACGAGTACGGTAGGTAAGCATGGAAATGAGAATATGATAGGAAAATACGTAAAAAACCAAGGCAAGGAATATCAGAAACTGCATGAGGATCATCAGCTAGCTTTCTTCTAAAATACCCCGCTGCTTGCGGCGGGGATTACTTTTATTACTTTTTATGAAATTTTTTAAAGTACTTTTTTTATCTTTATTATTAGTTTCTTGTGAAAAAAAGGAGCAAGAAGCAACCTTAATTGTCGGGACTTCAGCAGATAACCCACCCTATGAGTTTATTCAAGATGGTGAAATTGTTGGCATCGATATAGATATTATTAAGGCAATAGGTGAGCGTCTAAATAAAAAGATTATCATAAAAAACTTTGACTTTAATGGGTTGTTAGCAGCTTTAGTAAGCGAAAATATCGATATTGCAGTTGCAGAACTTTCAGTAACACCAGAACGTGCGGAATATATCAGCTTTTCCGATAATTATGCTACAGCAAAATTTGCTGTATTATACAGGTTAGAGGACAATATACAAAGTATTGGTGATTTAGATAACAAAATAATCGGTGTGCAATTAGGTAGTATATTAGAAAAAAAAGCTGAAGAGCTTTCTAAAACAATGAATATTAAAGTTCATTCCTTAGCAAATAGTTTAATGTTAGTTGAAGAATTAAAAGCTAAAGTCGTAGATGCTATTATTTCTGAAGAGTTTCAAAATAAAAAGTTACAAGAAGCAAATCTAAATTTAGCAAGCTATACTTTAGAGGAATTTTCTTCGGAATTTGCTTTAGGCTTGTCTAAACATTCAGGGTTAATTAAAGAAATTAATGAAGCAATAGATTCATTGAAAAAAGATGGTACTATCAATAAAATTATGAAAAAATGGCTGGGACAGTAACAGAAAATCAATTTAAAAATGCTATGAGCTGTTTTCCTGCTGGAGTAACAATCATAACTACTAATTTAAATAATAAATTTTTTGGCTTTACTGCTAGTTCTTTTACTTCTGTATCTTTAAAACCGCCATTAATATTATTTTGTCTTAATAAAAATTCTTTTAGCATAAAAGGTTTTGAAAAAAGTAGTAAATTTGCCATTAGTATTTTAGCAGAAAACCAAATTGATATCTCAGGACATTTTGCTAGGTCGCATACTGATAAATTTGCAGCAATTTCCTATGAGCTTGGTTCTGCTACTTCTTGTCCGTTAATAAATGGAGCTATTTGTCATATAGAATGCCTAAAACATGCTACTTATGATGGTGGTGATCATATAATTTTTGTTGGGGAAGTAATAAATACTGCTATTAAAAGCGACTCAAAACCTTTAATATATAATCATAAATCTTACATAAAATTAATATGACTATAAATATAGGTCTTAGCGGTGCTACCGGTAAAATGGGCAAAACTATTTTAGAGAGAATAGCTAATTTTAAAGATTGTAAAATCTCAGCAAAATTTAATAGCACCCATGATTTAGACGAACTAAATAATTTATGTAAAAATTCTGACATAGTAATTGATTTTTCTACTCCTGAAATATTAGAAAAATTGGTTGATAGTGCTTTAAAATATGATACCAAATTAGTAATTGGAACTACCGGCTTTACTTCATCACAGTTTAAATTTTTAGAAAAAGCAGCAAAAACCTTACCTATTTTATATTCTGCCAATATGAGTATAGGTGCTAATTTACTCGGTTATTTAGCAAAAGAAGCAACAAAAATATTGGACGATTACGATATCGAAATTTTAGAATCTCATCATCGTGCTAAAAAAGATACTCCTTCAGGCACTGCTATTATGCTTGCTGAAATGATTACAACTGAAAAAGAACTAAATATAACATTTAACAGAGTTAATAAAACAAGAAGAAATAATGAAATTGGTATTTCTTCGCTTCGTGGCGGTAATGTACACGGAACTCATGAAATATTTTTTCTAGGCGATGATGAAACTATCACTTTGAAGCATGAAGCTCTTAACAAAAATTCTTTTGCCGATGGGGCAATAAGGGCGGCAATCTGGCTACAAGATAAACAAGCTGGTTTATATTCTATGCTTGATTTTTATAAAAATTTAATTAATTATCACTTGAAAAAGCCCATTTAAAGGACTATATTTATACTATATAAACATAATCTTAAGGTTTCTTATGATCGATTATACAAAAACTTTGACAGCTTCATCATCTAAAAACAAAACTTTTGATGAAGGGTTAAGAAAATATATGCTTAAAGTATATAATTATATGGCTTTAGCATTATTACTAACCGGCGTAGCTGCAGTAACAACTATATCAGTTGAGCCTTTATATAATTTAATGTTTCAAACAGGCTTTGGAACGCTTATAATGTTTGCTCCTCTTGGTATCGCTTTATATTTCTTTATGGGATTTGGGCGTATGAACTTGCAAACAGCACAAATATTATTTTGGGTTTATGCTGCTTTAACTGGTATGTCTCTTGCATATTTAGCTCTTGTCTATACTGGTGAGTCAATAGCTCGTACTTTCTTTATTTGTGCTTCTGTTTTTGGAGCAATGAGCTTATATGGCTATAGCACAAGTAGAGATTTAACATCTTTTGGATCATTTTGTGCAATGGGTCTTATAGGTCTTATAATTGCTTCATTAGTTAATATGTTCCTAAAAAGTTCAGGTCTTGCTTTTGCTACTTCTCTCATAGGAATAGTTGTATTTATGGGTTTAATTGCTTGGGATACTCAAAAAATTAAATCTATGTATTACATGGCAGGAAATGATGAAACAGGACAAAAGCTTTCTATTATGGCAGCTTTTACATTATATCTAGACTTCATAAATCTTTTCTTATATCTAATAAGATTTTTAGGCAACAGAAGAGACTAATATATACTCGTTTTATTTGACGTTGTCTTTTGCTGATAATCTTCCCCCATGGCGGCATTGCCTATATGGATCAAAAAACGCCCTCGTTGTCATTCCCGCATAGGCGGGAATCTAGGGTAAAGCGAGATAAATCGAGCTTTTAATTTTAGAAACTTGCTACTTTTATTTTTCTGGATTCCCGCTTCTAGCTAAGAATGACATATAAGATTACCTACACCTGAATAAAATATAACATTTTTTTAAAACTTTCCGGTACTATATGCTTAGGAACTAGATTCAACTAAAAATCGGTTACTTTACCCTTATGCTGCCAATCACCATATCTTGTTGGCTCTAGACCTTTAGTCCCGCCAATTTCTTTTGGCATTTCTTTTTCTTTTGGCAAATTTTCTTCTTCTAATATATTATCTTTTTTATTATCCATGATATCAATTTATGAAATTTAATCGTATCTATATTAATAACCATCTAGCTGAAAATATCAAGTTAGCATTAGGAAGTGATCACACCCATTATATTAAAACTGTATTACGTCTTAGGTTAAATGATCAATTTCGGGTTTTTAATGGCACGGATGGAGAGTTCCTTGCACAGATTACTAAACTAGATAAAAATAACCTTACTATTACCATTCAAGAATGTTTAAGGAAAGCTTGTGCCGAACCTTTCTTAACACTTGTTATAGCTATAATAAAACAAGATAAGTTAATGCTTGCAATAAATATGGCTACGCAGCTTGGGGTCACTAAAATTGTTCCTTTAATTACTGAAAGATATCAATTTAGATCAGTAAACAAAACTTACGCTATGTTATAGCAAATATGCTAAAAACCCTTACTACAAAGCTATGTTTTTACAGTGCATCACTTTATAATATCCTTTAATTTATAGGAATTATATCAAACATAGCGTAAGTTTTGTAAATATTGAACGTTTGACGAAATGCGTTATTGAAGCGACAGAACAATCTGAGCGGTTAAATCCTCCTGTAATAGGGCCTACTATTTCTATCCAAGATTATCTAAAAAGAACTAATAATTTTGTTTTATATGCAAACGAACATGAGAAAGAAGAGAATTCTATATTAAAACTTAACAAAAATATTACCGATATTTCGATTGTTATTGGACCAGAAGGCGGATTTACCAATGACGAGATTGCTTTACTTGCCTCATATAAGAATGCATATTCTATAAGTTTAGGAAAGAATATTTTAAGAGCTGAAACAGCCACTATAGCAACCCTGGCTCAGGTAAATTTAGTTAGGTAACATAAAAGCATTCTGTGTCATTCCTTTGTGGTGGGAAGCCAGAAAAAATAATAAAAATGCTATGCATTTTACTGGATTGCTTCGTCAAAATTTTCAATTTTTCCTTGCAATGATAAATCTATTTTAATAACAACCCAAGCCTATTTCCTACAGTAACATCAATATATTTTGAAGCAGCTGGAAGCCCTTTGATTTCCATTTCTACATACGTATCTTGCTTTGGAGGGATTTTTGCTTTGAGTTTTGTAACAGATATATATTCATCTAGAGCTCTATTATTACCATCCATCGCCCTAACTTTAATTAAAGGATTAGATATCAAATAATCAGAGTTATTAGATATTTTATAAAACATTTTTATAGTACCAGCATTATGCGAACTTCCTAATTTAATTTCCTCTATTTTTAGCTCATCATACTTACTTAAGGATTTAAAGCTATCTAGTAGTAATATAGCTAAACAAAAAATTATGAAGCTAGTCCATAACAATGGAAAAACATTATATTTTCGCTTAGGTGGAATATATGGCAAAATCACTGGTACGTTTGCAGAAAATTGATTACCATATCCATTTTTAACAGGTGTTTTAACGGCTTCAAATTTATCTTCATCAAAATCACTTAATTTACTGGTATTATAATCTAATTTTTGATACCAGATATGCCTACATTTAGAGCATTTAACACGTCGTCCGTTAATACCTATTTGATTATTTGAGACAATAAATTTTGTTTGACAATTAGGACAACTAATATACATAGTAAATTTTTTTATATTTGACTTCATGATAAAGTTATTTATGCTTTTTAGCAATAGACATCTTTTTAAACTCGCTTATAGGGAGAAATTTGTAGGAGACACGGAATACAGAACCACAGCGTATATAAACATACGTGAGGATTCGAGTACCGGATCGACGCACAAATTACCCCTAGAAGTAGAGTTTAGGAAGATGTCTAAAAATAGTTAAAAATTATGTTCACATACATCAAAGAAATTGAAGAAGCTTGGCAAATAAAGGACAAGCTATTACAAGATTCCGTAAAACTTTCAGCATTTAAAAAAATACTGCACGATGTTATAGAAAGCCTAAATAAAGGTACTATTCGTGTTTGTGAAAGACAAGAAAATAGTTGGCAAGTTAACGAGTGGGTCAAAAAAGCAATCCTTTTATATTTTATTACAACTGAATCACAGCTTTATAATAATAATTATAATAGTTGGTATGATAAAGTTGCTCCTAAATTCCCTTTCGATGCTGAGCTTGATAAATTTAAAGAGGCAGGCATACGCAAAGTTCCAGGATCTTTTGCTAGAACCGGCACATATATTGCTAAAAACGTTGTTATTATGCCATCTTTTATCAATATCGGTGCTTATATAGATGAGGGAACAATGATTGATACATGGGCTACTATTGGTTCATGTGCTCAAATCGGCAAAAATTGCCATATTTCAGGCGGTACTGGAATTGGCGGGGTGTTAGAACCGCTGCAAGCAAAGCCTGTTATTATTGAAGATAATTGTTTTATTGGGGCAAGATCGGAAATTGCTGAAGGAGTTATAGTAGAAGAAGGAGCGGTAGTTAGTATGAGTGTCTTTATCGGAGCTTCTACAAAAATAGTTTATAGAGATAGTGGTGAGATTATCTATGGCAGAGTACCTCCCTACTCTGTAGTAGTGCCAGGGGTATTACCTAATAAAGAAGCAGATAAACCAGGACTTTATTGTGCTGTTATCGTAAAACAGGTTGATAAAAATACGAGAGCTAAAGTAAGTATTAATGAATTGTTAAGGAGTTGATATCTAAAAATATTATAAAAATAAATAATTATAAATCGTTATTATTATTGAAAATACTATAAGTAAGTAGAACAGAACCTATTTAAAATAATAAGATTTTAAATAGGTAATGATGAACAGAAAATATAGACACTTATCTCGAGAAGAGAGATATGAGATAAAAAGAATGTATGACCTAGGAGTCAGTATTAATAAGATAGCACAACATCTTACGAGGTCTAAAAGCGCTATTAGTATGGAGCTAAAAAGAAATAAGGTAAAAGATAAGTATATGCCTTGTGTTGCTCAGGAAAAATATGAAAACAGGATGTATCAGCAAGAGTTATTAAAAATAGAAAAGAACCCTATGTTGTTAGATTATAATAAAAGTAATCCCCGCCGCAAGCAGCGGGGTATTTTAGAAGAAAGCTAGCTGATGATCCTCATGCAGTTTCTGATATTCCTTGCCTTGGTTTTTTACGTATTTTCCTATCATATTCTCATTTCCATGCTTACCTACCGTACTCGTAAATATCCATCAGTCCAAAATTCTCCACCCCATAATTGTTTCTTTACCTGTGGACACTGTCTAAATATTTGACGAGCTGTAACACTTTTAATTGTTGTTACTATTTTTGTTACGCTATAGGTTGGTACAGATTGTACCAAAAAATGGACATGATCTTCATCAACCCCTATTTCTAAAAATTTTATTTGATATCTCTTTTCTATCTCTAAACATATTTCTCGTAATACTTGATCAACTGATACGTCAAACACTGCTCGGCGATATTTTGCTGGAAATACCATGTGATACAGCAGTACCGTAACATTATGACTTTTATGTATATATTTGCTCATTCCGCCATATTACGCCGCAAGCGGCGGGGAATATACCCAAAAGAGATTAAAAATGCTATGATTCGCAAGAAATGGTCGCCGGATGCTATAGCCGGAAAGTTAAAACTAGACAAAAATACAGCTTTGTGTATCAGTACAGAAAGTATATATAGATTTGTTTACACTTCTGCAGTAGCAGCTAAATTAAAGTTATATAGCTATTTACCTTCTAAAAGATATAAAAGGCAAGAAAGAGGGAAGAGGCGTCAAAGGATCATTATACCACAAAGGATCTCAATACATCAGCGTGATGCAATAGCTACGAAAAAGGTAGAAGTAGGGAATTTTGAGGCAGATCTTACATTTCATAAAGGTAATCAAAGTATGAATATTGGTGCACTGGTGGATAAAAAGAGTCAAAAGATTATTTTAGTGCTGAATAACTCCAAGAGAGCTACAACAGTTACCAATGGTTTTTTAAGAAAGATAAAAACTCTTCCAAATAGTGTGAGAAAGACTATTACTATGGATAATGGCAAAGAGTTTGTGGGGCATGTTGCCTATAGACTATCTGGGTTTCAAACTTTCTTTTATGATCCATACCGCCCTAGACAAAAAGCATTAGTGGAAAAAATGAATTCTATGATTCATAGAATTTTACCTAAAAATACAGATATTACTACCGTTACACAAAGAGGTCTTGACAATGTTGCTGAGATTTTAAATAACATGCCAAGAAAGATTTTTGGTTATAAAACCCCCAATGAAATTTGGGCAGAAAATTTATAGGTTTTGTTCTACTTAGTCCTTGCATTTTCACCGGATTAAATCAAGGAAACCTAAATTCCATATTTAAAAAGAGTAATAATGCCATATAAGTTACTTATAATAGACGAATTTGGATATCTTCCTTTAAAGCAGGAGCAAGCCAGTCTGTTGTTTCAGGTTATAGCAAAGCGTTATGAAAAGGGTAGCGTAATACTTACAAGCAACCTACCTTTTGGGCAATGGCAACCAGTTTGGCTCAGGATAGTGCACTTACGGCTGCTATCCTTGATCGTCTGCTTCATCACTCCACCATACTCAATATTAAAGGTGACAGTTTTAGGCTCAAGGATAAAAAGAAAGCGGGCTTTCTACCAACGGAAATAATTAAAAAACAGGAGGGAATTATGATATGATTTGAATATAAGTTAATTTTTTATAGTACTGTAGCAATTTTCAACCGGCAATACGAAAAAATCTGTATCACTTTTCGTCCGTTGTTGACAAAATGACGTCTCTTAAAAAAATTCATAAAGCTTATCTATAACAATTTATTCCCTATTCTTATATACTAATATTTCCTATTTGCAACAGGGCCCAAAATACACCCACAATACCTATTTGTAACAGTGCCATATTTTTTACTATAGTAAAAGAAGAGAGTAGCCATGAATAATAGCTTTAAGTTGCTTTAAAAATAGAATTTTGCTAATCTTGATAATAAAATTTGTTACTTAAGGTTTATGATCACCACATATTTAAAAGAAAATAATGCTATAGTAAAAAAAGAAGGGTATATTGTTAATGAATCAACTTTATGGATTGATTTATTTAATATTACAAATGAAGAAAGAGAAGAGATAAAGAATTCATTAAATATAGATATACCATCGTTAAAAGATATATCTCAAATTGAGATTTCAGAAAGATTATATACGGAAAATGATGCGTTATATTTAACTATTACAGAGCTTATTAATAAAGAGAAGAAATTTCCAGAAACACATTCTATAGTATTTATCTTACATAAATCTTATTTAATAACTGTTCGTTATGTGGAATTAACATCGTTTAATGATTGTATTAATAAATTTGCTAAACAATTGACGTATAAATATACAGCAGAGCATATGTTGTTTATGTTACTTCGTAATATGGTAACAGGTTTGTCAAATGTTGTGCAATCTGTTAGTATGGATATTGATGATTATGGGCGTTTGATACTTGATAATAATTTAAATGATTTACGAATAGACCATAAAAGAATATTAAAGAAAATAGGGCAGAAAGGTGATTTACTTTCAAAAAGTCGTGAATGTTTATTTTCGCTTACAATGGTGATTCAGTATATCTTAAAATCTCCGCAAATAAGTCAAAATAAAGCATCCAAAGATTTGTTAGATACTCTACTTCGTGACGTAGATTCAATAATTAACTTTTCACAATTTATATCTAGCGAGATCGCAAGAACCTTAGATGCAGCACTTGGTATGATTGCTATTGAGCAAAATAATATGGTTAAACTTTTCTCATTAGTAACTATATTTTTCCTGCCACCTACTTTAATAGCTAGTATTTATGGCATGAATTTTACTATGATGCCTGAGCTTCAATCACCTTATGGCTACCCTATAGCATTGTTTTTAATGGTCATGTCTATAGCGATTACCTATAAATATTTTAAAAAGAAGAAGTGGTTGTAAAAAATTTATTTAGATTAGTTGTGATAAGAAAGTTTTTGCTGGTATAATTACAGGATGATTATAACTAAAGCAATCAATGTCCTTATATTCCATATTCAGCACTACTTGAAATGCAAAAGGACAATTTAAATGTTCTTGAAAATATTTTAAATTAGGACTTAATTCTTGGTTTGGAGAGGTTTTAGCTTCAACTAACATCCATGGTTTTTTACCTTTTGTTACTAAAAAATCTACTTCTTTTTTTTGTTTATCTCTAACAAAATATAATTCATATTCATCAAATCCTAAGTCGCTCCAAAAATGACAAAATTTTAATAAATGACTAGCGATAAAATTTTCATATTTTGCTCCTATATCTTCTATAAGTGACCAATCCCATAAATATATTTTAGGTTCTTTTATTAAGCTTCTCGGGATGTTATTTGACCACGGATAAATACGATAACTATAAAAAAACGATTCAAAAGACTCAAGCCATCTAGTGATAGTTGGAATTGATACTTTAATTTTGTTTGCAAGAGAGTTATAAGATGTTAGTCCTCCTATAGAATGAGTTAAAAAATTTCCCAAGACTTCCATTTGAGATAATTCTTGAATTTGGGTTAATTCTCTAATATCTTCTCTAAAAAGTTGAGTATTTTTAGTTCTCTTCCATCTATTCCAAAATGTAAAAGACCCTTTAAGATATGGATCAGGAAAACCACCAAATTTAAATAAGGATTCAAATTGCTCTGGGGATATTTTCTTGGGTAAGTTTGTCTCTTTGGTATTAAAATTTTCTATTACTTCAGCAACTGATAAAGGATGCATACGATAGGGAAAGTATCTCCCCATCATACTATCACCACCTTTTTTATATACTCCTAGCTTCGAGCTACCAGTAACTATAATGTGAACTTGTTCATCATAAATATCGAAAAATCCTTTTAAAAAAGTTTGCCATTTTGAAAATTTATGTAACTCATCAAAGATAATAGTAGGATTATTTTGATCCGGAATATGTAAATTGATAAAATCTGCTATAGCTTCTATTCCTTTTAGAATTCGCACACGAGCTTTTTCGTCATCCCAATTCAAATAATAATTTTTATCTATTACTTTCTTGGCTAAAGTAGTTTTACCAACTTGACGTGCTCCTTCTATAAAGACCATTTGTCTATTTTCTTGTAGATGATCTTTTATAACTGATTCATAAATTCTTTTCATATATACTTGTCTACTAACTGTCCAATATATTTGTGACTATTATAACGAGTATGTTAATTTGGTCATGACTATTATAACATGCTCATTATAATAGTCAAATTAAACTCTCATATATTCGTTAAGTTAGTGTGCCCATTTACTTGAGCGTTCATAACAAGCCCAAAGCCCATCAACATTGATGCCATCATTGTACCGCCATAAGAAATAAATGGCAGTGGCACCCCTACTACAGGTACTAATCCCATAACCATAGCCATATTGATAAATACATGACTAAATAGTGTGGCGGTTATACCTATGACCATTAATTTGCTAAAAACAGTGCGGCAATTGACGCCAATTAATAAGGAAAGAGTTATAAGTGAGAAATATAATATAAGCAAAAACATACCGCCTAAAAAGCCAAATTCTTCAGCAAAAGTAGCAAAAATAAAATCGGTTTGGTGTTCGGGCAAGAAATCTAAATGACTTTGACTGCCTTGATTTAACCCAAGACCAAAGAACCCCCCTGAGCCTATAGCGATTTTAGATTGTATAATATTATAGCTAGCACCTAGCGGGTCTTGTTCAGGATCTAAAAAAACCATCACACGTTTTTTTTGGTAATCATACATCATATTCCAAGCGATAGGTAAGCTAACAAGGGCTGTAACTCCAAGTATTATAAAATATTTTATTCTAAAACCTACTGCAAAAAATATAATACTAGAGACAATTAAGGTAATCATGCCTGTACCAAGATCGGGTTCTCTAATTATTAAAAAAGCTGGAACTAACACTCCTATAATTGGTATAATTATTTTATGAAGTTTACTTAGGTCATCAACTGTTAGTGAGTGAAAATATCGGGCTAACATCAATACTATGGCAATTTTTATCGGCTCGGAAGGTTGCAGCTTTACTATCCCAATATCTATCCATCTTTTTCCGCCCATTGCTGTTGAGCCAAAAAGCTCTACGGCAATTAATAAAGCGAGTACGCAAAAATAGAAAATATAAGATAATCTAAAGATAATCCGTAAATCAATTAAAGCAATGATTATAGCTATAGGCATGAATATACAAAAATTCACAATTTGTTTAAGTGCCCAAGGTTGTAGGCTGCTGTTTGCAGCAGAATAAAGGACAATAAACCCAATAGAACAAATTAGGCTAATAAGTAGAATTAAAGTAAGAGGGAGTCTTTTTATTTGTTCAAAATAATTTTTATGCATTATCATCTATGTTTTCTAATGTTTCATTATCGCCTAGCAACATTATTTTATCCTCAACTAACTTTGCAAAATCAAGATATTTACAATATAAAAAGTCTATGATTACTTTCTTTAAATTATAATCTTCCGTATTTAAATAGTCTAAACTAGAAAAACCAGCTTTATTTAAAACAAAAGGATTAGCTTTATAAGTTATTAATTCTCTTATAAAATAAATATTACATATTGCATAATGTAAAGCAGTATTATCTTTATTATCTTGGATATTAACACTAATACCACATTTAAATAAAGCTTCTAAAATAATATAATTATCGCTATCATAAAATGATAGGCACTGTTGCAAATAGGTATTGTGTATGCAATGACAGATATTATTGCCGAGGGGTGACAGTTTTCTTTGCCGATAATAAAATAGACATCTAAACAAATTAATTAGTTGCAAAGATGTCTGGGAAAAGAATAACACACCAACAAGTAAAGGTATATATGACATTAAGAAAAGCAGGTTTAAACCAAGTTATTGCATCAGCTAAAGCAGGATTTTCAGAACGTACTGCTAGAAATATAGAAAGAAGAGGGCTACCACAAAAACAATATAAAAAAGTTTCTAAACGTATTAATGATCCTTTAGACAAAGTGTGGGAACCAATTATAGTGCCTTTATTAGAACAAATACCACATTTAACATCATTAACATTATTAGAATATCTACAGGATCATCATCCTGGAGAATATCCGGATAGTATATTAAGAACTATGCAAAGACGTGTTAGTAAGTGGAAAGCACTACATGGTCCGGAGAAAGAAATTGTTTTTCGTCAGTTACATGAACCGGGACATCAATGTTTATCAGATTTCACTGTCTTAAAAGGTATTAATATTACAATTAAAGGTCAGGTATTTCAGCATATTTTATATCACTTTCGCTTAGCTTATAGCAATTGGTCTTTTATGAAAATTATTCAAGGTGGAGAGAGCTTTACTGCTTTATCTCAATCACTACAGGATGCTTTATGGAAGTTAGGTGGCTGCCCACGTGAGCATAGAACAGATAGTTTATCAGCAGCTTTTAAAAATCTCTATTCAAATAGTGAAGAAGATATAACTAAAAGTTATGAAGCAATATGTATCCATTATGGTATGATTGCTACCAGAAATAATCGAGGTAAAGGACATGAACATGGCAGTGTTGAAGCAGCACATGGGCATCTCAAAAGAAGGTTAGAACAAGCTCTTTTACTCCGTGGTTCATATGATTTTAAATCAGTTGAAGAATATCAAGATTTTATAGATGTGATAGTTCAAAAACACAATAACCGTCATGAAGCACAACTTAATATTGAGCGACCTTATTTACAATTACTACCTCAAAAAAGAACGATTGATTTTACTGAGATCACTGCAAGGGTAACAACGTCTAGTACTATATCGGTACAAAAAGTTATGTATACTGTACCATCACGTTTGATTGGTCAGCAACTGAAGATTCATATTTATGATAGTTATCTTGCATGTTATTTAGGTGCTGATCATGTATTAAATCTAGCAAAAGTAAGAGTTGATAAAAATAAAAAATGGCAAAGATCTAGATGTATTAATTACCGCCATTTAGTAAATGCTTTGATAAAGAAGTCTGGAGCATTTCGTGGTTCTATTCTACGGGATGATATTTTACCAAATGAGACATATAAAAACATTTGGAATTTGATTAATCAGCATTGTAAGCCAAAGCATGCGAATAAATTAATGGTAGGTATTTTAAAGTTAGCTGCTGATTATGATTGTGAACTGGCACTAGGAGAATTGGTGCTGTCATCTCTTTCTAAAGGTCAGATACCTTCTTTGAGTTTATTGCAAATACGTTTTCAATCTTGTAGTAATAATCCATTATTACCACCTATAGGAGTAACACAACATTCGCTACAAACATATGATCATCTTTTATCTGTGTTTGCTGTAGGAGGTTGTTATGCATGATTCTGCAACTTTACCAATTCTTCTAAAAGAATTAGGATTATTGACTATACTTGAGACATGGGAAAACTTTTTAGAGAAGGCACAAATTGAAGGATGGAGTTATAATAAACTGTTTTCTATTCTTTTAGAACAGGAGGTAGAGACACGTCATAGGAAAAAAGTACAAGCTTATCTTAGGAAAGCACACTTACCACCTGGTAAATCTTTAACCACTTTTGATTTTAGCCAAGTACAGCCACTGAATAAAGCTAAGATAGAGGAATTAGCTTTTAATACTGCCTGGATAAAGAGATCAGAAAATCTTTTAATCTTCGGTCCGTCTGGAGTAGGCAAAAGTCACTTAGCGGCTGCAATAGGATATGCTTTAGTGGAGAAACATGTTAAGGTATTATTTATATCTACTACTAAACTAGTACAGCTTTTACAAGCTGCACGTAAAGAGTATAGATTACCAAATGAACTGACCAAATTAGATAAGTATGATGTTATTATCCTTGATGATATTGGTTATGTACGTAAAGATGAAGGAGAAACACATGTATTGTTTGAGTTGATTGCTCAACGATATGAATCTGGTAGTATGATTGTAACTGCTAACCAACCTTTTAGTCAGTGGGATAGCATTTTTACTACTAATTCTATGACTGTAGCAGCGATTGATAGGCTCATTCATCATGCTACAATTTTAGAAATTCAATCAGATAGTTATAGAAGAAAAAGTGCATTACTAAAACAAGTAGAGGATAATAAATAGTATGATAACTAATTGTATTAATGATCATAATGATACAGTAATCTATACTACTACCAATGAGCCAATGATGCCTGCTAGATTATATTATAAGGTCCACAATGAAGATTTATAGCATAAATCATTAAGATACTGACAATTTAATAGTATTAAAAACAGCATCATAAAATGTTTCAAAATCTCCTACAACTTTCCTAATTTCATTTTTTATCTTAAACCAGTAATGCTCTATAGGATTTAAATCAGGAGAGTAAGTTGGTAAATACAATATGGTACAACCAACGGATTCAATTAACTCTTTAACTTTAGAATTTTTATGAAAATTAATGTTATCCATAATAACGGTTTGCCCAGGTTGTAATTCTGTAATTAATACATCCCTAATATAAGTTTTAAAGACCTCTGTATTACAATTACCTTCAAATATTACAGGAGCAATAAGATTACCATTACAAAGACCAGCTATCATACTTATTCTAAATTTATGTTGATACACCTTTTCTCCATAACACCTTTGTCCTATAATGCTCCATCCATACTCTTTGCAAGCATTATCCTCTATTCCAGATTCATCAAGATATACTAATTTGTCTTTTGTGATGGTTTGTATCTTTGCTATAAATTCATTTCTTAATTTAATCTCTTTTGGGTATATTCCCCGCCGCTTGCGGCGTAATATGGCGGAATGAGCAAATATATACATAAAAGTCATAATGTTACGGTACTGCTACATGGTATTTCCAGCAAAATATCGCCGAGCAGTGTTTGACGTATCAGTTGATCAAGTATTACGAGAAATATGTTTAGAGATAGAAAAGAGATATCAAATAAAATTTTTAGAAATAGGGGTTGATGAAGATCATGTCCATTTTTTGGTACAATCTGTACCAACCTATAGCGTAACAAAAATAGTAACAACAATTAAAAGTGTTACAGCTCGTCAAATATTTAGACAGTGTCCACAGGTAAAGAAACAATTATGGGGTGGAGAATTTTGGACTGATGGATATTTTACGAGTACGGTAGGTAAGCATTGAAATGAGAATATGATAGGAAAATACGTAAAAAACCAAGGCAAGGAATATCAGAAACTGCATGAGGATCATCAGCTAGCTTTCTTCTAAAATACCCCGCTGCTTGCGGCGGGGATTACTTTTATTATCTCTTTTCAGATGAAAATGAGTTTTTTTATAGCTATAGCCAAGTTTTCTGATTTGTCTTAAAATAGTTACAGATGCAATATTACCCCATTGCTTTGCTAACTCCTTTGATGTTTTATTCATATTAGCTTTAAAAAATTCTTTAAAAGATTCTGAATCTTTTATCTTATGACTATGTCCTTTCTGATAACCAGTTGCTGCTTCTAAAGTACCTTGCTTATCTTTTAATTTTTTCCATTTATATATAGTATCACGACTTACATTAAATAATTTACTTACCTTACTTATTCGTATCCCTGCTTCTACAGCTTTTATAACTCTTAGTCTTAGTTCTATTGCATATGCTCGTGCCATATCTCTTTACATGCTTGTTAATATTTGCTTACTATAACATGATACTCTCGCTCTGTCAGTACCTTAATGACTTATGCTATATTAGTCAGGGCTTTAAAAAAGCTAAAGTGTATAGGATTTGAGAGTAAAAAGCATTTTGTATTATTGTATTATAAAGAAGCTAAAAACTTGAATTTAGAGGTACATTATCAAGATGTACCAGAAGAGTGTTATCCCGTAGTCTTAGCAACTGGATGTATTAAGCAAGGCTCTATATTACACTTAGACTTAAAATCGTTACAAAGAGCAGTATGCATAATAGATTTTTTAGGAAAGCACATACCCCCAACCATTATGGAAATTACTAGTTTTGCTCATTCTAATAAACTAACTGTAATCCAGAATAGCCAAGAGATACAAGAACTATTAGATCAGAATTTTGATCATATTTTTCTTGATAGTAATATTCATAATATTAATCATGTGATAAATCTAAATGATGCAGTAGGAAAAGAAATATTAGCCAGCTCTCCAGATAAAGCAATGGTGAATGAATCATTAGCAATGTTCATGCCATATGTTGAAGAAGAAGATATAGCTAATTATCCTGAATTTGAAAGGATATCAATACATTATAATAGGCAAAAACATGATAATTTAATTGTATGGTTATCAATAAGGGCAGTGATAAAGGAATTAGTTGCTACAACACATTACGAAGGCAATAAGAATTATTCTTCTAAAGATGCTCTAAATGAGTTATTTATAATGCTTAATTATGATTTAAATCCTAATAAGAATGAGGGATGACAACATTCAAACAATTTAAAACTGAAGTAATACAACAGATAACAAGGAGATTGGGATGAGCAATACACTACCACCATAACCGGCAAAGAAAACTGTCGTTGCATATTCAGATTTGATCTGACATATTAAGATTGAAATTAGATGAGTTTGTGGGTATGTAGATAACTGAGAAGTTATATATCATATCCATAAACTAAATATAAAAATCAATTAATAGGAAAAATATGTCAAACTATGATCAAAAAATAATCAAACCTAAATTAGGATTATTAGAACTTGCAAAACAACTAGGCAGTGTTAGGCACTGCGTGTAAAGTAATGGGCTATTCAAGAGATAGCTTTTACCGAATAAAAGTAATCCCCGCCGCAAGCAGCGGGGTATTTTAGAAGAAAGCTAGCTGATGATCCTCATGCAGTTTCTGATATTCCTTGCCTTGGTTTTTTACGTATTTTCCTATCATATTCTCATTTCCATGCTTACCTACCGTACTCGTAAAATATCCATCAGTCCAAAATTCTCCACCCCATAATTGTTTCTTTACCTGTGGACACTGTCTAAATATTTGACGAGCTGTAACACTTTTAATTGTTGTTACTATTTTTGTTACGCTATAGGTTGGTACAGATTGTACCAAAAAATGGACATGATCTTCATCAACCCCTATTTCTAAAAATTTTATTTGATATCTCTTTTCTATCTCTAAACATATTTCTCGTAATACTTGATCAACTGATACGTCAAACACTGCTCGGCGATATTTTGCTGGAAATACCATGTGATACAGCAGTACCGTAACATTATGACTTTTATGTATATATTTGCTCATTCCGCCATATTACGCCGCAAGCGGCGGGGAATATACCCAAAAGAGATTTAAAGAACTGTATGAGACAGGAGTAGAAGCTGCACTTACAGATATAAGTCGTAAGAAACCTATACTTAAGAATCGTGTATCAGAACATATAGAACAAGCAGTAATAAATCTTGCTATAGAAAATCCTGCTCTTGGTCAGCTTCGTGCGAGCCAAGAGTTATTGACAAAACTTACGCTATGAGTAAAAAAGTGATAAATTATTGTAAAAATAATTAAACATGTCAAAGAGGATAAAGTTGCAAGCAATACCAATTAATAGGACAGATTATTGTCAATTTTTAATAGTTAGCCAAAAGAATTATAGTTTAACCTACTACGCTGAACATGCAAAGAAATGTAGTCATGATGTTATTAATAGATTTTTAAGGAATGAAAAATATACACCTTCTTTGTTATGGGAACACATCAAGAATGATGTTATTTTTTCATCTAATGGATATACAATATTTGATGATACGGTTTTAAATAAAAGGAATACGAAGCAAATAGAAATTGCAAGATCGCAGTACAGTGGAGCTACAGGTAGAGTTACTAAAGGTATAGGAGTAGTGAGTCTGATATATTATAACCCTGATATTAATAAGTTTTGGGTAATAGATTATCGAATTTTTGCACCTGATCATGATGGAGCAACAAAACTAGAACACCTATTAAACATGTTAAATAATGCTGTTTATAGCAAGAAGATTCCTTTTCAAACAGTACTTTTTGACACATGGTATTCTACACACAAAATTATGCAACATGTTGACTCTCTGGGGAAATATTATTATGCCCCTATTAAAGCCAATAGAAACGTTAGTAAAACGCACGATTCTAAACCTTATAAAGCTGTAAAAGAGTTGACATTTTCAGATGAAAAGATCAGGCATGGAGTAGAGATTCATATAAAAGGCTTTGCTAAAAATAAGCATGTTAATTTGTTTAAATTTACTGTTTCTACCAACAGAGTTGAGTATGTTGTTACCAATAACAAAACTCACAAATCTTCTAAAGCTGCACAAGATGAGTGTGGCTTTCGATGGGTAATTGAGAGCATGCACAGAGAAATTAAGCAACTTACTGGGATAGAACGTTGTCAATGCAGGAAACAGCGTCTTCAACGTAATCATATTAGTTGGGCATTTTTAGTTTGGGCATTTCTCAAAAGGACTGCAAATACAATCGGTAAAACGGTTTACCAAATAAAGTTAGGGCTTTTAGATGACTATATGCAACAACAGCTGCGTTCTCCATCTTTACGATATTTAGAACCAAACATAGCGTAAGTTTTGTTGAAACAGGGTATTATAGTATCATCCAGTGGGGTACGTTCTCTATTTGGCTACGCAATGATCTCGAGACTTTAAAGAAAAGACTCAAAGCTTTAGAAGCTAAATCTGCACAGGATGGTATCTTGCTTACAGAAGAGCAACTAGCTGCTCTAGAAAAAGCAAAACAAACTAAAGAAGCACATGGTGAAATAGATACGCAGCATCCAGGGTATCTTGGTTCACAAGATACATATTATGTAGGTAATATGAAAGGTGTAGGTAGAATCTATCAACAAACATTTATTGATACTTATTCTAGAGTTGCTATCTGTAAACTTTATACTGATAAGACCGCAATAACATCTGCTGATATTTTAAACGACAAAGTAATACCGTTCTTTAATAATCATGAAGTACCGCTACTGAGAATCCTAACAGATAGGGGAACAGAATATTGTGGAAAGGTAGAAAATCATGCTTTTGAGTTATATTTGGCTATTGAAAATACTGATCACACTAAAACTAAAGCTAGATCTCCTCAAACTAATGGAATATGCGAAAGATTACATAGAACTTTAAAAGATGAGTTTTATGATATTGCATTCCGTAAGAAGATTTATAACTCATTAGAGGATTTACAGATTGACTTAGATCAATATTTAAACAAATATAACAACGCAAGACCTCATTCTGGAAAGTTTTGTTATGGAAAAACCCCTATGCAAACTTTCAAGGATAGCATCAAAATTGCTAAAGATAAGTCTATTAATTCTTACTTATCTGACAGCTCTCTTGCTGCTTAATCAATCTCTGTCTGTCAGGTCAAGTGTAGTGTTTTACATCTAATATCTTTGGGGCATAATACTGAACCCAACGGTAAATTGTAGAGTGATCTACCTCTACACCTCTTTCCTCTAACATCTCTTCTAAATCTCGATAGCTAATACCGTACTTACAGTACCACCTTACTGCCCATATTATTATATCGTATTTAAAATGACGTCTCTTAAAAAAATTCATAAAGCTTATCTATAACAATTTATTCCCTATTCTTATATACTAATATTTCCTATTTGCAACAGGGCCATTCCTTTTCTAAGCTTCAGAAGTTGATCCAAAGTAATTTTTTCCTCTCGTAAGGCATTTTTTACATTTATAGCATCAACCATTCCAAAAATAGAATGATATCTAATACGCAAATGTTCCAACCAATTTCCTCTAACAAAAATATGAGGTTTCTCATCATAATTCCAAGAACCAACACATTTTATGATTTCTTTTTTTGGTAAATTAATTGTAACACCATGAAATCTACTTATAGAATCAGGAAACCAATTTATAGTTATTAATCTCCACTACTTCTACAGAAACAATAAAACCGATAAGTTTATAGTTTTTACCATGATGATAATCTTGAAAATATCTTAAAATATTTTGTTCATATTGATGCATATATTTTGCATCCATTAGGTAACAATCAGTATTTAATGGAATTTCATGATATTCATAAATTTCAAAATTATTATCTTTAAATAATTCATCGTGGTAGTTAATAGATGAATTATTGTAGCGTGTATTGTTCTTAGAAAAGAATTTTTTTAAAAAATTAAAAAACTTTATCATATTATTAATTTATTAGTTAACCAAATGCGGTAAACTAGCATAAATTAGGCTATAGTACAACCTAAACTTTTAATAAATAAATAAATTTTCAACTTTTATAACAGATTTTTAAGATAATAAAATTTCAATAGTAAATGTTATAGTTTGGTTTAAATTTTAGATTTATCTGCATAATAACGGCATTTTATCTACATAGTTCATTATTATATTATGCAGATAAAGTACAGATAAATCAAATATTTATCTCTCTAAAACCTTTAGTCCCTCTTTCAAACCATGTTTTATAAATGTAATTTTAGCTTGTTTACCATCAGCCGTTATAAACTCTAAATAATTATCATTTGATAAAATCATTTCAATATCATCTTTTGTAATAGTAGCTATAGCTTGGGAACTATTTATCGTACAATTTATATATTTTCCTGGTGCAATATTTTTCTCGCCACTATTAATAGCTGTGCCGGCAGGAATTTGAACATTTGGCGGTAGTACTTCAATTAGCTTTAATTCTTTTTTGCTTTGTTCACTATTGAAATAACCAATATGGTACATTGCTAATATTTCTGTCTCTTTATCTTTTTCCGTATTATTAATTTGTTGTGATAAAAAGCAAATTTGTTTTTGTGCATTATTAACATTACAGTTTAGATTCCAAGCTCCATATTTTTTAGGTGCTGTTGAAGCATTAACATTTTCCACCCTAAATAATACAAAAACCCCAGCTATTACAAATAACCCGCTACAAACAAATATAATTTTCTGTATGTAATTTTTCATTTTACTTTTAACCTTTTTAAAATATTTTCTTTCCCTAAAATTTCAGCAATTTCAAATATGCTAGGTGATCCAACCATACCTGTAATTAAAGCTCTCACAGGTTTCATAACTTCATTTAGCTTTAAACTATTTTCTGTTGCTATTTTCTTAAATTCAGACTGCACTGATTCTTTATCAAACCGCTCAAGTTTTTCTAAGCTTTCTATAACATTACTAAGCAAATTTTTATCACAATTTGCTATTATTTCTTTTGCCTCCTCTTCATAAATAATCGGAGTATTTATTAGATAAATTTTGGCAAGATTTGCTAAATCTAGTAAGGTTTCTCTTCTAACTAATAAACCTTGTAGACCACGTTTTATATAATTTACTTCCTGCTCACTAATCTTATAATTTCGATTTAATATCTCTAAAATTTTAGCAATTAAACTATCTTCATCAAGCATTCTTAAATAATGGCTATTTAAACTATTCATTTTAGTAAAATCAAGCTTTGCAGGTGATTTACCGAGTGAATCTAGGTTAAACCATTCGATAGCTTGATCCATTGGAATAATCTCATCATCTCCATGACTCCAACCAAGTCGCAACAAATAATTACATAAGCTTTCCGGTAAATATCCCATATCCTTATAAGTTTCAACACCTAAAGCCCCATGCCTTTTAGACAATTTAGCACCATCTGCTCCATGAATTAGCGGTATATGAGTCATGCTTGGAACATGGTAACCAAAAGCGTTATATATAGCGATTTGCCTTGCAGCATTCGTTAAATGATCATCACCTCTAATAATATGAGTTATGCCCATATCGTGATCATCCACCACCACGGCTAACATGTAAGTAGCAGTGCCGTCACTACGTAATAGTACCATATCATCAATGTGGGAGTTCTCAATTACTACATCACCTTGCAGTGTATCATGAATTGTTATGCTGCCTGATCTCGGAGTTTTTAAACGTATAACTGGCTTTATATCTTTTGGGTAAGTATTAGGAGTTTTATCACGCCACCTACTATTAAAAATAAAATGCTTCTTATTTTCTAGAGCTTCTTGCCGTTGTTTTTCTATTTCTTCCTGAGGCGTAAAACAATAATATGCCTTACCCTCTGCAAGTAACTTTAACGCTGCTTGCTTGTAAAGATCATTGCGTTTAGATTGAAATACGGCTTCACCATCCCAATTCAGCCCTAGCCATTTTAGTCCTGAAAATATGGCTTCTACCGCTGCTTCTGTTGATCTTTCTTTATCAGTATCTTCAATACGTAATAAGAATTTGCCGTTATTATGCTTAGCAAATAAATAGTTGAATAAAGCCGTTCTTGCTGAACCTATATGTAAAAACCCCGTCGGTGACGGAGCAAATCTAGTAATTACGTTGTTAGTCATTTATTTATACATAGATGTCATTGCGAGAAGAAACTATAAGTTTTGTACGTGCACAATCTCAGGATGTTTAATGAGATTGCTTCGTCGCTACGCTCCTCGCAATGACGGGTTATCATTTTTCTTCAAATATACAAAATAGTTTACCTCTATATCATCATCACTTAAATGCCATTCATCTTTAGCTAAATTATACACCAAGCCTTTTATTTCCTCAATTTCTATATTGGTATTTTCTAGCATCTCATAAATTTCAGATGGTTTTAGAAACTTACTATAATCATGGGTATTTTTTGGCACCCATCCGAGTATATACTCAGCTGCTATTATCCCAAGTAAATAAGCTTTTTTGGTGCGGTTAATCGTAGAAATTATAGCCATACCTTTTGGCTTAATACGCTTTACTAAATTAAGCATAAATCCTTGAACATTTTCCACATGCTCGATAACTTCAATGCAAATCACTACATCATATTGCTTATCGTTTTCTAATTCTTCTATAGTGCTTTTTAAATAATTTACCTTAATATTATTTTCTGTGGCATAAGCCAAAGCAGTATCGATATTACTTTGCAAAGCATCAATAGCCGTAACATTTAAACCTTGCATTGCAAGATTAGTAGCAATTAAACCGCCACCACAACCTACATCTAATATTTCCAAATCAGAAATATCGTTGTAATGCGATTTTATCTTCTCTATTATATAGTTAAGGCGAATAGGATTTATGCGGTGTAAAATACCGAATTCCCCATCCTTATTCCACCAACTATGAGAGATTTTCTCAAATTTTTCTAATTCGTTTTTATTAACTGAAGACATAGTTATAATATACTTATATGGTACTAATAATACTAGCCCTAATTTTAATTAGCTGCATATTTGCTCCCATTGGCTGCATAGCATTATGGAAAAGATATGTTTACTTCGGCGACGGGCTTGCTCATAGTAGCTTTCTTGCAGTCAGCATTAGTATTATCGCACATTTTCCGTTAATATATTCAGGACTAATTGTTGCAATTCTTTTTTCGATTTTTGTTTTTATCTTCCAAAATAATTCTGAGAAAAATGCAGTTATTAATTTAATTTCTAGCTCTATGCTAGCTATTGCTTTAATTATTAATTATTTTTCTTCTGCCCAAAACAATATAGTAAATTTACTGTTTGGTGATATTTTATCTGTAGCTTCTAATGATTTAATTGTGCTAACAATAATGCTTATAGCTATTATATGTTTTATTGCATATTTTTATAATAAAATTCTTCTTATAATTATTAACAGAGATATTGCCATAATTAAAGGCATAAAAGTTAATATTATAGAACTACTATTTTTACTTATTTTATCTGTATCAGTATTTTCTGCAATTAAAATAGTTGGAGTACTTATGGTGACAGCTGTGTTACTTATTCCTGCTATGATTGCAAGATTTATGGTAGGCAGCCCTGGTATGATGATTATAATATCAATTTTTATTTCGCTATTTATTAATTTCTGTGCTGCTACTGTCTCTTTTTATTTCGATCTTCCTCTAACGCCGTTAGTTATTATTATTGGCTCGTTAATTTATGGGGGGGTGTATTTTTCTGTCATTGCGAGGAAAAATTGGAATTATTAAGTGGCTTTTATATCATTCCGACGTAAGGCTTGTTGTGTGGATCGAGAGTCGTCATTGCGAGCGACTGCAAGGAGCGTGGCAATCTCATGAAATAGTATAAAATTCCTGAGATTGCTTCGTCAATTACTTCGTAATCTCCTCGCAATGACATTACACATAACAAAAAAGCAAGCTATTTAGTAATAACTTGCCTTTTATTTTACCTGAAACTAATTAGAAATTTTAATCTTCGTACATTCTTTTACGAGCAAACTTTCTTTTTCTTCTTGCTGCTTCTTGTGCTTTACGAACACGTTTTGCTGACTTTGGTTCGTAGTAACGCTGTTCTTTCATTTTACGAAAATAAAGCTCTCTTTGTAGCTTCTTCTTAAAATTCTTAAGCGTATTATCACAATTACCGGCGTGAACATTTACTAGTATCACTAAAATTACTCTCCTTAAAATAAATATATATTGGTAACAAGCTATATTATCTATATAATAAGTTATAATGTCAAGGTTAAAAATATGAATATTCAAGAAGAACACTACACGAAGAAAATAAGCTTCATGCAATCATTATTAGAATTATTACCATTTAATGAATGGAATGACAAAATAATTAATGAAGCAGAAGAAAAATGCGGCTTTGCTAAGGGTTATGGCTTAGTACTTTTTCCAGATGGATTAGCCGAAATAATAAAATTTTTTGAAAGCTATCTAGATAATATTACGTTAGAAAGTTTAAATGAGTATGAAGTACCAAATAAAATTAGAGAAAAAATATCCTTAGCAGTAAAAACTAGAATTAAAGCAGTATTACCTATTATTCATAGCAAGAATGCTACATATTTTGCATTAAATCCTATTCAAGGTACAGAAGTTGCATTCCATAGCTGTGATATTATTTGGCAATATGCCGGTGATAAATCGATTGATTATAATTATTATACTAAGCGAGGCTTGTTGCTTTCAGTTTATGTGTCATCTATTCTTTTTTATATTCAAGATGAATCAGAAAATTATATTAATACCGATAAATTTATTGATAGTTCTGTAGAAAATATTGTGCAAGCTTTTTCGCAAATGAAAAAACTACTCGATCCATCAAATATTCCAATAGTTAGGATGTTTACGTAGGAGAATAATGAGAATTTATTTTACAATTATTATAGCTATATTACTAACGAGCTGCACTTCATCATAGAATCCAGTAACCTTTAATGTCATACTGCGGCTTGTACCTTAGGTATCCTTTAGATATGAATTGCAACATAAAACCCCGCTACAAGTGAGCTAGGTGACAAGGCATTGCCCGTATGGATCAGCTTTTCCGTCATTGCGAGCGAATGAAATGAGCGTGGCAATCCAGAAAAAATAATAAAAAATGCTATAAGTCAGCATTTTTTAGCTAGATTGCGTATGTACAATTACTTCATAATTTCCTCGCAATGACGGGAAAACCAACATGTATGGACCTACCTAATAATGCAAGAAAAAAATAATACTGAAGAAAAAAACAAATGTAGTCATGTATCCGGCCTATTTTTAGTACAACTAACTATAATGGCCCTGATGGATTTCGCTGACTTACAAACTATACTTATCAGAGCCTCGGCTTCGGAAGAGCCCCTGTCCCAACCAGTTTTATTGTAAGCTAAGGTTTGTCTTATCTACCATCAATATTATATCTCTTTCGCATATTCTAGGTTAAAATTATTTAAATGGTTTTCCGTTTTTTACATTCTTACAGTATAGCATAAATCATTAAGATACTGACAATTTAATAGTATTAAAAACAGCATCATAAAATGTTTCAAAATCTCCTACAACTTTCCTAATTTCATTTTTTATCTTAAACCAGTAATGCTCTATAGGATTTAAATCAGGAGAGTAAGTTGGTAAATACAATATGGTACAACCAACGGATTCAATGAACTCTTTAACTTTAGAATTTTTATGAAAATTAATGTTATCCATAATAACGGTTTGCCCAGGTTGTAATTCTGTAATTAATACATCCCTAATATAAGTTTTAAAGACCTCTGTATTACAATTACCTTCAAATATTACAGGAGCAATAAGATTACCATTACAAAGACCAGCTATCATACTTACAAAACTTACGTATGTTTGATATAATGCCCATGAATTAAGGGATATTATGAAGTGCTTCACTATAAAACATTGCTGTGTAATAAAAGTTTTTAGCATATTTGCTATAACATAGCGTAAGTTTTGCTTATTCTAAATTTATGTTGATACACCTTTTCTCCATAACACCTTTGTCCTATAATGCTCCATCCATACTCTTTGCAAGCATTATCCTCTATTCCAGATTCATCAAGATATACTAATTTGTCTTTTGTGATGGTTTGTATCTTTGCTATAAATTCATTTCTTAATTTAATATCTCTTTTCGGATGAAAATGAGTTTTTTTATAGCTATAGCCAAGTTTTCTGATTTGTCTTAAAATAGTTACAGATGCAATATTACCCCATTGCTTTGCTAACTCCTTTGATGTTTTATTCATATTAGCTTTAAAAAATTCTTTAAAAGATTCTGAATCTTTTATCTTATGACTATGTCCTTTCTGATAACCAGCTGCTGCTTCTAAAGTACCTTGCTTATCTTTTAATTTTTTCCATTTATATATAGTATCACGACTTACATTAAATAATTTACTTACCTTACTTATTCGTATCCCTGCTTCTACAGCTTTTATAACTCTTAGTCTTAGTTCTATTGCATATGCTCGTGCCATATCTCTTTACATGCTTGTTAATATTTGCTTACTATAACATGATACTCTCGCTCTGTCAGTACCTTAATGACTTTTATGCTATAGCACAACATCTTACGAGGTCTAAAAGCACTATTAGTATGGAGCTAAAAAGAAATAAGGTAAAAGATAAGTATATGCCTTGTGTTGCTCAGGAAAAATATGAAAACAGGATGTATCAGCAAGAGTTATTAAAAATAGAAAAGAACCCTATGTTGTTAGATTATATTAAAAATGCTATGATTCGCAAGAAATGGTCGCCGGATGCTATAGCCGGAAAGTTAAAACTAGACAAAAATACAGCTTTGTGTATCAGTACAGAAAGTATATATAGATTTGTTTACACTTCTGCAGTAGCAGCTAAATTAAAGTTATATAGCTATTTACCTTCTAAAAGATATAAAAGCAAGAAAGAGGGAAGAGGCGTCAAAGGATCATTATACCACAAAGGATCTCAATACATCAGCGTGATGCAATAGCTACGAAAAAGGTAGAAGTAGGGCATTTTGAGGCAGATCTTACATTTCATAAAGGTAATCAAAGTATGAATATTGGTGCACTGGTGGATAAAAAGACAAAACTTACGCTATGTTTGATATAATGCCCATGAATTAAGGGATATTATGAAGTGCTTCACTATAAAACATTGCTGTGTAATAAAAGTTTTTAGCATATTTGCTATAACATAGCGTAAGTTTTGAAGAGTCAAAAGATTATTTTAGTGCTGAATAACTCCAAGAGAGCTACAACAGTTACCAATGGTTTTTTAAGAAAGATAAAAACTCTTCCAAATAGTGTGAGAAAGACTATTACTATGGATAATGGCAAAGAGTTTGTGGGGCATGTTGCCTATAGACTATCTGGGTTTCAAACTTTCTTCAAAACTTACGCTATGTTATAGCAAATATGCTAAAAACTCTTATTACACAGCAATGTTTTATAGTGAAGCACTTCATAATATCCCTTAATTCATGGGCATTATATCAAACATAGCGTAAGTTTTGTCTTTTGTGATCCATACCGCCCTAGACAAAAAGCATTAGTGAAAAAAATGAATTCTATGATTCATAGAATTTTACCTAAAAATACAGATATTACAACCGTTACACAAAGAGGTCTTGACAATGTTGCTGAGATTTTAAATAACATGCCAAGAAAGATTTTTGGTTATAAAACCCCCAATGAAATTTGGGCAGAAAATTTATAGGTTTTGTTCTACTTAGTCCTTGAATTTTCAACCGGATGCTATAGCCGGAAAGTTAAAACTGGACAAAAATACAGCTTGTTGTATCAGTACAGAAAGTATATATAGATTTGTCTACACTTCTCCAGTTGCAGCTAAATTAAAGTTATATAGCTATTTACCGTCTAAAAGATATAAAAGGCAAGAAAGGGGGACAAGGCATCAAAGGATCATTATACCACAAAGGATCTCAATACATCAGCGTGATGCAATAGCAATGCAAAAGCTAGAAGTAGGGCATTTTGAGGCAGATCTTACATTTCATAAAGGTAATCAAAGTATGAATATCGGTGTGCTGGTGGATAAAAAGAGTCAAAAGATTATTTTAGTGCTGAATAACTCCAAAAGAGCTAAAACAGTTACCACTGGGTTTTTAAAAAAGATCAAAACGCTGCCAAGTAGTGTTAGAAAGACTATTACTATGGATAATGGCAAAGAGTTTGTAGGGCATCTTGCTTATAGACTATCTGGGTTTCAAACTTTCTTTTGTGATCCATACCGCCCTAGACAAAAAGCATTAGTGGAAAAAATGAATTCTATGATTCATAGAATTTTACCTAAAAATACAGATATTACTACCGTTACACAAAGAGCTCTTGACAATGTTGCTGAGATTTTAAATAACATGCCAAGAAAGATTTTTGGTTATAAAACCCCCAATGAAATTTGGGCAGAAAATTTATAGGTTTTGTTCTACTTAGTCCTTGAATTTTCAATATTATTATGCCCCTATTAAAGCCAATAGAAACGTTAGTAAAACACACGATTCTAAACCTTATAAAGCTGTAAAAGAGTTGACATTTTCAGATGAAGAGATCAGGCATGGAGTAGAGATTCATATAAAAGGCTTTGCTAAAAATAAGCATGTTAATTTGTTTAAATTTACTGTTCCTACCAACAGAGTTGAGTATGTTGTTACCAATAACAAAACTCAAAAATCTTCTAAAGCTGCACAAGATGAGTGTGGCTTTCGATGGGTAATTAAGAGCATGCACAGAGAAATTAAGCAACTTACTGGGATAGAACGTTGTCAATGCAGGAAACAGCGTATTCAACGTAATCATATTAGTTGTGCATTTTTAGTTTGGGCATTTCTCAAAAGGACTGCAAATACAATCGGTAAAACGGTTTACCAAATAAAGTTAGGGCTTTTAGATAACTATATGCAACAACAGCTGCGTTCTCCATCTTTACGATATTTAGAACCAAACATAGCGTAAGTTTTGATAATCTAACAACATAGGGTTCTTTTCTATTTTTAATAACTCTTGCTGATACATCCTGTTTTCATATTTTTCCTGAGCAACACAAGGCATATACTTATCTTTTACCTTATTTCTTTTTAGCTCCATACTAATAGTGCTTTTAGACCTCGTAAGATGTTGTGCTATCTTATTAATACTGACTCCTAGGTCATACATTCTTTTTATCTCATATCTCTCTTCTCGAGATAAGTGTCTATATTTTCTGTTCATCATTACCTATTTAAAATCTTATTATTTTAAATAGGTTCTGTTCTACTTACTTATAGTATTTTCACCCTATGTTGTTAGATTATATTAAAAATGCTATGATTCGCAAGAAATGGTCGCCGGATGCTATAGCCGGAAAGTTAAAACTAGACAAAAATACAGCTTTGTGTATCAGTACAGAAAGTATATATAGATTTGTTTACACTTCTGCAGTAGCAGCTAAATTAAAGTTATATAGCTATTTACCTTCTAAAAGATATAAAAGGCAAGAAAGAGGGAAGAGGCGTCAAAGGATCATTATACCACAAAGGATCTCAATACATCAGCGTGATGCAATAGCTACGAAAAAGGTAGAAGTAGGGAATTTTGAGGCAGATCTTACATTTCATAAAGGTAATCAAAGTATGAATATTGGTGCACTGGTGGATAATAAAGAGTCAAAAGATTATTTTAGTGCTGAATAACTCCAAGAGAGCTACAACAGTTACCAATGGTTTTTTAAGAAAGATAAAAACTCTTCCAAATAGTGTGAGAAAGACTATTACTATGGATAATGGCAAAGAGTTTGTGGGGCATGTTGCCTATAGACTATCTGGGTTTCAAACTTTCTTTTGTGATCCATACCGCCCTAGACAAAAAGCATTAGTGGAAAAAATGAATTCTATGATTCATAGAATTTTACCTAAAAATACAGATATTACTACCGTTACACAAAGAGGTCTTGACAATGTTGCTGAGATTTTAAATAACATGCCAAGAAAGATTTTTGGTTATAAAACCCCCAATGAAATTTGGGCAGAAAATTTATAGGTTTTGTTCTACTTAGTCCTTGCATTTTCATGACTATGTCCTTTCTGATAACCAGTTGCTGCTTCTAAAGTACCTTGCTTATCTTTTAATTTTTTCCATTTATACAAAACTTACGCTATGTTATAGCAAATATGCTAAAAACTCTTATTACACAGCAATGTTTTATAGTGAAGCACTTCATAATATCCCTTAATTCATGGGCATTATATCAAACATAGCGTAAGTTTTGTATATATAGTATCACGACTTACATTAAATAATTTACTTACCTTACTTATTCGTATCCCTGCTTCTACAGCTTTTATAACTCTTAGTCTTAGTTCTATTGCATATGCTCGTGCCATATCTCTTTACATGCTTGTTAATATTTGCTTACTATAACATGATACTCTCACTCTGTCAGTACCTTAATGACTTATGCTATACAAAACTTACGTTATGAGTAAAAAAGTGATAAATTATTGTAAAAATAATTAAACATGTCAAAGAGGATAAAGTTGCAAGCAATACCAATTAATAGGACAGATTATTGTCAATTTTTAATAGTTAGCCAAAAGAATTATAGTTTAACCTACTACGCTGAACATGCAAAGAAATGTAGTCATGATGTTATTAATAGATTTTTAAGGAATGAAAAATATACACCTTCTTTGTTATGGGAACACATCAAGAATGATGTTATTTTTTCATCTAATGGATATACAATATTTGATGATACGGTTTTAAATAAAAGGAATACGAAGCAAATAGAAATTGCAAGATCGCAGTACAGTGGAGCTACAGGTAGAGTTACTAAAGGTATAGGAGTAGTGAGTCTGGTATATTATAACCCTGATATTAATAAGTTTTGGGTAATAGATTATCGAATTTTTGCACCTGATCATGATGGAGCAACAAAACTAGAACACCTATTAAACATGTTAAATAATGCTGTTTATAGCAAGAAGATTCCTTTTCAAACAGTACTTTTTGACACATGGTATTCTACACACAAAATTATGCAACATGTTGACTCTCTGGGGAAATATTATTATGCCCCTATTAAAGCCAATAGAAACGTTAGTAAAACACACGATTCTAAACCTTATAAAGCTGTAAAAGAGTTGACATTTTCAGATGAAGAGATCAGGCATGGAGTAGAGATTCATATAAAAGGCTTTGCTAAAAATAAGCATGTTAATTTGTTTAAATTTACTGTTTCTACCAACAGAGTTGAGTATGTTGTTACCAATAACAAAACTCACAAATCTTCTAAAGCTGCACAAGATGAGTGTGGCTTTCGATGGGTAATTGAGAGCATGCACAGAGAAATTAAGCAACTTACTGGGATAGAACGTTATCAATGCAGGAAACAGCGTATTCAACGTAATCATATTAGTTGTGCATTTTTAGTTTGGGCATTTCTCAAAAGGACTGCAAATACAATCGGTAAAACGGTTTACCAAATAAAGTTAGGGCTTTTAGATGACTATATGCAACAACAGCTGCGTTCTCCATCTTTACGATATTTAGAACCAAACATAGCGTAAGTTTTGTCTTTTCTATGTACGCTCTACCTCATTCATCAAGATCCTTGAGTCTTTGAATCTTTTATCTACATGATCTGGCAATAAAACAGCATGATAAACATTATCGCCTTTTTTGCTAAAATTATAAGTGATGTTAGTTCTCTCATCTTTAATAATCAGCCTGGCATTATAGGCGGCTTTAAGGCAAGCATTTTTACCTTCACTCCTACTTACTATTTCTATTCTTGCAAACTGTATCGCCATGGTTTGTTAATTCTAACAATGTTCAATCCATCATTGACATTACCATGCAATCTTAAAATCATCCACTGAAACCAGAACCACTTGAACCAGCAAGCAAAAATAAACCGTAAGGTTTATATATTGCGTCTCTCCCTGTTTTTTTACAAACAAGGAGAGAACTCTTCTCTCTGCTACTTCTTTATAGGTCTTGAATAATGGTAATCATCTTTATTTGTTTTTATTGATCTTAGTTTGCTGGTTCGGTTAGGTATGGGGATATTTTGATTTTAAATGGCTTGCACAGCTTCATAACCAAATTGTTCTACATAAGATTTTGCATCTTTTACTATACTATTTGACTTTAGCAATAGAGTTAAATTATGTTTTAATAGTTCCTTTATCATAATTTATAAAATTAGAAAGAAAAATTTGTTATCCTTGGCATTAACTATATCTTCTTACTTAGTATTATTCTTTTTTTTGTAACTCTCACACACAGCATTAACTTTTTGAACAAATGCTGCAAACTCATCAACTTTTAAGATTTGTTTTTCTTCCTTCTTATATTTAAGCCAAACCTCAATATATGGTAACGAGTTACAGTATTTATCTTCATAAATTTCTATAGGGTTTCTAGTAAGATCTTCTTCATGAAAAGATCCACGGCACACATAACAAAATTCAATTTCATACGGTATAGACGGTAAAAATAACGGTGCAGATGAGGAAGCCCTTTCGGAATTCATTATATCTAGTTCATGCATCTGAAAAAAGGCTTTACTAGAAAAATTCTCTGGGTTTTCTGCTCCCAGCATCACAAAGCTAGCTTTATCAAAATCCCATGCGTCTTCTGCTTCTAGACGTGCAAATCTGTCTTCATTTACATTTCCTTGCAATTCAGCTACCTTTTGCATCAACAACCATGTATGTTGATGATTTAGTAACCTAGAAAAATAGAGCACTCCATTTTTTATGTATACGTTACGTATAGTTGCCCATTCATTTTTAGCTTGGTTTAAAGGCTTTATAATTAACTGATCACCGTCGTGCTTAAAATAAAATATTTCTAAATTATTAGGTAAAATGCTCCTACCATTATAAATCTCTTCATTGGCTATAGCAAATTGCTCTTTGGCAAAAGTTCCTATAAATTTTATCCAATAGCTTTCTTCAGAAGCAATTCTACCATCTTCATATATCATCTGATACTTTGTAACTCTTATTTCATTTGCATCACTGATTATTTTAGATGGTTTTATTATTTCTCTTAGATTGTCATCTCTGATTTCTTCATAATATGCTCTTTTACTCTCTAGTTCTTTATGGCATTTTTCTAGGTCAATAATATTGCTTTTTCTTTCAATAATACAATGTGGAGATATAATTTTTCCTTTATATATAAAATCATTAGGAATTCCTAAATTTTCTTCGTTCTGCTTAGTATCTATAGTATCATTGGACACTTCTTTTGACTCTATGACAGCAAACATATCGTTAGTAATTAAAGTTACTGATACTGCAATAAGAAAAAACTTAAGAAAATTTTTATACATAATACTTCTTTAAACTTAGTGGTATAAACTTTATTTCATTATTATGCTGGACTTTGCAAGCTTAAAAGTTGTATCAAACGTTAGTTTGTTTTAGAAAAATTTGCAGAATTTCTTAGCACTTATAATTATGATGTTGACTTCCATAATTTATTGATAATTCATGATGATTATAACAATCAAAAATAAAATTATCTCTATGGATAATGTCATAAAACGTAGATTAAAATTAGAACAAAAAAAAGTTCAAATTATTACTGAAGAAGCAAGACTTAAAATTCAAGAAAGAAAAGCTCGTACCCGTCGTTTAATTGAAATCGGCGGCTTAGTTGTTAAAGCTAAACTTGATGATTTACCCACTAACAGTTTACTAGGAGCTTTTGTTTCTTTAAAAGAAAAATTAATACAAAATCCTAATATCCAAGATCAGTGGACTAAAATCGGCAAAAATATTTTTGATAATCACGAATTAAGATAATTTAATATTAATATCATATATAAAATTTTTAATATTTAAATTAAGGAGTAGATAAATTGTATATCATCTGATACCATTATATAGTATTTAAAACAGTCAAGTAATGATAGAATATATTAAACATAATGAAGGAACATTTACTTCATTAACAACAGAACAAAAAAAAGCTGTAGGATTATTATCAATTGGAACATTTTTAGAATATTTTGATCTGATGCTATATGTTCATATGACAGTTTTATTAAATGAATTATTTTTTCCTAAGGCAGACCCTCATACTCAAGCCATTTACTCTGCTTTTGCGTTTTGTTCCACTTATGTGATGAGACCTGTTGGAGCCATAATTTTTGGCTTAGTTGGTGACATAATTGGTCGTAAAGCAACTGTAATTATTACTACATTCTTAATGTCGTCTTCATGTCTTGCAATGGCCCTTGTCCCAACTTATGCTGAAAAAGGACTCATTGCTACTGTGATAGTTATAACATGTCGTATTATTCAAGGTCTATCTTCTATGGGTGAAATAGTTGGAGCACAACTATACTTACTAGAAATAACAAAACCTCCTATACAATATCCTATTGTTTTAATGACATCAGTATTTGCTAATTTAGGGGGAATGATAGCCTTAGCTGTTGCATCTTTAGTCACCTCATTTGGATTTAATTGGCGTATAGCGTTTTGGCTTGGAACTATAATAGCAATTGTTGGAGCAGTTGCCAGAACTGCTTTACGGGAAACTCCTGAATTTGCTGATGCAAAACGTCGTGTTAAGAAAAATATTACTTTAATACAAAAAACTACAGATAATCCATTAAAAGATAATCTTATTTACAATGAAAGGGTCAATCTAAAAACAGTCTCCTTTTTATTATTAATATCATGTGGTTGGCCAATATGTTTTTATTTTACTTATATTTATTGTGGTGAAATTTTAAAAAATTCTTTTAATTTTACAGCAGAAGCAGTTATTCATCACAATTTTATTGTAGCAATAGTAAATTTTTGTGCTTATTTAATATTAACTTATTTAAGTTATATTATATACCCATTAAGAATTCTTAAGATTAAATTAGTAATATTTTTTATTTTTGCTCTCATTTGTCCTTATTTACTAAATAATATTACTACTTCTGTTCATTTGTTCTTAATTCAATCATTTGTAATGTTATTTTTTCTTAGTGCCAATCCAGCTATGCCAATTTTTCTAAAACATTTTCCAGTTTTTAAACGCTTTAGAACAGCAAGTATAATTTTTGCTTTATCGACTGTTTCCATGAATATTATTATATCTTTTGGTCTTGTATATTTAACAAAATATTTTGGCCATTGGGGAATACAAATGATACTATTTCCAATAATAATAGGATTTACACTTGGATTAAATTATTTCAATAATTTAGAAAAAAATAAAACATCATGTTTATTTTAGAAACAAAAATAGAAGAATTTATTTTAAATAATTCAGATCTAAAAGATGTTCATGCTGCGACCGTATTTGTTTTTGATGATAAAAAATTAATAACATCATTTTTTGGTAAAACACGATCTGAATCAGGTAAGTCAGAAGAAAATAATAGCATTTGGATCAGTTTAGGATTTAAAAGTAATAATCATTATCAATGGACTACTCCAAAAAGAATCGTTTCACCGCAATATTTCCGTGATCATCATATCCCTCTAAAGCAAGATAATGGGATAACCAGTTGTGGAAATCCAGTAATTACTTTCTTTAATAATCAGTTACTCATTTTTAGTAAAATTGGCCCTTATCCAAGAACATGGAGTGGAATATTATCTCGTTCTTATGATCAGGGATTAACATGGCAAAAACCAGAACTATTACATGGTATCCTAGGACCAGCACGTAATAAGCCACTAATTTATGAAAATAATATTTTATCTCCGTGTTCTCGAGAAAGTTGTATTGATGATTTTTCATATATAGAATATTCATCAGATTTACATACATGGAATTTAAGTAATCCTATATTACCATCCAACCCTCAAATTTTTCAAAAAGGTTACAGAGGTTTTATACAGCCAACTTTAGTTAGTAGTAATTTACCAAATAAAATCATAATGTTAGTAAGACCTAGAAAAACTGATTCCTTAATGTCTACTTACATACACAGATCAATATCCATAAATAATGGAATATATTGGAGTAATTTAGAACCAGTAAACTTATTAAACCCTGATAGTGCCATTGATGCCATTAATTTAGGTGATGATACATTACTACTTACATATAATCGAGTAATCAATAATCATAAATCACGAAATGTATTAAGTGTAGCTACATCCTATGATGAGGGGTTAAATTGGCACCCTATCACTATTAGAAATTCTATCTATCCTGAAGGGGATATAGAATATAATAACATCCTGTCTGAAGAATATTCATATCCTGCTATTATTATGAGTCCTGATAACAATGAAATTCATGTAATATATACATTTAATAGAATTAACCTAAAGCATAAAGTATTTCAATTACTACCAAAATAATCTATTCTATAAATAATCAAGTAGTATGCTAAATTATATTTATAGCTTCAGTGTTGTGTTTAAAATAACTCCAAAAGTTATACTTAAGATTACTAGTTAATAATGTATTTTCCACTAATATATTTTTATGTGTAATATTAAAACATAAACGATAAAAGTGTTTTTCTAATGATGAAATTCCAAGGTAAGGCATCAAAACAATAAAACTTATTAAAGTTTCATTTATAATTTTTTTAGCTTTTTCAGGAGATTTAGCACCTATTGTCTGTATATTATGCAGTCTATCAAATAACTTTATCAGAAGTACATCATGTTTCTTCTCTTTGTATAACATCTCTACCATTTCAGCAGAACTAATCTTTATACCATTCTCCTTAATCCTCGTCAAATCCATTACTTGATTGGCTATATTCTCTCCAAATTCTTGTAATATTTTCTCCTTGGTAAGTTCTGTATCCTCTATAGTATCATGCAATATACTAGTTACTAGTATATCTGTTCTAAATAAGTAATCTGATATCATATATGCTACTTCTATCGGATGTGAATAAAATGGTTCTCCTGATTGACGCATCTGACTACCATGATATTTCTTAGCATAGTATATAGCTTTCCTTACCTCCAATACACCCACTGGTGGTACTTTTACTACACTATTTAAATATATTACTTTATCTAATAACTTCTTAGCATAAATACATATCTCAAAATTTGTTTGATAACCTTCTATCTTTTTCATTAATGCTTATTAATTATTTTCAATACTTTTTACCTAAATTTTCCAAGTAATCCTATATCTTTTGATTATATGATTATATATATAACAGCTGTGATTTCTCCACCAGCATATGATCCAACAAAAAAGCCAGTTTTTCATACCTACCACTATGCTCGTTCAGCAACATTGTTATCAATCTCTATTTTACCATTATCTAAAAACCTCATTACAGAGTTGCCTCATTATTTAGAGAACATAAGCAATAGCTCTATTCTTGGCACTTTTTTAAGTAGTATATGATACAATATCTCCTGTTAACTCTGTTGGTTTTATAAAAAAGTTATCTTGTTGAACCGTAAAAACAAATTCATTATTAACAAAACAGTTATTTTATTGTTGTTTATCTTGTATACCAACATCATAATTATTGAGTCTTGTTAAACCATCTATTGGTATAACAGCATCAAAGGATTTTATTATTATTAGATCTCTTGCGAAACTGGAGTTTAAAGAATAAAAGTTAGTTGTAACTTCATATACTTTGATCTTACATTATAACTATGTCTATAAATCACACATTTTTTCCACTATATTCCACAATTTAACTGATACGTAAATCACCGCACAAATTGATTATACTGTCTGTCTGATCATCTGGTAACATTGTTTCTAAATTAATGTCTGCACCACCTAATATGAAAGATTTTAAAATATTACAATTGTTAAACTCCATAATACTGTTTAATACTGTTTCACCACTATTATTTTTAGTATTGACATCAGCACCATTGTGAATTACTAAATCTAAGCTATCAAATATAACAGCATAGTGTAATGGTGTTTCACCACTATTATTTTTAGCATTGACATCAGCACCATAGACCATTAGCAATGATACTAACGCTAAGTTACCAGACTCAGCAGCAAAGTGTAATATTGTTTCGCCACTATTAGTTTTAGCATGAATATCAGCTTTATTTTTAATCAACCAATTTACTAAATTTAAGTTACCAGACTCAGCAGCAAAGTGTAATATTGTTTCGCCATTATTAGTTTTAGCATGAATATCAGCTTTATTTTTAATCAACCAATTTACTAAATTTAAGTTACCAGACTCAGCAGCAAAGTGTAATATTGTTTCGCCATTATTAGTTTTAGCATGAATATCAGCTTTATTTTTAATCAACCAATTTACTAAATTTAAGTTACCAGACTTAGCAGCAAAGTGTAATATTGTTTTAGCATTATTGACATTAGCACCATTGTGAATTAGCAAAGATACTAAATCTAAGTTACCAGACTCAACAGCATAGTGTAATGCTGTTAGACCATTATCGGTTTTAGCATTAACATCAGTACCATAGGCAATTAGTAAGTATACTAAATCTGGGCTACCATAATCAACTGCAGAACATAATATTGTTTCACCACTATTAGTTTTAGCATTAACATCAGCACCATGGGAAATTAGCAAAGATACTAAATCTAAGTTACCAGACTCAACAGCATAGTGTAATGCTGTTAGACCATTATCAGTTTTAGCATTAACATCAGCACCATAGGCAATTAGTAAGTATACTAAATCTGAGCTACCAAAACTAACAGCATAGTGTAATACTGTTTCACCATTATCGGTTTTAGCATGAATATTAGCTTGATTTTCAATCAACCACTTTACTAAGTATAAGTTACCAGACTTAACAGCATAGTGCAATGGTGTTTCGATACGATCAGTTTTAGCATTAACATCAGCACCATTTTTAGCTAATAATTTCGCTGAATCTAAGTTACCATTCTTAGCAGCACAGTGTAATGATATTACACCATGACAATTTGTAGCATTAGGATTAGCACCATGTGTGATTAATAATGGCACTGATTCTACACAGCCAAGTTGAAGTCCAAGATGTAATAACTGGTCCTTATTACTATCTGATATATCATTTATTCTCTTATTCAGCTCTGATGGATCTACTAATAAGGTTATTATAGGAAGCATTTGAGTAATGTTTGTGTTTATAGTAGTTGATAAAAAGTCCTTTTGACCATATTGTTCCAAAACAACTTTATCGTTTATGGTAGCCAAATAATGTATTGTATGTTGTGTTAATTATATCTGTTTTTGGTGAGGGTGGCTTAAATCTCTTTTGGGTATATTCCCCGCCGCTTGCGGCGTAATATGGCGGAATGAGCAAATATATACATAAAAGTCATAATGTTACGGTACTGCTGTATCACATGGTATTTCCAGCAAAATATCGCCGAGCAGTGTTTGACGTATCAGTTGATCAAGTATTACGAGAAATATGTTTAGAGATAGAAAAGAGATATCAAATAAAATTTTTAGAAATAGGGGTTGATGAAGATCATGTCCATTTTTTGGTACAATCTGTACCAACCTATAGCGTAACAAAAATAGTAACAACAATTAAAAGTGTTACAGCTCGTCAAATATTTAGACAGTGTCCACAGGTAAAGAAACAATTATGGGGTGGAGAATTTTGGACTGATGGATATTTTACGAGTACGGTAGGTAAGCATGGAAATGAGAATATGATAGGAAAATACGTAAAAAACCAAGGCAAGGAATATCAGAAACTGCATGAGGATCATCAGCTAGCTTTCTTCTAAAATACCCCGCTGCTTGCGGCGGGGATTACTTTTATTTGATCTGATATTGGAATCTTCATGTCTCTTTGTATAAGTTATAGTTGCCGGAAAAGCACATTCAGCTAATATTGGTTTGTAAGTGATATTAATAAAAACACTATTATGTTCAAATAATAGATTACTTGCCGGAATCTGTACTACTGCTAAAGGTACTAATTTATATTCTAAAATGTTACTCAAATTGAGACAAAACTTACGCTATGTTATAGCAAATATGCTAAAAACTCTTATTACACAGCAATGTTTTATAGTGAAGCACTTCATAATATCCCTTAATTCATGGGCATTATATCAAACATAGCGTAAGTTTTGGAGATTTATATTTAGAGAAAAGTCGTAATGTATAGTATTAATGTCTTTTATCAAAAGTGATAAATTATTATTATAATACGTTATATATTCTGGGGTGGTGGTCCGAGACAATGTGCATGTTGTAGTGTTATTGACAACAAAATGAGTACTATGTTGAGTGTGGGTAAATGAAGCAAAAGTATTATAAGTACTCACGTTATTGATTATTTTACTGGTAATAGTTACGATGCTTATATCAACATTGAGTATCCTATTACTATAACTTAATGTAATATTACATAATATTATACTAACATTATTATTAGTACGAGATGCATAATACTTATTTGCTTTATAAGTGTGATGTGCACTACCGTATTGTGTTTGCCTATGCATAGTGGTAGAGCGTATTTGAAGTTCAATATTACCTTTATTACTACCACCTGATATGACTAAATGTATTGATTGATATCCATTATTCTTCGGATATCTAATATAATCAACAAACTGTGATGTTATGGTATTATAATGTAGATGAATTAATTTAGAAAAATCGTAGGCTCTGTCCAAATAAGTGTGGGAATTTCTCAAAGGTTATATAAAAATATAATATAACAAAAGGAGAAATTATATGCACCAAAAACAAAATGAAGCAATGAATCAAGCGATAGATTTATTAATAAATAATGATACAGATATATCAACATTACTTAAAGAGGATGGTTTATTAAAGCAATTAACCAAACGGCTTGTAGAGAAGGCATTGCATTCAGAGATGAATAATCACTTAGGATATGATAAATATTGTCATACTGATAGTGATAATGTTCGTAATGGTAAGAATGTAAAGAATCTAGTAACAAATAATGGAGTTATAGAGATTGAGGTTCCAAGGGATAGAAGTAGTACATTTGAACCTGCATTAATTCCAAAGCGTCAAAGACGTATTGAAGGATTTGATGATAAAATAATATCGTTATACGCTAAAGGAATGAGCTTATCTGATATTAAGATTCAAATGCAAGAATTGTATGGAGCTGACGTTAGCGAAAGTTTGATAAGTCAAATTACTGATGATGTAATTGAGGATGTCAAGATATGGCAAAGCCGACCATTGGATCGAGTATATGCTATAGTATTTTTTGACTGTTTAGTAGTAAAAGTACGTCAAGATAAACGAATTATCAATAAGTCTGTATATGTAGCATTAGGTATTGATTTATCTGGCAGGAAGGATATTTTAGGATTGTGGATCAGTGAAAATGAAGGAGCAAAATTTTGGCTTGGTAATTTTACTGAGATGAAGAACAGAGGTATGCAAGACATGCTTATTGCTTGCAGTGATAATTTAACCGGTATGTCTGAGGCGATAGAGGCAGTTTTTCCGAAAACCGAACATCAATTATGTATTGTACATCAGATTAGAAATAGTTTAAAATATGTATCATATAAAGACCGAAAAGAATTAGCGGCTGATTTAAAGCCTATTTATACTGCTAGCACAGAGGAAGAAGCACATCTTGCTTTAGAATCTTTTGAAGCTAAATGGAGTAAACAGTATCCACAAATTGCTAAATCTTGGTATGTTCATTGGGAAAATTTAATGGTTTTTCTAGGATACCCTGAGGCGATAAGGAAAGTAATATACACAACAAATAGTGTAGAATCTGTCAATAGCCAATTACGTAAGGTTACCAAGAATAAACGGGTTTTTCCAAATGATAATGCCGTTTTTAAGACCTTATATTTGGCAATTGATTATATGACCAAGAAATGGGCTATGCCGATTCCAAACTGGAACGCAGCTATGGCTCACTTTTTGATAAAATTTGAAGGTAGAATTTAAGCCCTATGAAAAATTTACACACTTAATTAGAAAGACTCAAATCGTAACATGCTTTTTTATTTGGTACAATTGCTCTAAAAGCCAGAATATCATTAAGTGCTGTAATATGGATATCTTTAACAAGTGTTTTTATCCATATAGAATATGGGGACTTAATTCTGTAGCTTAGGCTCGCTTTTATATTTAGTTTTCTAAATATATTTCTGAATTGCTGTTCTATATTGTGAATTATATTATCTATGTCAGGATATAGCCAATGTATATAATGAAGAATTCTATTACGTTCTTCAGGATATTGAAGCTTAAAACATAAATCTTGTAAAAGATAAGCAAGGTCATTGTGTGCTGTATATGATAAAAGATAAGGGATATAACAATTAGTGATGATCTCTGATATATGCTGAGCATCGGTATTATTATACTCAAGGTTAAAGATACTCACCTTATGTAATAATGGAACAAGCGAAGTTAATATTGCCGTTTCCTGTAGTTTGGGATTAATAGTTAGTAACAGCTCATGAAAATGAACAAAACTTACGCTATGTTTGGTTCTAAATATCGTAAAGATGGAGAACGCAGCTGTTGTTGCATATAGTCATCTAAAAGCCCTAACTTTATTTGGTAAACCGTTTTACCGATTGTATTTGCAGTCCTTTTGAGAAATGCCCAAACTAAAAATGCCCAACTAATATGATTACGTTGAATACGCTGTTTCCTGCATTGACAACGTTCTATCCCAGTAAGTTGCTTAATTTCTCTGTGCATGCTCTCAATTACCCATCGAAAGCCACACTCATCTTGTGCAGCTTTAGAAGATTTGTGAGTTTTGTTATTGGTAACAACATACTCAACTCTGTTGGTAGAAACAGTAAATTTAAACAAATTAACATGCTTATTTTTAGCAAAGCCTTTTATATGAATCTCTACTCCATGCCTGATCTCTTCATCTGAAAATGTCAACTCTTTTACAGCTTTATAAGGTTTAGAATCGTGTGTTTTACTAACGTTTCTATTGGCTTTAATAGGGGCATAATAATATTTCCCCAGAGAGTCAACATGTTGCATAATTTTGTGTGTAGAATACCATGTGTCAAAAAGTACTGTTTGAAAAGGAATCTTCTTGCTATAAACAGCATTATTTAACATGTTTAATAGGTGTTCTAGTTTTGTTGCTCCATCATGATCAGGTGCAAAAATTCGATAATCTATTACCCAAAACTTATTAATATCAGGGTTATAATATACCAGACTCACTACTCCTATACCTTTAGTAACTCTACCTGTAGCTCCACTGTACTGCGATCTTGCAATTTCTATTTGCTTCGTATTCCTTTTATTTAAAACCGTATCATCAAATATTGTATATCCATTAGATGAAAAAATAACATCATTCTTGATGTGTTCCCATAACAAAGAAGGTGTATATTTTTCATTCCTTAAAAATCTATTAATAACATCATGACTACATTTCTTTGCATGTTCAGCGTAGTAGGTTAAACTATAATTCTTTTGGCTAACTATTAAAAATTGACAATAATCTGTCCTATTAATTGGTATTGCTTGCAACTTTATCCTCTTTGACATGTTTAATTATTTTTACAATAATTTATCACTTTTTTACTCATAGCGTAAGTTTTGAAGTTTATCTTACCAAGATTATGTTTCTGCAGGACTTTATGTATAGTAGCCGTAGAAAACGAAATGTTATGTAAACGTTTTAGTTCATTCTGAATACGTCTTGCTCCTAATTTCCTCTCTTGTCGTAACACTAGTATTTGTTGCTCTGATATATCATTTAATTTCTGAAAAGGAAATGTATGCGGTTTCCTGCTTAAAGAATGCAGCTCCTCAATACCCAATAACTCATAACGTTTATACCATTTACGTAAGGTGAATCTTGAAATACCATAATAACTACACACTTTCCCTGCATTACCTGACTCTTAATATAATTTAACCCAACTCAAACGTATTTTAATCTTAGAGTCCATTTTGGTATTTTTTATAACTAAATTACATTTGAGCTTACATCCTTATTATAACTATGTCTATAAATCACACAAATGATCAGCTAATACTCTACCATTATTGCCATCACAAGGATAGTGTGATATATTCATATATGACCTCATATTGATTTATGGGTTGTTTCATTGACCGGTATATGCTCAAACTTTGGCTAGGATGAGCATCTATCGGTTTTTTCTTTTCTGTAATAATCTCCTTCTTTGTTCTCTATTACTACATCTCATATAACTAATAATTATATAAGCTTAAAACTTAAGTCAAGAATAATTCATACTTATGAGGTAATAATTATTTTTTATGCAGTATAATTATTATTAACGTGTTATATTTTGATATAGCAAAATTAGTTTTTAACATTTAGTGTATACTCCACACTATTCATCCCAACACTACCAGCCACTCGTCTTATCACATGATAATAGTTATTCCTAATCCAATCAGCCATAAATCTTGTTGGCATGTTCAGCGTAGTAGGTTAAACTATAATTCTTTTGGCTAACTATTAAAAATTGACAATAATCTGTCCTATTAATTGGTATTGCTTGCAACTTTATCCTCTTTGACATGTTTAATTATTTTTACAATAATTTATCACTTTTTTACTCATAGCGTAAGTTTTGACAATTTATTTTGTAGGAAAATTATGCTGGGTTACGTAAAAGAACAAACAACTTTGACCAGAGAGCAAAAAGAAGCTGCTGGTATTTTATCTACTACCACCTTTTTAGAATATTTTGACTTAATGCTATATGTTCATTTAGCAGTATTATTAAATGAACTATTTTTCCCTAAATATGAGCCTAGTGTTACTTCTCTTCTATCTGCTTTTACTTTTTGCTCTACCTTTATATTTAGACCATTAGGAGCATATATCTTCGGAAGAATTGGTGATAAATTAGGTAGAAAGTCCACTGTTATTATGACAACTACCTTAATGGCTTTATCATGTATAGTGATGGCTAATGCTCCTAACTTACGAGCAAATAGGTTATTTTGCTGCTGTATTAATCACAGTTTGCCGTGCAGTCCAAGGTATGGCATCCGTAGGCGAGATAGTAGGTGCAGAGCTATATTTAACTGAAATTACAAAACCACCTGTCCAATATCCTTTAGTTTCTTTTATTGCTGTAGCGTCAGTAATTGGAACTACAGCAGCACTAGCTGTAGCTTCTTTAGTTACTACACATGGATTGAATTGGCGTATTGCTTTTTGGATAGGTGCAGCTATCGCAGTCATAGGTGGTTATGCTAGAACCAAGCTTAGAGAAACACCTGACTTTGTAGATGCAAGTGCTAGACTTTTATGAAGATATGAAAAGATCAATTTAGACACAAAAGAACTAAAACATGATGAAATTTTTAACCAAAGACCTAGTAGAAAGACAACAATATATTTCTTTATAATGAGCTGTGCTTGGCCTATATGTTTCTATTACACTTATATTACTTGCGGTGAAGTATTAAAGAACTCATTTGGATATAGTGCTTCTCAGGTGATCCATCATAATTTTATCATCTCGATGTTTCATTTGGCTACTTTATCTTTTATATGTTTCTTAAGTTATAAAATATATCCTTTAAAAATTCTTAGAGTAAAATTAGTATTATTATTTATACAAAACTTACGCTATGAGTAAAAAAGTGATAAATTATTGTAAAAATAATTAAACATGTCAAAGAGGATAAAGTTGCAAGCAATACCAATTAATAGGACAGATTATTGTCAATTTTTAATAGTTAGCCAAAAGAATTATAGTTTAACCTACTACGCTGAACATGCAAAGAAATGTAGTCATGATGTTATTAATAGATTTTTAAGGAATGAAAAATATACACCTTCTTTGTTATGGGAACACATCAAGAATGATGTTATTTTTTCATCTAATGGATATACAATATTTGATGATACGGTTTTAAATAAAAGGAATACGAAGCAAATAGAAATTGCAAGATCGCAGTACAGTGGAGCTACAGGTAGAGTTACTAAAGGTATAGGAGTAGTGAGTCTGGTATATTATAACCCTGATATTAATAAGTTTTGGGTAATAGATTATCGAATTTTTGCACCTGATCATGATGGAGCAACAAAACTAGAACACCTATTAAACATGTTAAATAATGCTGTTTATAGCAAGAAGATTCCTTTTCAAACAGTACTTTTTGACACATGGTATTCTACACACAAAATTATGCAACATGTTGACTCTCTGGGGAAATATTATTATGCCCCTATTAAAGCCAATAGAAACGTTAGTAAAACACACAATTCTAAACCTTATAAAGCTGTAAAAGAGTTGACATTTTCAGATGAAGAGATCAGGCATGGAGTAGAGATTCATATAAAAGGCTTTGCTAAAAATAAGCATGTTAATTTGTTTAAATTTACTGTTTCTACCAACAGAGTTGAGTATGTTGTTACCAATAACAAAACTCACAAATCTTCTAAAGCTGCACAAGATGAGTGTGGCTTTCGATGGGTAATTGAGAGCATGCACAGAGAAATTAAGCAACTTACTGGGATAGAACGTTGTCAATGCAGGAAACAGCGTATTCAACGTAATCATATTAGTTGGGCATTTTTAGTTTGGGCATTTCTCAAAAGGACTGCAAATACAATCGGTAAAACGGTTTACCAAATAAAGTTAGGGCTTTTAGATGAATATATGCAACAACAGCTGCGTTCTCCATCTTTACGATATTTAGAACCAAACATAGCGTAAGTTTTGAAGTTTTAAAGACCTCTGTATTACAATTACCTTCAAATATTACAGGAGCAATAAGATTACCATTACAAAGACCAGCTATCATACTTATTCTAAATTTATGTTGATACACCTTTTCTCCATAACACCTTTGTCCTATAATGCTCCATCCATACTCTTTGCAAGCATTATCCTCTATTCCAGATTCATCAAAATATACTAATTTGTCTTTTGTGATGGTTTGTATCTTTGCTATAAATTCATTTCTTAATTTAATATCTCTTTTCAGATGAAAATGAGTTTTTTTATAGCTATAGCCAAGTTTTCTGATTTGTCTTAAAATAGTTACAGATGCAATATTACCCCATTGCTTTGCTAACTCCTTTGATGTTTTATCATATTAGCTTTAAAAAATTCTTTAAAAGATTCTGAATCTTTTATCTTATGACTATGTCCTTTCTGATAACCAGTTGCTGCTTCTAAAGTACCTTGCTTATCTTTTAATTTTTTCCATTTATATATAGTATCACGACTTATAGCATAAATCATTAAGATACTGACAATTTAATAGTACAAAACTTACGCTATGAGTAAAAAAGTGATAAATTATTGTAAAAATAATTAAACATGTCAAAGAGGATAAAGTTGCAAGCAATACCAATTAATAGGACAGATTATTGTCAATTTTTAATAGTTAGCCAAAAGAATTATAGTTTAACCTACTACGCTGAACATGCAAAGAAATGTAGTCATGATGTTATTAATAGATTTTTAAGGAATGAAAAATATACACCTTCTTTGTTATGGGAACACATCAAGAATGATATTATTTTTTCATCTAATGGATATACAATATTTGATGATACGGTTTTAAATCTCTTTTGGGTATATTCCCCGCCGCTTGCGGCGTAATATGGCGGAATGAGCAAATATATACATAAAAGTCATAATGTTACGGTACTGCTGTATCACATGGTATTTCCAGCAAAATATCGCCGAGCAGTGTTTGACGTATCAGTTGATCAAGTATTACGAGAAATATGTTTAGAGATAGAAAAGAGATATCAAATAAAATTTTTAGAAATAGGGGTTGATGAAGATCATGTCCATTTTTTGGTACAATCTGTACCAACCTATAGCGTAACAAAAATAGTAACAACAATTAAAAGTGTTACAGCTCGTCAAATATTTAGACAGTGTCCACAGGTAAAGAAACAATTATGGGGTGGAGAATTTTGGACTGATGGATATTTTACGAGTACGGTAGGTAAGCATGGAAATGAGAATATGATAGGAAAATACGTAAAAAACCAAGGCAAGGAATATCAGAAACTGCATGAGGATCATCAGCTAGCTTTCTTCTAAAATACCCCGCTGCTTGCGGCGGGGATTACTTTTATTCCTATAGAGCATTACTGGTTTAAGATAAAAAATGAAATTAGGAAAGTTGTAGAAGATTTTGAAACATTTTATGATGCTGTTTTTAATACTATTAAATTGTCAGTATCTTAATGATTTATGCTATATCAGATAGTATCCACAAGAATTTATCTTTACAAAACTTACGCTATGTTATAGCAAATATGCTAAAAACTCTTATTACACAGCAATGTTTTATAGTGAAGCACTTCATAATATCCCTTAATTCATGGGCATTATATCAAACATAGCGTAAGTTTTGTTTATAATCTAATGAATATTTTGTTTTGAAATTTAGGTATTTACTTAGAGCATCATTAATTTTTGGATTTTTATTTACCCATTTTTTACATTCTTCAGTATCATAAATTATATCATTCATTAATTTATAAATTTCATTACTTTTTATAAAATTTTCTAATATATGAATAAATTTTAATTTTATTGTAGAAAATATTAAAAAACTATACTCGACAAAAATCTAAAAGTAGAAATATGAGGAACAAATAAAATATCGAATAAGCAAAAAATCTTTTTGCCTGCTTATTATCAGCATTATCATAAAATAATGATATAGAATAATATAAAAACACTAAACCAAGTACCACAGCAATTACTAAATATATAATATTGCTCATACCTACAAAAAAAGGCATAAGAGAAGTCAAAAATAAAAGTACGCTGTAAATTAGAATTTGTTTCTTAGTATATAAAGCTTCTTTTATTACAGGCATCATAGGCACTCTACAGTTTTTATAATCATCGTTGCAAAATAAAGCCAAAGCCCAAGAATGAGGCGGCGTCCAAATAAAAATAATTAGAAACAATATTATAGAATCCAAAGACACGCTGCCACTTACAGAAGCATAACCTATTACAGGAGGAAGAGCTCCAGCTGCTCCACCAATAACAATATTTTGGATAGAACTACGCTTTAACCACATAGTATAGATACAAATATAATAAAAAATAGTAAATAACAATAATAATGCTGACAGAAAATTTACGCATAATGCCATAAAAAATACTGAAAAGAATGCCATTATCAATCCGAATGATAACGCTTCGTCAGCTTCTATAGCACCTCTTATTATCGGTCTTTTTTGTGTACGTTTCATTAAGGCATCAATATCCCTATCATACCACATATTAATCGCTCCAGCACTACCGGCACCTATGGCTATACAAATTAAAGCAATTACATTAATGAAAGGATGCAATGAATTAGGAGCAAGCCACATTCCAGAAAAGCCAGTAAAGACAACCAGCGACATTACGCGTGGTTTCATTAGTAAAATATAGTCTTTAACTGTGCTTTGAGGATAATTAACTTTATCTAAATTTATTGATTTTGTTAAAGAGTTCATATAAAATTTTTTTTACTAAATATAAAAAGTTTTAAGGTAAAAATCAACGATTGACTTTAATGCAAGAAATGTATATATTTTTTTGTAATTATAATTTAAAAGTTAAGGATATTTTCAGTGACAAAAATCGTACGTTCTAAATATAAAGCTAGTAGAAGACTTGGTATTAGCTTATGGGGTGATGGTAAAGATGCATTTAATACCCGAAATTATCGCCCAGGTCAACATGGACGCAATACCATGGTTAAAACCTCCGATTATGGGTTACATTTAAAAGCTAAACAAAGAATAAAATGCCATTACGGTCGTATCACTGAAAAGCAATTTAGAAATATCTTTGGATTTGCTCAAAAAATGAAAGGTAATACTGGTGAAAACTTCATTGGTTTACTTGAAAGTAGGCTTGACTCTATAGTTTACAGAATGAATATTGCACCAACTATTTTCTCTTCTAGACAATTAATATCACATGGTCATATTAAAGTAAATGGTAAGAAAGCTGATATAGCAAGTATGCGTCTTAAAGAAGGTGATGTTATAGAGATTAAAGAAGCTTCAAGACAAATGGGTATTATTCAAGAATCAGTTTCCAAGCAAGGTCAAACAACACCTGATTATATATCATTTGATGTAGATTCACTAAGTGGTAAATATCTAAGAGTCCCAACAATTTCTGATGTTAGATATCCTTTCACTCCTGAAGTTCATTTAGTAGTCGAGCTATATTCTCGTTAATATCATGCTTGTTTAACTTAAAAAATACAAGTACTGCGGTACGAACTATATTAAGTAACTACCGCACCGTTCTTTGTCTTGTGGATTCCTCGCTCTTTTTCAAATTAAACTTCATCTACCTATAGTTTTTATATCTTTATCATTTAGGTGGGGTTGTTGCATAGATCGAAAAATATCTTCTGTGTGTCATCCTAGATAGTATAGCATAAGTCATTAAGGTACTGACAGAGCGAGAGTATCATGTTATAGTAAGCAAATATTAACAAGCATGTAAAGAGATATGGCACGAGCATATGCAATAGAACTAAGACTAAGAGTTATAAAAGCTGTAGAAGCAGGGATATGAATAAGTAAGGTAAGTAAATTATTTAATGTAAGTCGTGATACTATATATAAATGGAAAAAATTAAAAGATAAGCAAGGTACTTTAGAAGCAGCAACTGGTTATCAGAAAGGACATAGTCATAAGATAAAAGATTCAGAATCTTTTAAAGAATTTTTTAAAGCTAATATGAATAAAACATCAAAGGAGTTAGCAAAGCAATGGGGTAATATTGCATCTGTAACTATTTTAAGACAAATCAGAAAACTTGGCTATAGCTATAAACAAAACTCATTTTCATCCGAAAAGAGATATTAAATTAAGAAATGAATTTATAGCAAAGATACAAACCATCACAAAAGACAAATTAGTATATCTTGATGAATCTGGAATAGAGGATAATGCTTGCAAAGAGTATGGATGGAGCATTATAGGACAAAGGTGTTATGGAGAAAAGGTGTATCAACATAAATTTAGAATAAGTATGATAGCTGGTCTTTGTAATGGTAATCTTATTGCTCCTGTAATATTTGAAGGTAATTGTAATACAGAGGTCTTTAAAACTTATATTAGGGATGTATTAATTACAGAATTACAACCTGGGCAAACCGTTATTATGGATAACATTAATTTTCATAAAAATTCTAAAGTTAAAGAGTTCATTGAATCCGTTGGTTGTACCATATTGTATTTACCAACTTACTCTCCTGATTTAAATCCTATAGAGCATTACTGGTTTAAGATAAAAAATGAAATTAGGAAAGTTGTAGGAGATTTTGAAACATTTTATGATGCTGTTTTTAATACTATTAAATCTCTTTTGGGTATATTCCCCGCCGCTTGCGGCGTAATATGGCGGAATGAGCAAATATATACATAAAAGTCATAATGTTACGGTACTGCTGTATCACATGGTATTTCCAGCAAAATATCGCCGAGCAGTGTTTGACGTATCAGTTGATCAAGTATTACGAGAAATATGTTTAGAGATAGAAAAGAGATATCAAATAAAATTTTTAGAAATAGGGGTTGATGAAGATCATGTCCATTTTTTGGTACAATCTGTACCAACCTATAGCGTAACAAAAATAGTAACAACAATTAAAAGTGTTACAGCTCGTCAAATATTTAGACAGTGTCCACAGGTAAAGAAACAATTATGGGGTGGAGAATTTTGGACTGATGGATATTTTACGAGTACGGTAGGTAAGCATGGAAATGAGAATATGATAGGAAAATACGTAAAAAACCAAGGCAAGGAATATCAGAAACTGCATGAGGATCATCAGCTAGCTTTCTTCTAAAATACCCCGCTGCTTGCGGCTGGGATTACTTTTATTTGTCAGTATCTTAATGATTTATGCTATAGTGTAAAAACCAAAATATGGGGTGATCAAAAGTTTCATAACTCGTATAAATATAGCTGGATACCTAGTAAATTACCAACATTAATTATTGGAAGCCATGATGATAGGTTACTTCCTATTGAACTATTTCTGGAAGATAAAGAATGGTTTCGTCCTAATATAAAAATTGTCAAATTATATAACACAGGACACTTTCCTTGGTTAAGCTGCTTTGATCAAATTAATGAAGAATTATCAGGACTAGTGAAAGAACTAATTGAACAACACTAAAAGTTCTACTGCTTTGGTATATTGATTCATTTATATTTTTTAGAAAAATAAATCAATTTCTAAATGTGGAAGCTCATCTTCAGAAAATATAGAGAAAGTCTTTAATTCGGCTAGTGTATTATCCTGCCTTAACCATTCCACCTTTTTGGGAATATTCTCACTTAAATCCAAGCTTTAAAGGAATTTGCATGCTTGATAAATTTTCTGCATCACAATGGATCTCAACCTTCTTAACCTTCAAAACTCTAAAAGCCAATAAAGCCATTATATGAGTTGCAGTAGTAGCATAACCTTTAGATCTTTGACTTTTTCTTATGAAATATGCAATACCAAATTGCGGCACTGACCAACCTAATTGAATGGGCGGGAATGCACATCTGTCAACAATATTAGATGCTTCCGACATTCCTCTTCAACCGATTCTAAAGTTGGAGGAGTCGAAGACCAATTAAGCCATTTTACACAATCCTCATAACCATCCATCATCGCTTGATATAAGCCTTTTCCGTACCCGGCTTTAGGCATTTGTAACTTTAGTTTTGATGTTTCAATTACTTCCGGTAAATCAATTAAAATGCGGTTCATAAAAGTTATATATTTATAAAAAATTTATGAGTTTCACTTCTTGGTAAGGTGCTTCAACTGAATGCCCATCAATAAACACCACAATCGCCCATCTTGAAAAAGACTTGCCAATCTCAGATTTATCTATTTGTTCCAATTCGAAGACCAGGACTACTTTCTGCTATTGCGATAGTAAATGATCCTGAATCGAAGTGAGGCTTTGCAAGATACTGACCCGATACTGAATAATCATATTTGAGAAACCTTAATAATATGTGTGGTGTATCAGTATCAAATATTTTGGATAAAGTATTTGGATAGTCTTTTTCAAAATTAGCTAATATATCTTTAATAGTATAATAAACAATATCCCATAATAGAGCAGCGTTTTTTAAAAATATTCTGAGCGTTTCATGTTTTTTAATAAACAAAACTTACGCTATGAGTAAAAAAGTGATAAATTATTGTAAAAATAATTAAACATGTCAAAGAGGATAAAGTTGCAAGCAATACCAATTAATAGGACAGATTATTGTCAATTTTTAATAGTTAGCCAAAAGAATTATAGTTTAACCTACTACGCTGAACATGCAAAGAAATGTAGTCATGATGTTATTAATAGATTTTTAAGGAATGAAAAATATACACCTTCTTTGTTATGGGAACACATCAAGAATGATGTTATTTTTTCATCTAATGGATATACAATATTTGATGATACGGTTTTAAATCTCTTTTGGGTATATTCCCCGCCGCTTGCGGCGTAATATGGCGGAATGAGCAAATATATACATAAAAGTCATAATGTTACAGTACTGCTGTATCACATGGTATTTCCAGCAAAATATCGCCGAGCAGTGTTTGACGTATCAGTTGATCAAGTATTACGAGAAATATGTTTAGAGATAGAAAAGAGATATCAAATAAAATTTTTAGAAATAGGGGTTGATGAAGATCATGTCCATTTTTTGGTACAATCTGTACCAACCTATAGCGTAACAAAAATAGTAACAACAATTAAAAGTGTTACAGCTCGTCAAATATTTAGACAGTGTCCACAGGTAAAGAAACAATTATGGGGTGGAGAATTTTGGACTGATGGATATTTTACGAGTACGGTAGGTAAGCATGGAAATGAGAATATGATAGGAAAATACGTAAAAAACCAAGGCAAGGAATATCAGAAACTGCATGAGGATCATCAGCTAGCTTTCTTCTAAAATACCCCGCTGCTTGCGGCGGGGATTACTTTTATTAAAAGGAATACGAAGCAAATAGAAATTGCAAGATCGCAGTACAGTGGAGCTACAGGTAGAGTTACTAAAGGTATAGGAGTAGTGAGTCTGGTATATTATAACCCTGATATTAATAAGTTTTGGGTAATAGATTATCAAATTTTTGCACCTGATCATGATGGAGCAACAAAACTAGAACACCTATTAAACATGTTAAATAATGCTGTTTATAGCAAGACGATTCCTTTTCAAACAGTACTTTTTGACACATGGTATTCTACACACAAAATTATGCAACATGTTGACTCTCTGGGGAAATATTATTATGCCCCTATTAAAGCCAATAGAAACGTTAGTAAAACACACGATTCTAAACCTTATAAAGCTGTAAAAGAGTTGACATTTTCAGATGAAGAGATCAGGCATGGAGTAGAGATTCATATAAAAGGCTTTGCTAAAAATAAGCATGTTAATTTGTTTAAATTTACTGTTTCTACCAACAGAGTTGAGTATGTTGTTACCAATAACAAAACTCACAAATCTTCTAAAGCTGCACAAGATGAGTGTGGCTTTCGATGGGTAATTGAGAGCATGCACAGAGAAATTAAGCAACTTACTGGGATAGAACGTTGTCAATGCAGGAAACAGCGTATTCAACGTAATCATATTAGTTGGGCATTTTTAGTTTGGGCATTTCTCAAAAGGACTGCAAATACAATCGGTAAAACGGTTTACCAAATAAAGTTAGGGCTTTTAGATGACTATATGCAACAACAGCTGCGTTCTCCATCTTTACGATATTTAGAACCAAACATAGCGTAAGTTTTGTAAATTTAGAATAGTGTTTTTCAATAATTGGAGGATAATGAAAAAAATCTTTACTATCATTATAAATATCATCCTCAGGGTTACGATGCTTAAAACCGATATCACCTCTCCGATGTAAAGGAGAAATTTTTAAATCTATATGCTGCTTTATATTCTCAGGAAGTTTTAGGAATTCAAAAAAAACTATAGCTTCTTCTATTTGAGTTTTTTTAACCGAAAAAGGAATTAATGCATAAGGTTTTTTATACAAGCTTTCAATATTAATCACCTTGCCATTCTCCAAGTTTTGTAGTATCTAATAAATTTAAAAAGTGATATCAAATATTAATTTAAAAATCAATAATTATTATGCATCCAGAAAAAAATGATAACTAATTTTATTAATACACTTTTTGAGCCAGATAGTCCATGGGATAAAGTAGCACAATATGTTGAGGGGAAAGGGAATTTTATACATTCAATACTTAATATCGAGACTATTTATGATTTGCATTATGGTCTTATCGATTTTCGTAAAAGTTTCCCTGATATAACCCAAATTGTTGAATCAGTTGGAACTTTTGATAATGGACGTTTAATTACTAAAACTTTTTCTTCAGCAACCTTTAAAAAAGATTTTGCTAATTTAAATGCAAATGGTAAACACTGGCATACCCCAAGTATATTGGGAATTTGAATTAAATAATGGAAAGATTTCGGTTGCTTCAGAATTAGCTAACCACCATGCAATCAATAACCAATTAGGTGTTGTATTATTCAAAGCACCATTTGAGTTAGAAAATTAAAGTAATATAGATATTTCATTAGCAGGTGATGGCTCTTTAATCAAAATTCCAAGAAACCAATTTATTTTCTGAACAATAAATAATACGCAACATAAAACCATCCAAAAAATCCATGAATAATTGCCCATAATATTGAATGGTTTACGTTAAATGAAATTACTATTGCAAGTATTGATCCAAGAGAAATACCACCATATCCTAAATAATGCATATATTATTCCTTTAATATTAATTAATATTATTATGTTACATTAATTACATTTTATTTCAAAAGCGTACCAAACAGGAAATGGATTATTTTGATTAATGTAAATTAATAGAATAGATAAATGTGGGGATAAGGAAAGTTTTTGAAAAGCAAACAATTAGTTAAAGATAGTGACAGTAAATATTTGGACTGAAGTAATTACTTAAAGTAATGTACTTAAATTTAGTCTTTAAGGAGGTAATCCAGCCGCAGGTTCCCCTACGGCTACCTTGTTACGACTTCACCCCAGTCGCTAATTTTACCGTGGTTGGCTGCCTCTTGCGTTAGCTCACCACCTTCAGGTAAAACCAACTCCCATGGCGTGACGGGCAGTGTGTACAAGGCCCGAGAACGTATTCACCGCGGCATGCTGATCCGCGATTACTAGCGATTCCAACTTCATGCTCTCGAGTTGCAGAGAACAATCCGAACTGAGATGTCTTTTAGGGATTTGCTCCACGTCGCCGTCTTGCTTCCCTCTGTAAACACCATTGTAGCACGCGTGTAGCCCAACCCGTAAGGGCCATGATGACTTGACGTCGTCCCCACCTTCCTCCGGCTTATCACCGGCAGTTTTCTTATAGTTCCCGGCATTACCCGCTGGCAAATAAGAATGAGGGTTGCGCTCGTTGCGGGACTTAACCCAACATCTCACGACACGAGCTGACGACAGCCATGCAACACCTGTGTGTGTGGTCCAGCCGAACTGAAGGAAAGCATCTCTGCGATCCGCGACCACCATGTCAAGGGTTGGTAAGGTTTTTCGCGTAACATCGAATTAAACCGCATGCTCCACCGCTTGTGCGAGCCCCCGTCAATTCCTTTGAGTTTTAATCTTGCGACCGTACTCCCCAGGCGGAGTGCTTAATGCGTTAGCTGCGAAACCGAGAGAAAATCTCCCAATATCTAGCACTCATCGTTTACGGCGTGGACTACCAGGGTATCTAATCCTGTTTGCTCCCCACGCTTTCGTGCATCAGCGTCAGTTGTAGCCCAGATGACCGCCTTCGCCACCGGTGTTCCTCCTAATATCTAAGAATTTCACCTCTACACTAGGAATTCCATCATCCCCTACTACACTCTAGATTAGTAGTTTTGAAAGCAATTCCGAGGTTAAGCCCCGGGCTTTCACTTCCAACTTACTAAACCGCCTACGCACTCTTTACGCCCAGTAATTCCGAACAACGCTAGCCCCCTCCGTCTTACCGCGGCTGCTGGCACGGAGTTAGCCGGGGCTTTTTCTGCAAGTAACGTCATTATCTTCCTTGCTAAAAGAGCTTTACAACCCTAGGGCCTTCATCACTCACTCGGTATTGCTGGATCAGGCTTTCGCCCATTGTCCAATATTCCCCACTGCTGCCTCCCGTAGGAGTCTGGGCCGTATCTCAGTCCCAGTGTGGCTGATCATCCTCTCAGACCAGCTACAGATCGTAGGCTTGGTGAGCCATTACCTCACCAACTACCTAATCTGACGCGGGCTCATCCATCAGCGATAAATCTTTCCTCCGTAGAGAATATACGGTATTAGCTTTTATTTCTAAAAGTTATTCCGTACTGATGGGCAGATTCCCACGTGTTACTCACCCGTCTGCCACTAACTAATTGGAGCAAGGCCCCTATTAGTCCGTTCGACTTGCATGTGTTAAGCATACCGATAGCGTTCGTTCTGAGCCAGGATCAAACTCTCAAGTTTGATTCTGTCAGTTTTACTTTAAAAAATTGACAGGTTTAATTATCACTTTTGTGATATGTACATGTTTACTGTCACTATCTATATCTAATTATTTACTTTTAAAAACAGCTGCGATTTTTTTCATTTGTCGCTCTCGATAGGTGTAGTTATAAGCAATATAATCGAACCTGTCAACTACAATTTTGAAATTATTTTTATTTTATAACTTATTACTACCCGGTATAAATATTTAATTTTAAAAGCCTTAAGAGCTGATACTTAAAGGTTTTTTATCTTTAATTACGTATTAAAATTTATTTTAAAAATTATAATCATTTTGCTTTAATTATAACAAAACTTAAAAATTCACAGGATATAATTATCTTTCATTTACTTATATTGCCACGTTTTACAGTTGATTCTTTTAATCTCTCCACATGAATTTTTTTATCTGTCATTTTTCTCTTTTCTTGCCTTTGGACAGCACGCTCATCAAGTTTCTTTTGACGGCACTGTTGCAAATAGGTATTGTGGGTGTATTTTGTGAAGGGAGTGAAATATGTTATGTATTAAAAGGCTAATAGATTTTCAGTAATAATTCTGATTTCGCCGTGAATACCTTGACCATATTTCCATAATTCAAATCTTCCTTTTTTAAACATTCGCATTATCTCAAATCCTTTAATAGTTGCATAAGCTGTTTTCATTGATTTAAAACCAAGAGTAGGTTTAATCAGTCGTTTCAGCTTACCATGATCAGATTCTATTATATTATTCAGATACTTAATCTGCCGATGTTCTAACTCTTGTGAGCATTTGCCTTCTGATTTGAGTAGAGTAATTGCTTTACTATAAGCTGGGTTCTTATCAGTATTAATTGTTTCCGGATGTGAATATTCTGGGATTGATTTCAAGGCTTTACCTAGGAAACACTTAGCAGCGTTAGCATTACGAGTAGATGATAGGTAAAAATCAATTGTATCCCCATATTTGTCTACAGCTCTATACAAATATGACCATTTACCTTTTACTTTAATGTATGTCTCATCTACTCTCCAACTAAACCCTGACTTAGGCTTCCAGCACCATTTTAATTTATCTAATATCTTTGGGGCATAATACTGAACCCAACGGTAAATTGTAGAGTGATCTACCTCTACACCTCTTTCCTCTAACATCTCTTCTAAATCTCGATAGCTAATACCGTACTTACAGTACCACCTTACTGCCCATATTATTATATCGTATTTAAAATGACGTCTCTTAAAAAAATTCATAAAGCTTATCTATAACAATTTATTCCCTATTCTTATATACTAATATTTCCTATTTGCAACAGGGCCAAATTAACTATTTCCACTGCCGCATCAGCATTTTCTACATATAAAATATCATTACAACTTGTTTCAAAATTTAATAATAAATGTGCATACTCAGCTATGTTAGCTTTAGCTTTTTCTGAAATAATTTTTGCATTAGAGGAATAAATTTCCTTAATCTTAATTTGTTTTATACATGATTTTACTGATATTAATTTTTTAAAAAAGAATTAATATGTAGCTTTTTTTTGTAAAAACTCAACTACTATCAACTTTCTATACAAAACTTACGCTATGTTTGGTTCTAAATATCGTAAAGATGGAGAACGCAGCTGTTGTTGCATATAGTCATCTAAAAGCCCTAACTTTATTTGGTAAACCGTTTTACCGATTGTATTTGCAGTCCTTTTGAGAAATGCCCAAACTAAAAATGCACAACTAATATGATTACGTTGAAGACGCTGTTTCCTGCATTGACAACGTTCTATCCCAGTAAGTTGCTTAATTTCTCTGTGCATGCTCTCAATTACCCATCGAAAGCCACACTCATCTTGTGCAGCTTTAGAAGATTTGTGAGTTTTGTTATTGGTAACAACATACTCAACTCTGTTGGTAGAAACAGTAAATTTAAACAAATTAACATGCTTATTTTTAGCAAAGCCTTTTATATGAATCTCTACTCCATGCCTGATCTCTTCATCTGAAAATGTCAACTCTTTTACAGCTTTATAAGGTTTAGAATCGTGTGTTTTACTAACGTTTCTATTGGCTTTAATAGGGGCATAATAATATTTCCCCAGAGAGTCAACATGTTGCATAATTTTGTGTGTAGAATACCATGTGTCAAAAAGTACTGTTTGAAAAGGAATCTTCTTGCTATAAACAGCATTATTTAACATGTTTAATAGGTGTTCTAGTTTTGTTGCTCCATCATGATCAGGTGCAAAAATTCGATAATCTATTACCCAAAACTTATTAATATCAGGGTTATAATATACCAGACTCACTACTCCTATACCTTTAGTAACTCTACCTGTAGCTCCACTGTACTGCGATCTTGCAATTTCTATTTGCTTCGTATTCCTTTTATTTAAAACCGTATCATCAAATATTGTATATCCATTAGATGAAAAAATAACATCATTCTTGATGTGTTCCCATAACAAAGAAGGTGTATATTTTTCATTCCTTAAAAATCTATTAATAACATCATGACTACATTTCTTTGCATGTTCAGCGTAGTAGGTTAAACTATAATTCTTTTGGCTAACTATTAAAAATTGACAATAATCTGTCCTATTAATTGGTATTGCTTGCAACTTTATCCTCTTTGACATGTTTAATTATTTTTACAATAATTTATCACTTTTTTACTCATAGCGTAAGTTTTGTTTATTTACAATTATCACTAATTTATTTTCAAAGCTCATGTTATTTACTTTTCTGCTTATTAACTATTACTTGAAAATATATAACTTATATTCTCCATAAGGGCAATAATTTAATACTTAATTTTATAATTTATCCACTTCCTTATAAATAGTGCGGTAGAGATCGGAGGTTTTTAGTAAATGAGCGTGCGTTCCTTCGGCTTCTACCGCTCCTTTATCTATTATCAAAATATTGTCTGCGGATTCTATGCTGCTGATGCGGTGGGCGATTGATATAACAATTTTTCCTTTCATTATATCCCTAATAGAGTTTAATAGTTTCTGCTCGCTTTCGGTATCTAAAGCACTCATCGCCTCGTCAAGAAGCAGAATTTGCGGTTTACGTAGTAAAGCCCTTGCTAAGGCTATTCTTTGCTTCTGCCCGCCTGATAGCCTAACACCTCTTTCACCAATTTTGGCATCAAGCCCATCAGGAATTTTATCGGCAAAATCAGCTATACCGGTAATTTTTATTATCTTGGTTATTTCCTCTTCGCTAGAGTCATTACCAAACATAATATTTGATTTAATAGTACCAGAAAAAATACTAGCCTCTTGCGGAACATAAGCGATTAATTTACGGATTTCGTTAGGGTTTAAAAAAGCAATATCTTGGTTATTTATCAGAATTGTACCACTTTCTTGGTTAAAAAAGCGTAATAGCAGCTGCATCAAAGTACTTTTACCTGAGCCTGATTTGCCAACAATACCGATAAACTGGGTAGAATCTATTTTAAAAGATATGTTATTGAGGATTTTTAAATTAGGTCTTGATGGGTAGGAAAAATTTACGTTTTTAAACTCTAACGATATAGAATTAACGGGCTTTAAATCTGAATAATTATTATGATTAACTATAGGTGATTTATCAATGATGGCAACTATTCGCTCTAAAGCAGCAAGCGGCAAGTGCAGCTCGCTTAATAGCTCAAAAATACTGCCACTACTAAAGCCGGCAATAATTGCATAATAAATAAATGATATAATTTGACCAGAGGATAAATTACCTTTTACTATATCCAAAGCCCCAATCCAAATAACAAGCGTAACTCCCAGAAATATAAAAGCCATTGAGAATGCAAAAAACAAAGCACGAATTTTTAAACGGGCTGCCGAATAGGTCAAATAATCTTGCAGTAAATTATTAAACTCAGTGATTTTAGCTGCCTGACCACCAAAAGCATGAATGGTTTTAATATTGCTAAAGCTTTCGTTAACATCAGAGGCTAAAAGTGATTGAGATTCTAAGGTTTTTTTTGATAAAGCTTTAACATGTTTACCAAATTTGATTATGGGAATTAGCAGCAAAGGAATGGTAATAATTACTATTGATGCTAGTTTAAAGCTTTCAAAAAACATTAAAATAATGCTACCGACTAACATCACTGAATTGCGAATAAAAAAAGATAGGAAATTAACAATGAGCTTAGATATTTGATCTATATCACTCGTAAGACGTGAGATTATATCGCCGATTTTTAGCTCTTCAAATTCAGTAATTTCATAATTAATAAGATTGCTATAGGCTTCCTTTCTTATTTGACTTGAGACTTTCTCAGCAACATTATTAATAAAATATGAGCGGAAAAAACTAGCAATACTTAGGATAATAATAAGCAGGCAGATATATAATATGGATTTATCAACTGCCGCAGTATGATCTAAAACCAACCCCTGATCAACTAAATTTCTGAAAACATTACCGATTAGTAATAGTGAAAGCGATACGCTAAGAAGAGAGATTATAACAATGATCAAATCTTTTTTATAGAATCTTAAGTTTTTAGCCAGTCTATATAAAAGTTTGGTGTTCATATGAAAAGAATTATGTCATTCCCGCAGAGGCGGGAATCCAGAAAAAATATAAATACAGCAAGTTTTAAAGTAAAAAGCTCGATATATCTTGCTTTATGCTGGATTCCCCTCTGCGGGAATGACATAAAAGCCATCCAACAACTTCTTCCGTTCCTCGCTAATAGCGGCAACAAAAGTAAAAAATGGGGCGAGTGACGGGAATCGAACCCGCGACCCTCAGAACCACAACCTGATGCTCTAACCAACTGAGCTACACCCGCCATAAGTTATCAAAGTAACAGCGTGACTTTAAATTATTATCACTATTTAGTCAAGAATATTTAGGAGTAATTAAGGTTAATTTATAGAAAATAGATTTAATTAAAACTTGTTGCTTTAGTAATGCATACAAATATAATAATTATGACTTGCAATTTATAACTATATATAGTTACAATATGAATCAGCGTATAAAACTTATAAGTAAAGCTAAGCAAAATCCTAAAGGGTTGAGTTTCTCAGAGTTTCATAATTTAATGATTGGGTGTGGTTGGATTAAAGATAGACAAAAAGTTAGCCATCAAATTTGGTATTCACCTAGAGGTGATAGGTTATCTGTGCTGACTGTTGGAAATATGGCGAAAGAATATCAAGTTCGACAATTTTTAAACTTTGAAAAAGGTAAAGAAGATGAAAAGTAATGATATATTTGACGGCTTTACTATAGAGCTTTTTAAAGATATTGATGGGGATTGGTTAGCAAAATTTGAAGAATTACCTAATGTATCGGCTTTTGGTGATTCACCTGAAAAAGCATTGCAGGAATTACAAGAAGCTTGGTTTTTAATGAAAGAAAGTTATGTAAGCCATAATCAACCTGTTCCTTTAGCACCATCTAGAAAAGAATATAGTGGACAATTTGATATTCGAGTAGATAAACGTATCCATAGAGCTTTAGCATTAGAAGCATTTAGAGCAAAAATTAGTTTAAATGCTTTATTTGCCCAAAAATTAACTTTATCGGTAAGACAATGAAAAAAGCGGTTATTTTAGTTAGTGGTGGGGCGGATTCTGCTACTGTTCTTGCAATAATGAGAGAGCAAGGTTATGAGATTCATGCTATAAGCTTTAGTTATGGGCAGCGTAACAATGCTGAACTACGGAAAGTTACAGAGCTAGTAAAAGAGTATAATGTCAAGCAGCATAAAATTATTAATATAGATTTACGAGCTTTCGGCGGCTCTGCTCTTACCGATGACAATATAAAAGTTCCTCATTATCACGATACGAAAGAGCTACCTGAAGATGTGCCAGTTACCTATGTACCTGCTCGTAATACGATCTTTTTAAGTTACGCATTAGGGTTTGCCGAAATAATAGGTGCTAAGGATATTTTTATAGGTGTACATACTAGCGATTCAGCAAATTATCCTGATTGCCGTCCTGAATATATCAAATCCTTTGAAGTAATGGCAAATCTAGCAACCAATATAGGCGGAGTTACTATTCATACTCCTTTGATTAATATGACTAAAGATCAGATAATTAAAACAGGGCTTAGGCTTGGAGTAGATTATAAAAATACCATATCATGCTATGATCCTAGCGAAGATGATTTATCTTGTGGCACTTGCCTTGCCTGCATGATAAGGCTTGATGCTTTTAGAAAGAATAATGTACAAGACCCTGCAAAATATTTATGATTGATAGAAAATATTTATACTCCCCCTTTCCTACGCTCGATTTAGATGATATAATATTAAGAGAGCTGACAAATGTGGATGCTGAGGATTATTTTAATTATATAAGTAAGCCTGAAATGGCTATTTATATAACAGAAAGTAATAGACCAAAAACTTTAGAGGAAGCTAAGGAAGAAATTCGTTATTGGTCTAGTTTATATAAGAATCACAGAAGTTTTTATTGGGGTATTGCACTTAAAGCCGATAATAAACTTATTGGTACTGCCGGTTTTAATATAATAAATTTAGAGCATCATAAGGCAGAAATCAGTTATGATTTGGATTATAGCTATTGGGGGCAGGGTATAATGCTAAAGTCTTTAAAAAATATTCTGAAAATTGCCGATCATATTGGAATTGTCAGAGTTCAAGCAACAGTAATTACAGATAATTTACGCTCAATTAATTTACTTGAGAGATGTGGATTTGTACGTGAGGGAATACTTAAAAAATATGAAATAGTTGCAAACGAGCATAAAGATTACTATATGTATGGTAGGGTTTTGTGACAAAAACGTCATTGCGAGCCACTGAAAGTGGCGTGGCAATCTTATGAGAATGCCTTAAGATTACTTTGTCACTACGCTCCTCGCAATGACGGAAAATTGAGCCCTGCGAGTACATCACCACGATAGACAATAAGTATATAAACATATAAAAAAAAGAAAAATTGATGGTAGTAGAAGCTAATAAAAAAGAATTAATTTGTTCATTCTGCAGTAAAAAGCAGCATGAAGTGAAAAAATTAATAGCAGGTCCTGCAGTATTTATTTGCGATGAATGTATAAATTTATGTGTGGATATAATGGAAGAAGAGAGTAAAATTGCGTTAAAGCAGATTACTTCCACCATCCCGACTCCACAAAAAATATGTTCAGTTTTGAATGATTATGTAGTTGGTCAAGATCAAGCTAAAAAAATTCTAGCAGTAGCAGTATATAATCATTATAAAAGACTTGAATATGTTCAATCAGGCAATAATGATGTTGAACTTAATAAGTCTAATATTTTGTTAATTGGTCCTACTGGTTCTGGTAAAACTTTACTTGCTCAAACACTTGCTAAAATTTTAGACGTACCTTTTACTATGGCTGATGCTACCTCTTTAACGGAAGCGGGCTATGTTGGTGAGGATGTGGAAAATATTCTCCTTAGATTACTTCAAGCTGCTGAATTTAACGTGGCTAAAGCACAAAAAGGTATAATCTATATTGATGAAGTTGACAAGATTGCTAGAAAATCTGAAAACCCTTCAATTACTAGAGATGTATCAGGGGAGGGCGTACAACAAGCACTACTTAAAATTATGGAAGGAACAGTTGCTTCTGTTCCTCCGCAAGGTGGTCGAAAACATCCACAGCAAGATTTTGTGCAGCTCGATACCTCAAATATTTTGTTTATTTGCGGTGGTGCTTTTATGGGAATTGATAGCATCATAACTTCTAGAACAAATAATAGTTCTATAGGTTTTGCAGCAAATGTAAATATTGACAAAGAAAAAATTAACAGAGAGATTCTTAAATCTTTAGAGATTGAGGATCTAACAAAATTTGGCTTAATTCCTGAATTCATCGGGAGATTACCAATCGTTACAACCTTAGATGATTTAGATAAAGAAGCTTTAGTTACAATTTTAACTAAGCCAAAAAATGCTATAGTGAAGCAGTTTAAAAAACAATTTGAGCTTGATGAAGCTGAGTTAATAGTTGAGGATTCTGCATTAGAAGCTATCGCTGAAAAAGCTTTAGCTAAAAAAACTGGAGCAAGAGGTCTTCGTTCAATAATTGAGCATCTTTTACTTGATAGTATGTATAAAGTTGCCGAGCTGAAGAAACAGCGTGTTACTATTACAGAAGATGTAGTTAAAGGGCTAATAGAGCCAATAATTACTTCTATTATTACCCCAACAGCAAAAACAAGTAAAAAGCAAGCAGCTGTTGAAGACATACCGGCGTAGTATCTGTACTTGTACCTAGGTTGTTGTATGACGCGAAAAATGCCCCAATGTTATCCCCGCATAGGCGGGGATCCAGCATAAAGCGAGATAAAATCGAGCTTTTAGCTCTAAAAATTTACTGTATTTATGGTTTTTTTCTGGATTCCCGCTTAAGCGGGAATGACATAAGTGAGCCACGCCTACACAAGAATTACATAAAACACTAATAAAAATCTAACCTCATTTTATGCCTTATTTAATACCTGCTATCATAACTACAGCACTTATTTTATTAGTTTTAATAATTTGGTTCTACATAAAAACTAAAACTTTAAAAACAGAGTTACAATTCTTAACAGATCAAAATTTAGAAATCTCTAACAATAATCAGCTACTTAATCAAGAAAAAATAGCTTACTTACAAAAAATCGAGCAGCTAAAATGTAGAGTAGAATATCAAGAGCAATCTATTAAGGATTCTGAAAAAATACGCAATGAGTCCTTTTCTTCGGCTAAAGCTGCTTTATTTGATTTAGGCAAGGATTTATCCAAGCAGCTTATCGAGATCCATAAAATGGAAAACACAGCAGCAAGAGAGCTAGCTGAGAAAAATATTGCTACAGCTTCCGGAAAGTTCAATAGCGAGTTTGAGCGTTTAATTACTATGGTAGGGACACTTAACAAAGATATTGAGCAGTCTAAAAGCACAGTGGACTTAATCAAACAGTCGTTACTTTCGCCTATTGGGGCAGGGCTACTTGCTGAGATTACTCTTGAAAATATCTTAAAATCATCAGGATTACGTTCTAATTTAGATTTCATCATGCAATATGGCTTAACCACCTCAGATAGTACTAAATTAAGACCTGATGCACTTATTTTTCTGCCGTCCGGTAATTTGATGGTGATTGATTCAAAAGCTTCCAAATTTTTGGTTGATGAGCAGGATAATAGTGGAAATCTTAGCAAAACCATGAATTATCATTTAAAGTCGTTAGCCAATAAAGATTATGCTGAAAATATTTTAGCTGACTTAAATAAAAAAGAGCAGAATTATAACAACGTCATTACTTTGATGTTTTTACCCACTGAACAAGCCGTTGAGAAAGTTATTGCAGCTGATCCTAATTTTCTACAAAAAGCTTGGGGCTGTAGTATTTTCCCAGTAGGACCTAGTGGGCTTATGAATATGCTGTCATTCGCAAAATTTCAAATTACCGATCATCGTCGTTCAGAAAATTATAAAATAATCATTGAAGAGGTAAGAAAGTTATTAAGCTCTATTGGTACTATAGCAGATTATTCTCAAAAAATTGGCAATAATCTGCATAATATGGTTACTAATTATGATAAGTTCGCAGTTTCTTTTAATCGTAATTTTATGTCAAGAGTTAAGAATATACAAAAACTTGGTATTGATTCAGGAAATAAAACGCTACCTGCAAGCCTCGAACGCTATCAAATTGTTTCTTCCAAATCTGAAATTATTGAGGTAGAAGCAGAAAATTCTCAACCACAACAAATAGAAGAATAAATCAATAATTCAAATGTTAAGAAAAATTATTATAGTCATAAAAATTATGATCTTATAATTGAGAGTGTTTTTGATCAGAAAAAATAGAGATAAATTTTTTTGTAAGCTATCATCATATAAAAGAATAAGAAGCAGAGGTAGGCACTTAAATAGTGAATCTAGAGTAGTACCTAAAGAAAATACTAGAGAGTGGTTATCTGAATGCAAATTTGTAATTATTTATGAAAAAAGACATATGAAAGCTATGTTAAAGACGTAAATCCTAAGGCAGTAATATTTGCTAAAGATTTTGCTTCAGAAGAAGATCTATATAACTATATTATTTCTGTTGATCAAAATGACGAAAAATATTGTGAAATATATAATAACTCAATTGTACCTGATTCTTTAAATAATTACCCTATAATAAAAGAGAAATTAAAAGAAAAACTTTTACCTTTATTAAATGAAAAATAAAATTTATTACATAAAAAAATATTTTTTTATATTATTTATTATAATCAGTTGTCTATTAATATTTTGTAAATTTGGATCAAATGAAATTTCTTTATTCTATATTACTTATCAGTTAAAAACCACTCCAATTAGCGAAAAAGATGTTAAAATTTTTGTAATCAATCTAGATCATAGTACCAATAGATATAATAATATAAATAAACAATTTATTCATATTAATTTACCTTATGAAAGATTTAGAGCAGTAAACGGTTATGAAGTATCTATAGCAAATCAGAAAGGAGAAAAGTTTACTGGTTTGGATCTAAAGAATAATCCTTCCCTTTTATCATTAGATAATAATTATGCTATTGTTTGTCCATCAGAGAATATAAATTATTATGCAAATAGTAAGATATTAAATCGTACCTTAACCGCAGGTGAATTTGGATGTTATTGTAGCCATAGAGAAATTTGGCTTAAAATGGTTGAAGAAAATATTCCATATGCCTTAATTTTAGAAGACGATACTATATTAGAAGAAAATTTTTATAAGAAATTCTCAACCATAATCAAATCTTTACCTAGTGACTGGGATCTAGTTTATTTATTTTTGATGCATCTACCGAGGCAAAAATTTTATAAAATTTATAATAATCCTTATCTTAAAAAAATTAATACCCAAAGGTATTTTTATACTTCTACAGGTTATTTAGTAAATTTAAAAGCTGCTACGAAGCTTCTTAAATATAGCAAAAGCTTTAGCGAGCCAATTGATGATAGTATAGCACAAGAAGTAGCTAATAATAGAATACAAGCTTATATTACTGTACCTTTTTTAATAAATACTGATTTTAAAAATTCAACTATTATTGAGATGGGAAGACCAAAATAATAATATAGTAAAATGAATATTTCCTAATCGTGTCCTTAAGATATAGCTTAATGCGATAAGGTAGTGATTTTTTAAGAGCATAGTAAACAGCATCAAAAAAGTGCTCAAAATTAGAAATAGTTTTTCTTATTTCATTCTTGATTTTAAACCAGTAATGCTCAATAGAATTTAAGTCAGGAGAGTAAGTTGGTAAAAATAAAATACTGCAACCAACAGATTCAATTAACGTTTTCACTTTTGTACTTTTATGAAAATTAATATTATCCATTACTACTATCTGACCAGCCTTTAATTCCTTGATCAATATCTCTTGTACATAAGTTTCAAAAATGTCCTTATTACATGTCCCATCAAATATTATTGGGGCAATAATATCTTTGACACACAGCCCAGCAATCATACTAATCCGTGATTTATGTTGATAGACCTTTTCACCATAACATCTTTGACCGATAATGCTCCACCCGTGTTCTCTACAGCTATTATCTTCTATCCCAGACTCATCGATAAATACTAAATCTTGTTTATCTATAGTTTTTAGTTTCAATATAAACTCATTCCTTAGACCAATATCCCTTTTGGGATGAAGAAAAGTTTTTTTTATAACTATAACCTAATTTATTAAGCAATCTTGATATCGTACTTGCAGATACTTTTTGACTCCAGTTATTAGCTAGCTCCATGGTGGTTTATCAAAATTTAATTCTATAAATTTTTTAAATCCCTCTATGTCTCTTATTATTCTACGATGTCCTGTATGATAACCACTTTTTGCTTTGACATCCCCAGTTTGTTTCTTTAATTTTTTCCACTCTATTATAGTCTTCCTACTAATAGAGTATATCTCTGAAGTCTCTTTTATTGTTTTACCATCTGTTAAACTTTTTATTACTCGTATTCTTAAATCGTATGAATATGCCTTTGCCATAAGTTTTTCATTTAGTATAATCCAACTCATACTATAAGTCACTACCTTATCGCATTAAGCTATAATAGTACAGGACAGTTTAAAAAAATGTTATATTTTATTCAGGTATAAGTGACCTTATATGTCATTCTTAGCTAGAAGCGGGAATCCAGAAAAAATAAACATAAACGCAGTAACTTCTTAAAATTAAAAGCTTAGGTATCTCGCTTTATGCTGGATTCCCGCCATTTCTAAGAATGACATCGATAAAAACTGTCCCCGGTACTATTCCTTAAGATATCGCAATCGAGTTGCAGTATGACATACTATTATTAGAGTTTTGTTAAACCATTTTGGTTTTAGTTTGTTTAAAATTAGCTTTATCAAAATTGTATATAAAACTTTTAATAATAGGTACTATAAACTGTTTAAACTTGCTTCCACTAAATACGCCATAATGTCCTGCACCTTTTTGTAAATGATATTTCTTCATTGATTCAGGAATATTGGCACAAAGCTTTAAAGCAGCTTTGGTTTGACCAACTGCTGCAATGTCGTCAAGTTCTCCCTCTATACCAAGTAATGCACATTTAGTAATATTTTTTAGATCAATAGGACGTTGCTCTGAAACTAATTTGCCTCTTGCTAGTGAAAATTGTTGGAATACTTCATCAATAGTTTGTAGGTAAAATTCTGCCGGCATATCCATAGCAGCTAAATATTCATCATAGAATTTAATAGTATGATCAGCTTTTTGATAATCGCAATTTAATAAATTTTGCCATAATTCCAAATGCGAATCTATATGACGGAATAGATTTAAGCTTACAAAACCAGCTAGTTGTAAAAATCCTGGATATACCTTTCTACCATGACCAGGATAATTAGGTGGCACCTGCATCGTAACAATTTTGCAAAACCATTCTAAACTTTTGCTTAAAGCAAATTCATTTACTGCGGTGGGATTTTTTCTAGCATCAATAGGACCGCCCATTAAAATCATTGAGCTTGGAACGTTTGGGCTATTATCTTTTGACATCAAACTAATAGCAGCAAGTAGAGGTACAGTCGGTTGACAAACAGCCATAGTATGAACATTTGGTCCTAGAAAATTAATACACTCCATTACGTAATCAATGTAATCATCCATATCAAAAGAACCTGCTTCAAGCGGTACATAGCTTGCTTCCGTCCAGTCGGTAATATAGACATCCGTATATGGTAATAATTCCTGCACAGTTGAGCGAAGTAACGTAGCATGGTGACCTGCCATAGGTGCTACTATCAACAATTTAGGTAGTGCATTTTTAAAACCTAATTTTTCAAAATGACGTAACTCACAAAAAGGCTTCTTCAATATAACTTTTTCATTGATCTTACAGGTTTTGTTATCAATAGTAGTTTCAATAATATTAAATTCTGGCTTTTCATATTTTCTAGTCATACGCTCACAAAGCGTTAAGTAAGAATGCATGATTCTAGCAAAACCATTCTCCTCTAATGATTCACGCTCATATGCTTCTTTCAAAATCTTTATGCCTAAATGCATAGGGGCTATTTGTGCTCTTAACCCTTCCAGCATATAGTATGTATAATTAGTATTTAAATCATAGTTAATCATAATTTATCCTTGAATTTAATAATAATTAATATGTTGAGTCTAACATTAAAAATCTTTTAGCAACATTAATTTTAGAATTAGTTATTTAAGTTTTTATTGGATAGTGATAAAATTTACTCCCCTAATAGGTCTATTTGAGTATCTTCGTTCGAAGATGTGGCATTATGGCTAGATAAAGTTTTACTAATTTCAGTGATAGTAATGGCAGTTTGTTCGGCAATAATTTGATCGGCATTACTAATAGCTTTGCCAACATTTAGATCCGATATAGCAGTAGTAAGCACATCTATTAATGTTGCAAGACTTAAAAATTTTAAATCTTTTATCGATTCAAACATTATTAGAGGGATTATAGCCATATTTAATCTTGCTGCATCATTATAATAAAAATTTTGGAAAAATATGTTATTACTTAACTCCTCTCCAGTAACATCTTGAGTAATTTTATTACCATAGTAAGACGATACTAATAATGAAGCAAGCCTTGCGAATTTAATAGATATAGCTTAATGCGATAAGGTAGTGACTTATAGTATGAGTTGGATTATACTAAATGAAAAACTTATGGCAAAGGCATATTCATACGATTTAAGAATACGAGTAATAAAAAGTTTAACAGATGGTAAAACAATAAAAGAGACTTCAGAGATATACTCTATTAGTAGGAAGACTATAATAGAGTGGAAAAAATTAAAGAAACAAACTGGGGATGTCAAAGCAAAAAGTGGTTATCATACAGGACATCGTAGAATAATAAGAGACATAGAGGGATTTAAAAAATTTATAGAATTAAATTTTGATAAAACCACCATGGAGCTAGCTAATAACTGGAGTCAAAAAGTATCTGCAAGTACGATATCAAGATTGCTTAATAAATTAGGTTATAGTTATAAAAAAAACTTTTCTTCATCCCAAAAGGGATATTGGTCTAAGGAATGAGTTTATATTGAAACTAAAAACTATAGATAAACAAGATTTAGTATTTATCGATGAGTCTGGGATAGAAGATAATAGCTGTAGAGAACACGGGTGGAGCATTATCGGTCAAAGATGTTATGGTGAAAAGGTCTATCAACATAAATCACGGATTAGTATGATTGCTGGGCTGTGTGTCAAAGATATTATTGCCCCAATAATATTTGATGGGACATGTAATAAGGACATTTTTGAAACTTATGTACAAGAGATATTGATCAAGGAATTAAAGGCTGGTCAGATAGTAGTAATGGATAATATTAATTTTCATAAAAGTACAAAAGTGAAAACGTTAATTGAATCTGTTGGTTGCAGTATTTTATTTTTACCAACTTACTCTCCTGACTTAAATTCTATTGAGCATTACTGGTTTAAAATCAAGAATGAAATAAGAAAAACTATTTCTAATTTTGAGCACTTTTTTGATGCTGTTTACTATGCTCTTAAAAAATCACTACCTTATCGCATTAAGCTATACTGAAGCATAAAACATAGGATCTTCACAGAATATAGTTTCTGGGTCTCGGAAATAAAAACAAATATAATCAACTAATAATGTAGCCATAGCAAGATATTTAGTAACATCCTGCCAATTACTATAAGTATGAATATTATTTAATTCAGGATTATTAAAATCTATATCCTGATCTGTAAGTCTTTTGTATATTGCTTGTAATTTCTGTTCATTAAGATCACTTTTTTTTAGATGTTTAAACAATATAGCATAAGTCATTAAGGTACTGACAGAGCGAGAGTATCATGTTATAGTAAGCAAATATTAACAAGCATGTAAAGAGATATGGCACGAGCATATGCAATAGAACTAAGACTAAGAGTTATAAAAGCTGTAGAAGCAGGGATACGAATAAGTAAGGTAAGTAAATTATTTAATGTAAGTCGTGATACTATATATAAATGGAAAAAATTAAAAGATAAGCAAGGTACTTTAGAAGCAGCAACTGGTTATCAGAAAGGACATAGTCATAAGATAAAAGATTCAGAATCTTTTAAAGAATTTTTTAAAGCTAATATGAATAAAACATCAAAGGAGTTAGCAAAGCAATGGGGTAATATTGCATCTGTAACTATTTTAAGACAAATCAGAAAACTTGGCTATAGCTATAAAAAAACTCATTTTCATCCGAAAAGAGATATTAAATTAAGAAATGAATTTATAGCAAAGATATAAACCATCACAAAAGACAAATTAGTATATTTTGATGAATCTGGAATAGAGGATAATGCTTGCAAAGAGTATGGATGGAGCATTATAGGACAAAGGTGTTATGGAGAAAAGGTGTATCAACATAAATTTAGAATAGGTATGATAGCTGGTCTTTGTAATGGTAATCTTATTGCTCCTGTAATATTTGAAGGTAATTGTAATACAGAGGTCTTTAAAACTTATATTAGGGATGTATTAATTACAGAATTACAACCTGGGCAAACCGTTATTATGGATAACATTAATTTTCATAAAAATTCTAAAGTTAAAGAGTTCATTGAATCCGTTGGTTGTACCATATTGTATTTACCCAAAACTTACGCTATGTTTGGTTCTAAATATCGTAAAGATGGAGAACGCAGTTGTTGTTGCATATAGTCATCTAAAAGCCCTAACTTTATTTGGTAAACCGTTTTACCGATTGTATTTGCAGTCCTTTTGAGAAATGCCCAAACTAAAAATGCACAACTAATATGATTACGTTGAATACGCTGTTTCCTGCATTGACAACGTTCTATCCCAGTAAGTTGCTTAATTTCTCTGTGCATGCTCTCAATTACCCATCGAAAGCCACACTCATCTTGTGCAGCTTTAGAAGATTTGTGAGTTTTGTTATTGGTAACAACATACTCAACTCTGTTGGTAGAAACAGTAAATTTAAACAAATTAACATGCTTATTTTTAGCAAAGCCTTTTATATGAATCTCTACTCCATGCCTGATCTCTTCATCTGAAAATGTCAACTCTTTTACAGCTTTATAAGGCAAAACTTACGCTATGTTATAGCAAATATGCTAAAAACTCTTATTACACAACAATGTTTTATAGTGAAGCACTTCATAATATCCCTTAATTCATGGGCATTATATCAAACATAGCGTAAGTTTTGAAGGTTTAGAATCGTGCGTTTTACTAACGTTTCTATTGGCTTTAATAGGGGCATAATAATATTTCCCCAGAGAGTCAACATGTTGCATAATTTTGTGTATAGAATACCATGTGTCAAAAAGTACTGTTTGAAAAGGAATCTTCTTGCTATAAACAGCATTATTTAACATGTTTAATAGGTGTTCTAGTTTTGTTGCTCCATCATGATCAGGTGCAAAAATTCGATAATCTATTACCCAAAACTTATTAATATCAGGGTTATAATATATAGCATAAATCATTAAGATACTGACAATTTAATAGTATTAAAAACAGCATCATAAAATGTTTCAAAATCTCCTACAACTTTCCTAATTTCATTTTTTATCTTAAACCAGTAATGCTCTATAGGATTTAAATCAGGAGAGTAAGTTGGTAAATACAATATGGTACAACCAACGGATTCAATGAACTCTTTAACTTTAGAATTTTTATGAAAATTAATGTTATCCATAATAACGGTTTGCCCAGGTTGTAATTCTGTAATTAATACATCCCTAATATAAGTTTTAAAGACCTCTGTATTACAATTACCTTCAAATATTACAGGAGCAATAAGATTACCATTACAAAGACCAGCTATCATACTTATTCTAAATTTATGTTGATACACCTTTTCTCCATAACACCTTTGTCCTATAATGCTCCATCCATACTCTTTGCAAGCATTATCCTCTATTCCAGATTCATCAAGATATACTAATTTGTCTTTTGTGATGGTTTGTATCTTTGCTATAAATTCATTTCTTAATTTAATATCTCTTTTCGGATGAAAATGAGTTTTGTTTATAGCTATAGCCAAGTTTTCTGATTTGTCTTAAAATAGTTACAGATGCAATATTACCCCATTGCTTTGCTAACTCCTTTGATGTTTTATTCATATTAGCTTTAAAAAATTCTTTAAAAGATTCTGAATCTTTTATCTTATGACTATGTCCTTTCTGATGACCAGTTGCTGCTTCTAAAGTACCTTGCTTATCTTTTAATTTTTTCCATTTATATATAGTATCACGACTTACATTAAATAATTTACTTACCTTACTTATTCGTATCCCTGCTTCTACAGCTTTTATAACTCTTAGTCTTAGTTCTATTGCATATGCTCGTGCCATATCTCTTTACATGCTTGTTAATATTTGCTTACTATAACATGATACTCTCGCTCTGTCAGTACCTTAATGACTTATGCTATATTATAGTAATTTAATATTTTTTCAAAGTTATTGCTCATAACATCTCATGATAGTTAATTAAAATTAACTATCATGATTTATAGCAATTTATAATGCAATTATTTTTTATAAAATTTTTAGGTAAAATTAATAGGCTTCACCACTAAGAGGTAATATGTCTTGAGAGGTAACTTCACTATCAATGACGCATAAAGTTAGACCTGTGTTATAATCAGCTTGCTGATTTTGATTAAATTTATCAGTTAAATATATTATTGCATTAGCAAATTCTAAATTATTATTAAAAATATTAGCACTACTATCGCCTATAGAAAAGATTTTCATCGCTAATGTTTTAACATATTGGTTCAAAGTGGGGAAAGCAATACTGGATTCTGGAAGCAATGATATTTTTAATAAAATATTTAATTGTTCTAAAGTAATTTCTTTTTTAAGGTCAATATCTTGAGCTAAATTAAATCTAACCTCTGGTAATTCCTTAATGAGTTCAGGTTTAGCTAATTCTGATGATAAAATATTATCAGAGTCACAAACCATCTCTTCTTCACTTCCACTAAAGTCTAATTCTGTATAATAAGTTGTATCTTTAATTGTTAAGCTATATTCATTTTTATAATTTAATTTTTCATCAAAATAAGCATCCCATGCTTCTTCTAATTCTTCTAGTAATTCATTAACGCTCTCAAGTTTTTTTTCTGATTGAAAATTAGAAATTTCATCTGCAAAGCTTTTTATTACAAAAAACTTCAAAGTTTCTTGATCTTCACCCTCTAGATCGCTAGGTAAAACGTCTAATTTTTCTTTTAAATAATCTAACAATAATGCTATATCTGAAGGATTTTGCTCTACTATTTCTAATAATTTTAGTTTATGTGTATCATCTAATAACATTAATCTACTCTATTTTTTAGTGGTTTGAGTGCTTTAGCTGGTTTTAATAATTCCGGCGTTAATATGAATTTAGTTTTTCTCTCGATATTTGATAGAAAAAACAAATGAAAATTGTGCGGATGATGTATTACCACATATTTCTCCCGTGGATATTGTCTATTTAAATTTTCCTTTGGGTTATAGGGACCATAAACTTCTATATCACCAAATTTATATTTTTTTAAAGGTAATAATTCATGATCATAAAAGAAATCATTAGGATATTGAGTGCGTGTTTTTATATTAGCATGAATAAATTCATTTTGTTCTTTTTGAAAAGTAAAAATATCGATGCAGCCTTTTTGACATATTTTATAAGCTAGGTCATGAGAAATAGAATAACCTAGTTTTTGAAACTCTGGAAATATTTGTTGTAGCCTTATCTCATCTTCCTGCATTATGCCAATATCAAGATCATCATCATAAGGTATTATCCCTTGATGACGAACTGCTCCAAGCAAGGTGCCTCCGTCTATCCAATAATTAATATTGTGCTTAGTTAACAATTCATGAGTATCTTTCATTATTTGATAGAGTGAGAGAGCCGTATTCTCACTAATTCTATATTTTTTTACTTCTTCATCGGTTGGCACTTTATAACGCCAATCATGCTCAAGCACGTGAGTATAAAAAAATATAATAGCAAAAAGCAAGAGAATAGAGCCTAAAATATTTTTAGGTAAGAATACTGACTTTAATTTCATCATTTGTTGGTTTGAATTTTACTTCTTTTGCTGATGTAACATTTTTTAAATCTAATGTCAATTCTTTGGATAATTCAATGCCGCTAACTTCAAGCAATTGTACTTCTGCTTTTATGGATAGATTCTTTTCAGCTTTAAATTTTCTAACATGATCTAAAATCTCAAGCAATCCTTCCGGCTGTGTTGCATCTATTTTGTAGTTTAAATTACCATAATTAATCCAATTACCTTTAATGTGAATAGAATTTTCACTATATAATATTTGATACAACTCCTCGGTAATATGTGGCATAAATGGTGCAAATAGTTTAAGTAGGGTTTGCATAACGTGATAAAGCGTTAATATACTGCTATATTGTCCGCCAGGGTTTTTATTTTCTTCATCATAAGCACGTGTTTTACTGATTTCTAAATAATTATCACAAAATACTGACCAGAAAAATTTTTCCGTTAAATGCATAGCATTAGCATATTCATAATTTTGCAACTCGTTTGTTGCATTATTTACTAGCTCTACTAACTTATTAATTATCCACTGATCGAATTCATGAGTAATTTTTTCTTTCACATCTATAAGATTTGCTCTTTTGTCTTCATCAGATAATTTATCAAAATGCTGCGACACAAATTTAGCAGCATTCCACAGCTTATTAACAAGCCTTTTGCCATTTTTCATTATGTCTTCTGAATAGGCAGTGTCAGCTCCTAATTTCGAATTAGCTGACCAATAACGTATAACATCAGAACCATATTGCTCTAGCAATTTTTCCGGTACTAATACATTCCCTTTAGATTTAGACATTTTACTATGATCTTCAGCCAAACACCAACCACTTACCATGATATTTTTCCATGGTAGAGTATTTTGATGTAGATGAGCTTTTAAGATAGTATAGAATGCCCAAGTTCTAATAATCTCATGTGCTTGCGGTCTTAAATCCATTGGGAACAATTTATCATGCCTATCCTTATTCACGGCAAACTCATCAGAAATACCCCATGTAGAAAGTTGCGGCGAAACAGAACTAGTTGCCCAAGTATCCATAACGTCTAAGTCAGGCTCTACTTCATCTTTGCTATAGCCAGCAGGCAAATCCTTTAAAGGATCAACAGGCAATTGCGAAATATCAGCATATAAAATCTTACCCTCTTCACCAATTCTTTTAGAGTACCAAACAGGAAATGGAACGCCAAAATAACGCTGCCTGCTTATACACCAATCCCACGATATGGCATTAATCCAATTATCTAAACGAATCTTCATATTTTTAGGATGCCAATTTAGTTTGTTTGCTCTTTTTAATAAATCATCTTTATGCGATATTGTTTTAACAAACCATTGTGGCACAGTTAGTACCTCAAGAGGTGCACCTGAACGCTCAGCACATTTAACAGTTTGGGTAATCTCTTCTTGCTTAACAAGCAATTCTTGCTCTTTTAAAATATCTATTATCTTGCTTCTTGCTTCTTTTATTTTTAAGCCATCTATCCCAATTTCATGAGAGAAATCTATCGTACCTTTTTTAGTAATAATAGTTTTTAGAGGCAGATTATGCGTTTTCCACCAAATAATATCCGTTTGATCACCAAAGGTGCAACACATAACAAGACCTGTGCCTTTATCTTGCTGCACTAACGGGTCAGCTAAAAGCGGGACTTTAACATTAAACAGGGGAGTAACGGCAAACTTTCCCGTTAAATGCTGATAACGCTTATCGTCTGGGTGATAGAATACGGCAACGCAAGCGGGTAATAGTTCAGGTCTCGTAGTTGCTATAATAAACTCATCATTTGCTTCAGTTTTAAAAGTGATATAGTTCATGAATGAGGTTTTTTCCTTATCCTCAATATCAGCTTGGGCAAGGGCTGTGCCATCTACTGGATCCCACAAAATTGGCTGATTATTACGATAAACCCCGCCTTTTTTTACTAAATCAAGAAAAGACATTTGTGAGATTTTACGAGATAAAGGGCTAATTGTTTGATATTCTAAATTCCAGTCTACCGATAAAGCGATTTTGTTAAACAAGCTTCTAAATTTTTCTTCTTCACTTGCTACTACTTCATTACAAATATTGATAAATTCTTCCCTACCCATATTAGATGCTTTAACTTGTCTTTGCTTTTCAACAAGTCTTTCGGTCGGCAGTCCGTTATCGTCAAAGCCCATAGGGTAGAAAATGTTTTTTCCCATCATACGCTGAAAACGTACTATAAAATCGGTCTGTGTATAGCTGTAAACATGTCCGATATGAAGCTGTCCTGAAACAGTCGGTGGAGGCGTATCTACGACAAATGTTTCATCTTTAGCAATATTCTCATCGTACGCATAAATTTGCTTTTCTTGCCAAATCTGTTGCCATTTTTTTTCGCTTTCGATAAAATTATAATTTTTCGGGAATTCTTTCATAAATGTTTTTGCTAGTTTGAATAACTAACATTATAAAGATTATATTTAATTATGACAATAACGTGTTGTTTTTTGAGAAGTATACCTTTAATACTTCAAGATTTGGTACATATTCGATGAAATCAATAATACAAAAATAAACTTCTATTTACATAAAGCTTTAGTAAAACTTAGGCGATGATAAGGGGATAAGCCATATTCTTTTATAGCCTGAGCATGTTCTTTTGTGCCGTAGCCTGAATTTTTATGCCATAAATATTGTGGAAATTCTTCACTTAATTTTAGCATTAATCGATCTCTAGTAACTTTTGCTATAATAGAAGCCGCAGCAATAGATAGTGATAAATTATCACCATTTATGATACTGATAAATCTTTTATCGCTAAATTGCATATTACCATCAACTAAAACTATTTCTGGCTGGATGCTAAGGCTTTCTGCAGCAAGTATACAAGCTTTTTTTGTTGCCTCTAATATATTAATTTTATCTATCTCAGTATGTGAAATAATACCTGTTGCCCAAATGTAATTAGCAGTTATCTGTTCATATAATAACTCTCTCTTCTTTTTAGAAAGTTTTTTAGAATCCTTAATGTCAGCTATAATATTGTTTTGATCCACTATTACAGCGGCAGCTACTACTGGTCCGGCTAATGGTCCTCTGCCAGCTTCATCTATACCCGCTAAAATGAAGTTTGGGTATTTTTTCTCAAAATGTAATATATCTATTTCCATAATTGTATATTTTATATTTTTAATGTATGATAAAGCAGTTTAGGATTACAAAAAAGTAAAAGTGCAAAATTATTTTGAATTATTAGGGTTAGAGCAGAATTATAATATTGATTTGAAGATATTAGAAAAGCAATATTTTGCTATGCAGATTAAATATCATCCTGATAAAGCCAAAAATCTGCAGGAAAAAGAGCAAAATCTTATTATAGCATCAAACCTAAATAAAGCTTATTCTATCCTTAAAGATAGTTTAAAGCGTGCTGAATATATGTTGCTTTTGTATGGCGTAAACTTAAATGATGAGAAAGTACGCAGCAAGCTTTCAGCTTTTGAGTTAGGTATGTTCTGGGATGAAATGGAGCTTATAGAAAATACTAACTCATATAAAAGTTTAGAAGAAATAAAAAGCAAATATGAGTTAATGGAAAAAGCTGAAATAAATTTTCTAGCAGAGTCTTTTGAAAAGCAAGATTTATCAGATGCGACTATCAAAACTAGTAAACTTAAATATATTCATACATTGATGAGTAAGCTTCAGGAAAAAATGAAATTATGCAAATAATAGAAATTAGAGAACCAGGGCAAGCAGAATTTAAACAAGAAGCTAAAATAGCTGTGGGTATAGATTTTGGCACTACTAACTCGTTAATAGCTATTTCAGCTGGTAGAAAAGTTAAAATTATACAAACTAAAGATAATAAAGAATTAATCCCAACTACTATAGAATTTACGAATAACAATATTATAGTAGGTAGTAATAAAGGTTTACGTTCAATTAAAAGGTTATTCGGCAAAACATTAAATGAAATTCTAAATACTCCTGCTCTTTTTTCTTTAATTAAAGATTATATAGATGTAAATAATCAGGAACTTAAATTAAATTTTGCCAATAAGCAAATGCGGATTGCTGAAATTGCAGCAGAAGTTTTTATATATTTGAAACAACAAGCAGAAAAAGAGCTTGCAATCGAAGTAACTCAAGCTGTTATTACTGTTCCAGCTCATTTTAATGATGCGGCAAGAGGGCAGGTGATGCTTGCAGCAAGGCTTGCAGGTTTAGAGGTTCTAAGGCTGATTGCAGAGCCTACTGCAGCTGCTTATGCTTATGGATTGAATAAGAACAAGGAAGGTTGCTATCTTGTATATGATTTAGGCGGTGGTACTTTTGATGTATCAATTCTAAATATTACAGCAGGTGTTTTTCAGGTTATAGCAACAAATGGTAATAATATGCTTGGCGGGGATGATATAGATAAAATCATTGCTGATTATTTTTGCAGTAAATTTAATTTACCTGATAACACTAATACTCTGCAGCTTGCTAAAAAGGCAAAAGAAGCATTATCGAACCAAGATAATTTTGAGTTCAATAATATATCGCTTGATAAACAAACATTTGAACAGTTAATTACCTCTATAATAGGTCGTACAATCAATATAGCCAAAGAATGTTTGGAAATAGCAGGAAATCCGAACATAGATGGTATTATTTTGGTGGGTGGTGTAACTCGTATTACATTAATTAAGGAGGAATTATATAAAGCTTTTAAAGTAAATATTCTTTCAGATATTGATCCTGATAAAGCTATTGTATACGGGGCTGCACTGCAAGCAGAGAATCTAACAACACCGAACATCGATTCATTATTGATTGATGTAGTACCTTTATCTTTAGGTATGGAATTGTATGGCGGCATTGTTGAAAAAATTATCATGCGAAATACCCCAATTCCTATTTCTGTGATAAAAGAGTTTACAACTTATGCTGATAATCAAACTGGCATACAATTTCATATATTACAAGGTGAACGTGAAATGGTAGCAGATTGCCGTACTTTGGCTAGGTTTGAGCTAAGGGGACTTCCTCCTATGAAAGCAGGGAGTATTAGAGTAGAAGTTACTTTTTCTATTGATGCTGATGGGATATTATCCGTTTCTGCTTATGAAAAAATTAGTAATACCTCGTATATCATAGAAGTAAAGCCGGATTATGGGATTGATGCAAGCGAAGTTGATAAAATTTTAGAAAATGCTTATAAAAATGCTAAACTGGATCATGCTACAAGATTATTGCAAGAAACAGTTATTGAAGCTGAATCTTTGATTTTTAATATAGAACATGCTATTAAAGAATTAGTAGATTTACTATCAGAAAATGAAAAGCATACAATCAGTAGTTTATTAAATAATATAAGGCACGCAATAGATACACGAGATCGTGCTTTAATTAATAACGCTGTTAAAGATTTTAAATCTAAAACAAAAAAATCTTTAAATACAAAGATTAATGTAGTAATTAGTGATTTGTTGAAAGGTAAAAATATCAATCAAATTAAATAACTTACTTCTAAAGGTAATTTGTACGTCAAGAAAGTAACTCGTACTATGTGTGTACGCTGCGGTGCTGCGTACCGTGTTTCCTACAAATTCCTCTTTATAAGATAAGTTATATGAAAAATCTAAGGAAGAAAACGTATAATGTCTATAATATCGAAAACAGTAAAAGTTACATTTATTATAAATAATGGGGAAGAGAAAATAATAGAAGCACCGCTGGGGCTTTCTATTTTAGAAGTGGCTCATAGTAATAACATAGATCTTGAGGGTGCTTGCGAAGGTTCTCTTGCCTGTGCTACCTGCCATGTTATTTTAGAGGAAGAATTTTACAACAAATTAGAAAAACCTAAGGAAGAAGAAGAAGATATGCTTGACTTAGCCTTTGGTCTTACAGATACTTCTAGATTAGGGTGTCAGATTATTTTAACTGAAAAATTAGACGGTATAAAAGTACGTCTTCCTTCTGCTACTCGTAACATAAAATGATGGATTAAAAAAGTGATACGTAAAATACTTATTTTTGTTTTCTTAGCCTTTACTATAGTATGGTTTGCTGCTGCTTATACTTTAAAAAACAATGTAATAAATTTAATTAAAAATTCTGAATCGGATAATCTTAAAATATCCTATAATACAGTTAAATTTTCAGGATATCCGTTTCACTGGAAAATTACTATAACAGATCCAAAAGTAAAATTAATAGATCATGTAAATTCTAAAGAGCTTTCAAGCGAAAATATTGTTTTAAATATTAAGTTTAGTAATAAAAAAGCTACTTTAAATTTTGGACCATTTATTAAAGAAGTAGATAATTATGGGGATAAAACATTCACCTATGATATGCGTAGTGAAGAGGATATAAAAGGAATAGGGAAATTTAATAAACCTTTATATAAAATATCGAAAGATGATGATTTAAAAGAAGTAATAAAATCGATTCAGCTTAATAATAAATCATTATTAATATTCAAAGATGATGAAGAGATTTTTAAAATTAATGATTTAGCTTTCTTTATTGCTAAGAAAAATCTAGCAGATAGCGAAGATATTTCATTGATTTTAAATATGAATTATGATTCTGAAAAGAACATAGCTAATTTTAAAAATGCTACTTTAGATATTGCTGCTTTATTAAAATTTACCCCAGATGGTGAAAATTCTGCTATTTTACAAAATTTTAATATAGAAAAATTTGTTTTTAGTTGTGATCATAACTCTAAAATCAATCTAAATGGTGCTTTACAATTTTTTGCTAATAAATTACCGCAAGGTAAGTTATCATTTGAGCTTGAAAATTATCACTCTATTATTGATAAGTTATTACCTAATAATATTATGTTTTCTAAAAAGTTTATTAAAACAGTTATTGCTAAAGCAGTTAATAAAGCTTCCGATGAAGCTGTAGTTAAAGAATCAGATAACTTAAATCCTGATTATTCTAATATAGAAAAAGCTAAGTTTGATGTTGAATTTTCTGAAAAAGGAATAAATATCGGCTCTATTAATTTACTTGAGTTAAAACTTGGCGATAGTAAAGAAGAACAGTAGTCTGAAAATCATGCAAATTAATTATATGAATAACCTTAAATTAGTATTATATAGCTTTGTTTTTAGTATAATTCTTACATGTAGTGATATTTATGCTGATCAAAAGCAAAAAGTTTTTAAGATTGGTACTGGCTCTATTTTGCAAGGTTATTATTCTATAGGTCTTGATTTATGCAAAACAATTATAGGAGATGAAAAAAATAACGAAAATATAGTATGCGAAGTTGTTGCAACAAATGGTAGTATTGAAAATTTAAAATTATTGCAACAAGGTAAAATCAATTTAGCTTTAGTGCAGGCAAATATTGCAGTAGAAGCATATGATGGGATAGGTTATTATAGCGATAAAGGAAAAATGCAAAATCTACGTCAGCTACTAAATTTGCACAATGAATTTTTTACAGTTATCGTAAAAGATGAGGACAAAATAAAGCTTTTTGCTGATATTGATGGAAAAAGAATCACTAGTGGTCCAGAATATTCCAGCAGCAATATTACTTATGATACAATGTGTTCTCTATATAATTTTGCTAAAGAACCAATAAATATTGATATTAACTATGAAGATTCTATCGATAAATTCTGCCAAAAAGAAATAGATGCTATAATCATGATGGTTGGACATCCAAACACTTTAGTGAATTTAATTGCTAATAGATGTGAAATCGATTTTGTTTCAATTGAAAACGATAAAATAGCAGAGTTAATACAACAAAATAGAGCTTTTCGCAAAGCAGAGCTTCATAAAGGCTTATATCCAGGCATTACAGATGATCAAACAACTGTAAAAGTATCAGCAATTTTAGTAACTAGAAATGATGTAGATTCTAATATGTTAGATAAATTTATTGGTGCTTTTCATAGAAATGTTGCAAGTTTTAAACTTTCTAATTATTTATTGAACAATATTAACATTAACTATTTTGCCGATACTCAAAACTTTGTGTTACCAAAACATGATTCGGTCAGAAATAGAGAATAACTATTTATTAGAGTATTATATAGCAATACTATGTTTAAAAATATACTTATACCTATAGATTTAGCAGATAAAAAATCTGTGAAAGCTCTTCTTTCTAAAGCTTTAATGTTTGCAACGGCTTCTCAAGCAAAGCTACATTTTATATATGTGATTTCTGATTTTGGTATGAAAATGGTCGAAGATTATTTACCTAAAAACTGGATTGCAGAAAAGAAAGCAAAATATCAAACTCAGGTAAAAGAGCTTATAAAACAATATGTACCGGATGAAATTGAAGCCGATTATTACATAGGTAGCGGTGCTGTTTATGATGAAATAATTAAGCGTTCCAATGATATCAAAGCTGATTTAATAATAATCTCAGCAGTTAGACCGCAGCTAAGAGATTATATGCTTGGTCCTAATGCCTCTAAAATCGTCCGTCATTCTAGTGTATCAGTCTTAGTAGTAAGAGACGAGTAATTAAACCTCGTCTATCAATTCTTCATTTACCGAAAATATATTTTCTATTTGCAAATAAGTAGCTAAATAAAAGTAATCCCCGCCGCAAGCAGCGGGGTATTTTAGAAGAAAGCTAGCTGATGATCCTCATGCAGTTTCTGATATTCCTTGCCTTGGTTTTTTACGTATTTTCCTATCATATTCTCATTTCCATGCTTACCTACCGTACTCGTAAAATATCCATCAGTCCAAAATTCTCCACCCCATAATTGTTTCTTTACCTGTGGACACTGTCTAAATATTTGACGAGCTGTAACACTTTTAATTGTTGTTACTATTTTTGTTACGCTATAGGTTGGTACAGATTGTACCAAAAAATGGACATGATCTTCATCAACCCCTATTTCTAAAAATTTTATTTGATATCTCTTTTCTATCTCTAAACATATTTCTCGTAATACTTGATCAACTGATACGTCAAACACTGCTCGGCGATATTTTGCTGGAAATACCATGTGATACAGCAGTACTGTAACATTATGACTTTTATGTATATATTTGCTCATTCCGCCATATTACGCCGCAAGCGGCGGGGAATATACCCAAAAGAGATTAAAAAATAATTTATATTTTCTATTATTAATAGAAAATATAGTTGACATTTTAGAAAAGTTAGCTAGAATCATTTGCAAGGATAGCAGTAATGCTATCCTAGGGTATAGAAGCCCTTGATCACAGATGGTTAGCATCATCCATTTAAAAATGCTCCTCAACTTTGTCATGGTTAGGGAGATAGTAGCTATATACAAGGTTTTAAACCTAAAGGTTGTTATAACTGTTCTGTGACGGTTCTTCTAACTCCCCGGCCACCAACGTTATGCTCTTTGGTGGTTAATTTGAGTAATTTAAACTTTGTACACAGAACCATTAACCAGTATGGTACGGCATATTTTATAAAGTTTGATACAAGTGAATTTGCATTGTGTAGACTTATTTTGAAATTTATCTTGTCTGAAATTTTTTAAAATATACTTTATTTTTATTTGGAATTAAATAACTTCATCTAAGGTGAAACTTGCTTTTCACCTTAGACGTTCATTATTATCTAAATTTTTTTTGGAAAAGAAGCACATATAGCTTAATGCGATAAGGTAGTGACTTTTTTAAGAGCATAGTAAACAGCATCAAAAAAGTGCTCAAAATTAGAAATAGTTTTTCTTATTTCATTCTTGATTTTAAACCAGTAATGCTCAATAGAATTTAAGTCAGGAGAGTAAGTTAGTAAAAATAAAATACTACAACCAACAGATTCAATTAACGTTTTCACTTTTGTACTTTTATGAAAATTAATATTATCCATTACTACTATCTGACCAGCCTTTAATTCCTTGATCAATATCTCTTGTACATAAGTTTCAAAAATGTCCTTATTACATGTCCCATCAAATATTATTGGGGCAATAATATCTTTGACATACAGCCCAGCAATCATACTGAAAATACTATAAGTAAGTAGAACAGAACCTATTTAAAATAATAAGATTTTAAATAGGTGTCATTGCTAAAATAAAAGGGACCAGTAAATTGCACGAAAAAGGGACCAGAGAAGTTGGTGTGACCTAATAAGGTTAATGTGCAATATTCACTAGATAATTAAGCAAGTAAATATCTAGTGATACAATGATAAGAATAAATATGTATACAACAATTATCACCCTTTATAAACAAGGCAATAGTCAAAGGAATATTGCCAAACTAACAAGAACAGACCGCAAAACAGTACGAAAAATAATAAACCGCTATGTAGAGGCTGGTACAGAATCCCCAGCAATCTATGAACGATCTTCAGTTTTGGATTTTTGGCACGAAAAAATAATTGAGTTATTAGAAAAAAATCTGAGTTACATAAGAATTTTTGAGGAGTTAAAAAATCAAGGTTATACAAGCAGTTATACTTCTTTGACCCGTTATATCAAAAAATATAAAATTAAGGATAACAGTTGCATTCGTTTTCATACTTTAGCAGGAGAGGAAGCACAAGTAGATTTTGGTGACATAGGCTTACAGTATAATTCTAAAGGGCGTAGAGTTAAAGCATATGTATTTAATATGCGTTTAAGCTATAGTCGCCTTGATTATTATGAAGTAGTGTTTGATCAAAGTTGTCAAACATGGATTCAATGTCATATCAATGCATTTAATTATTTTGCTGGTAGTCCAAAAGTAATAAAACTTGATAATCTTAAAGCTGGAGTAGTAGATGCCAATTTTTATGAGCCAGTATATCAGAAGGAATATAAGTGCTTAGCCGATCATTATGGAATTTTACTTTCTCCTTGTCGAGTGTATCAACCGCAAGAAAAAGGCAAAGTTGAGTCGGGAATAAAATACGTTAAAAATAATTTTTTTGCTGGTCGTAAATTTGATAGATATGAAGAATTAACAAATGGTCTTGCAAATTGGTTAAATAAGGCCAATAGCCGAATACATGGTACTACTAAGAGAATACCTAGAGAACTGTTTGAGCAAGAGGAAAGAAGTAGTTTGATTCCTTTACCATTAGAAACTTTTGATTTGTCATCTTGGCATAATCGAAAAGTAGCAAAAGATTGTCATATTACCATAGATAATAATTATTACTCTGTACCAGCAAAATATATATACAGTGAGGTAATGGTACAATTGTCCCCAAAACTTGTTCAAATATTTTCTATACAAAATGATTTAATAGCAAGACACGTTAGAACAGAGGGCAAGGGGATATTTACCACTAATCCGTCTCATTATGCTAAATACAAACGTCTATGCCCAGGTTTTATAGAATATAGTGAACATTATCAACAACAAATGCAGCAGATAGGGAATAATTGCAGTTTATTATTAGAATCATTACAACAAACAAGAGTGAATGATTGGCAACGTTGTGCACGAGGTATCATTTCTTTACGTAAGGTTTACAATGATGACTTAATAGATAAAGCCTGTCATAGAGCACTACATTATGGTATAAGTTCTTACTCTAAAATTAAGAATATTTTAAATAGTAATGCAGTAAACTTACCATTACCAGAGTTTGGAGGTAATAATGCAGAACTTATTTAATGACCTACGAAGCTTTAGATTATCAGGTATAGTCAATAGTTTAAATGAAAGGATTATTTATGCTCAAAATAATAAACTAGGATTTAAAGAATTTCTATCACTATTATGTGAAGATGAAAAATCTAACCGTAAGGATAATAATTACCGTCGCCGTAAAAGTGCTGCTAAATTGCCGGTAACTAAAAATTTAGAAGACTTTGATTTTAATTTCCAACCAAGTGTTGATGCCAAAGTAATAAGTGATTTATCAACTTGTGATTATATTAATACTAAGGGAAATGTAATATTCATAGGTGATTCAGGAACTGGGAAAACTCATCTTGCCATTGGGCTAGCATTAAAAGCTTTAACACGAGAATACTCTGTATATTTTACTACGGTATCGGATATGCTTTATAATTTACATATTGCAAGAGCAGATAATAGTTATCACAAAAAGGTTAAATTACTCCTATCGTTTGATTTATTAATTCTTGATGAGCTCGGGTTTAAGCAATTGCCAAAACATTCAGTAGAAGACTTTTTTAATATTATTGCTAAACGATATGAAAATAAATCTACCATTATTACCACAAACAAGGATTTTGAAAAATGGAATGAAATATTTGCTGATGAAGTATTAACTCATGCAATTATTGATCGAGTGGTACATCATGCTCATATACTAAACATAAAAGGTAAAAGTTATCGTATTAATAACTATAAATCTGGAGGTAATATGGCATAAAAATTTTTAAATATAGTGGTTCCTTTTTCGTGCAATTTACTGGTCCCTTTTTAATTGACAATGACAATAGGTAATGATGAACAGAAAATATAGACACTTATCTCGAGAAGAGAGATATGAGATAAAAAGAATGTATGACCTAGGAGTCAGTATTAATAAGATATAGCATAAGTCATTAAGGTACTGACAGAGCGAGAGTATCATGTTATAGTAAGCAAATATTAACAAGCATGTAAAGAGATATGGCACGAGCATATGCAATAGAACTAAGACTAAGAGTTATAAAAGCTGTAGAAGCAGGGATACGAATAAGTAAGGTAAGTAAATTATTTAATGTAAGTCGTGATACTATATATAAATGGAAAAAATTAAAAGATAAGCAAGGTACTTTAGAAGCAGCAACTGGTTATCAGAAAGGACATAGTCATAAGATAAAAGATTCAGAATCTTTTAAAGAATTTTTTAAAGCTAATATGAATAAAACATCAAAGGAGTTAGCAAAGCAATGGGGTAATATTGCATCTGTAACTATTTTAAGACAAATCAGAAAACTTGGCTAAGCTATAAACAAAACTCATTTTCATCCGAAAAGAGATATTAAATTAAGAAATGAATTTATAGCAAAGATACAAACCATCACAAAAGACAAATTAGTATATCTTGATGAATCTGGAATAGAGGATAATGCTTGCAAAGAGTATGGATGGAGCATTATAGGACAAAGGTGTTATGGAGAAAAGGTGTATCAACATAAATTTAGAATAAGTATGATAGCTGGTCTTTGTAATGGTAATCTTATTGCTCCTGTAATATTTGAAGGTAATTGTAATACAGAGGTCTTTAAAACTTATATTAGGGATGTATTAATTACAGAATTACAACCTGGGCAAACCGTTATTATGGATAACATTAATTTTCATAAAAATTCTAAAGTTAAAGAGTTAATTGAATCCATTGGTTGTACCATATTGTATTTACCAACTTACTCTCCTGATTTAAATCCTATAGAGCATTACTGGTTTAAGATAAAAAATGAAATTAGGAAAGTTGTAGGAGATTTTGAAACATTTTATGATGCTGTTTTTAATACTATTAAATTGTCAGTATCTTAATGATTTATGCTATAGCACAACATCTTACGAGGTCTAAAAGCACTATTAGTATGGAGCTAAAAAGAAATAAGGTAAAAGATAAGTATATGCCTTGTATTGCTCAGGAAAAATATGAAAACAGGATGTATCAGCAAGAGTTATTAAAAATAGAAAAGAACCCTATGTTGTTAGATTATATTAAAAATGCTATGATTCGCAAGAAATGGTCGCCGGATGCTATAGCCGGAAAGTTAAAACTAGACAAAAATACAGCTTTGTGTATCAGTACAGAAAGTATATATAGATTTGTTTACACTTCTGCAGTAGCAGCTAAATTAAAGTTATATAGCTATTTACCTTCTAAAAGATATAAAAGGCAAAAAAGAGGGAAGAGGCGTCAAAGGATCATTATACCACAAAGGATCTCAATACATCAGCGTGATGCAATAGCTACGAAAAAGGTAGAAGTAGGGAATTTTGAGGCAGATCTTACATTTTATAAAGGTAATCAAAGTATGAATATTGGTGCACTGGTGGATAATAAAGAGTCAAAAGATTATTTTAGTGCTGAATAACTCCAAGAGAGCTACAACAGTTACCAATGGTTTTTTAAGAAAGATAAAAACTCTTCCAAATAGTGTGAGAAAGACTATTACTATGGATAATGGCAAAGAGTTTGTGGGGCATGTTGCCTATAGACTATCTGGGTTTCAAACTTTCTTTTGTGATCCATACCGCCCTAGACAAAAAGCATTAGTGGAAAAAATGAATTCTATGATTCATAGAATTTTACCTAAAAATACAGATATTACTACCGTTACACAAAGAGATCTTGACAATGTTGCTGAGATTTTAAATAACATGCCAAGAAAGATTTTTGGTTATAAAACCCCCAATGAAATTTGGGCAGAAAATTTATAGGTTTTGTTCTACTTAGTCCTTGCATTTTCATACCAACAGAGTTGAGTATGTTGTTACCAATAACAAAACTCACAAATCTTCTAAAGCTGCACAAGATGAGTGTGGCTTTCGATGGGTAATTGAGAGCATGCACAGAGAAATTAAGCAACTTACTGGGATAGAACGTTGTCAATGCAGGAAACAGCGTATTCAACGTAATCATATTAGTTGGGCATTTTTAGTTTGGGCATTTCTCAAAAGGACTGCAAATACAATCGGTAAAACGGTTTACCAAATAAAGTTAGGGCTTTTAGATGACTATATGCAACAACAGCTGCGTTCTCCATCTTTACGATATTTAGAACCAAACATAGCGTAAGTTTTGTATAGTATCACGACTTACATTAAATAATTTACTTACCTTACTTATTCGTATCCCTGCTTCTACAGCTTTTATAACTCTTAGTCTTAGTTCTATTGCATATGCTCGTGCCATATCTCTTTACATGCTTGTTAATATTTGCTTACTATAACATGATACTCTCGCTCTGTCAGTACCTTAATGACTTATGCTATATTCTCCAGGATGATGATCCTGTAGATATTCTAATAATGTTAATGATGTTAAATGTGGTATTTGTTCTAATAAAGGCACTATAATTGGTTCCCACACTTTGTCTAAAGGATCATTAATACGTTTAGAAACTTTTTTATATTGTTTTTGTGGTAGCCCTCTTCTTTCTATATTTCTAGCAGTACGTTCTGAAAATCCTGCTTTAGCTGATGCAATAACTTGGTTTAAACCTGCTTTTCTTAATGTCATATATACCTTTACTTGTTGGTGTGTTATTCTTTTCCCAGACATCTTTGCAACTAATTAATTTGTTTAGATGTCTATTTTATTATCGGCAAAGAAAACTGTCACCCCTCGGCAATAATATCTGTCATTGCATAAACTGAGAAAGAAATAAGTTGGTACTAAAAACCATAATATATCATTTTAACAGCTGGGAAGTTTGTTTTTATTTCTGATAAAATATAATTCATGTTTTCCAAGATCTCTATCACTCCAACAATTTAGTGCTTTCAATAAATGAGAGGTAATAAAATTTTTAAACCTCTTACTTTTATTCTTTATTAATTACCAATCTACTAAATAGATTTTTGGTTTTTTAATTATGCTTCCAGATAATAAATCATAATCAGGGTATATATACTCGTTCATTTATACTATACTTTAAATTAGCTGCGTTTAATCTAAAGTGTAGTTTAGGTAAAAGTAAATATTTAGATCTAATAATATTAGTATTTTTAGCTGGACTTAGTTAGTAAGCCACGGGAGGCATTGCCTGCCTGGATCGAGAGTCGTCTGAGCTATGCGAATGAAATGAGCGTGGCAATCTAGGAAAAATAATAAAAAATACTACAAAACTTACGCTATGTTATAGCAAATATGCTAAAAACCCTTACTACAAAGCTATGTTTTTACAGTGCATCACTTTATAATATCCTTTAATTTATAGGAATTATATCAAACATAGCGTAAGTTTTGACTATAAAAATTAGCATTTTTTAGCTGGTCCCCGTAGACAAGCCAATAGTACCGTACAGTTATTAAAAAAATGTTATATTTTATTCAGGTGTAGGTGACCTTATATGTCATTCTTAGCTAGAAGCGGGAATCCAGAAAAATAAACATAAAAGCAGTAAGTTTTTAAAATTAAAAGCTTAGGTTATCTCGCTTTATGCTGGATTCCCGCTGCAGCTAGGAATGACATATCAAAACTTACGCTATGTTTGATATAATGCCCATGAATTAAGGGATATTATGAAGTGCTTCACTATAAAACATTGCTGTGTAATAAGAGTTTTTAGCATATTTGCTATAACATAGCGTAAGTTTTGATATAATAAAAACTGTCCGATACTATTAGACAAGCTACGGGGTGATAGAGGGGAAAACGATCCATGCAGGCAGAGCTGCGACAGAATGAAAATGTTTTTAACGTTTTACTAGCTTGTTATAATATTCTGCTAAGACTTTTACGCCATATAGCCATAAGAGGCATACAATAATAAAGCTAAACATTAATAAACCAGCTATATCGTTATGGACGGCATTTGGAAAGACGCTAAAGGATATGAATTGAATAATAGCACCTATCGATTTACCGATCTTAGTTCCCATAACATCGACTGCAGCTTTACCTTTAGTTTTCATTTCGCTATCAAGTGGAATATATACCATTTCTTTGGTAGCATCAAAAAGAGAGTATTTTACTGATTTAGCAAGCACATGCCATAAGCCACCAATGAAAACTATAACAACTAGTGGCGAGCTATAACCCAGTGTATCTATGATATTTTTTAAGTGATTTTCGAACACTGTAAAGGAGAAGAACATCACGCCCGCTCCAAACATCATAATAGGTGTAATAATTGCTCCCCAGAACCAACCGCATAATCTGATTAAACTGCTTCCTAAAAATGCACTAACTAAAGTAAGTATTCCTGTCCAAAAAAATACCTTACCATGATATGAAATAAAATCTTTTGTATCAGGATATAATTGTTTTACTTTGGACATCCATAGTCCTTCAATTAAGCTAATACTCATCGAATAAGAAATCAAAAGAATACAAATAAAACCAAGATATTTAGAAGTTAATATTATTTTTGCACTTTCAATTAAGCTTAATTTCAATATATCTGTTCTTTGATTTTTAAATTTAATATTTTTGTCTGATTCTACGACTGTTTTGTCAATAAATTTATGCAGCACTAAACAAATTAATCCTGAGACTAAAATAATGCTAACAAAAGATTTTAAAAGAATTTCATTAGTATCACTTAAATGAGAAAATAATGGCAATAGGAAATGTTCGCTTTTAGCAAAATAGATAATTATTATTCCGGAAATTAGTAGATTGGTTTGCCCAAATAAAGTAAAAAATGAGTAAAACCTAGGAGCTTCTTCGATCTTAGTAATTTTATTTGCCAGTTGCCAATATAAAAGAGTAAAGACTATTACAGGCCATAACTCACCCATAATATAGAATAATACTAAGCTCCATTGTCCCCAAATAATTATAAACCATTTTAAATATGGAAGTAATGTTATGTAATGTTTGACTAATTCAGGATCAGGATGAAAAAATTCTCTGTATGGAAATAGAACAAAACCGAAAATAGCAAAAAAAAGCAAAAAAGTACCGGTAATTATTCTAAAAACCTGTTCCGTAGTCATTATATTACAGAGTTTAGAATATAGAATAACGAATAAAACACCCATTGGCATTTCACCCCAAAGCTTGATAAAACTAAGTACTTCTGTACTAATTAAAGTAACAACAAAACTATCCTTAATACTGCGAACTAGGTTTTGATTAAGTAAAATAAAAAACATTAACAAAGCCATAGGTATGAATTTGGTTAATTCATATGATCTAATCGGCCATACTATATGCCTAAATTTACTGTTTCTTGCTCTGTTCCAAAAGGTGAAGTTAGAATTCACGGCGTCCATTAATTTACCTATGAGCTTATTTTATAGAATGTTAAAGAACTCTAATGCAACCTAGACTATAATAAAAATTATGTCAAGATTTTTAAATAAGGTCATAGTATATTGTTAATTATTTTTATTATATTTAATTGCGGCTTCAATAAATTTAATGAATAGTGGATGAGCTTCAAAAGGTTTTGACTTAAATTCTGGATGAAATTGTACTCCTACAAACCATTGTAGTTTAGGTAATTCAATTGCTTCCACAATCTTTTTATCTTCTGAAAATCCGCTAAACTTTACGCCATTTTTTTCAAAAATATCTTGAAAATTATTATTAAATTTATATCTATGATGATGTCGTTCACTTATTTTAAGTTCTCCATATGCGTTAGCAGCAATACTATCCGATACTAAATTACATGTATAAGAACCAAGACGCATAGTCTTTTTTACATTTTCTATTGTGATATCTGATGGATTAAAATCCTCATCATTTTTGCTTATTCTTTCAATAATTTTTGTACCAGCTGTTTTAAACTCTTCCGTTATAGCGTCTTTAAGACCTATTAAATTACGAGCTATTTCAATAGCAGCAAGCTGCATCCCAAGACATATGCCAAAAAAAGGTATATTATTAGTTCGAGCATAATTTACTGCTAAAATCTTTCCTTCAGTTGCTCGCTCACCAAATCCGCCTGGAACTAATATTCCGTCAACACCTAATAATTTTTTAGAAATATTTTCATTGGTTACATTTTCTGCATTTATCCATACTAAATCAACTTTATATTTATGATATATACCAGCATGGTCAAGAGCTTCGATTACTGATTTATAAGCATCTTTTAATTTATGATATTTAGCTATAATAGCGATGATTCGTATTTTTGAATGAGATTCTTTTAATCTTTCAATTATATCATGCCATCTATCTAATTTAGAAGGTGCAATAGTAAGATTAAAAAATTTTAATATTTTATTGTCAAACCCATAATCATGATAAGCAAGAGGTACTAAATATATATTTTTCTGATCTATTGCTGGAATAACATACTCAGGGTCTATATTACAAAATAGAGCTATTTTTTCTATTTCGCTTTTAGCAATTTTGCGTTCTGCTCGGCATACTAAAATATTCGGCGAAATACCAATAGTGCGAAGTTCTTTTACAGAATGTTGAGTAGGTTTAGTTTTTAGCTCACGAGCAGTTTTAACATATGGTAATAAAGTTAGATGAATGAATAAACATTGTTTGCTTTTTAACTTATTTCCAATTTGTCTTATAGCTTCAAAAAAAGGTAACCCTTCAATATCGTCTACTGTACCACCTATCTCGCAAAGTACTAAATCAAAACCTTTAGTATTTGAAAGTATAAAATCTTTTATTATATTTGTAACATGCGGAATAACCTGTACTGTAAGACCGGTATAATTTCCTAATCTTTCCTCCTTAAGTAGTTTTGAATATACAGCTCCTGTTGTGATATTATCAAACTTACAAGCAGGGACTCCTGTAAAACGCTCATAATGTCCAAGGTCAAGATCAGTTTCAGCCCCGTCATCGGTAACATATACTTCACCGTGTTGGTGAGGGTTCATTGTTCCAGGGTCAACATTTAAATAAGGGTCTAGTTTCCGTAAACAAACTTTAAAACCTTTTGCTTGCAAAAGCATTGCAAGAGAAGCGGCAGTTAGACCTTTACCTAAAGATGAAACTATTCCGCCTGTAATAAAGATAAAACGCACCATTCTTTAAACTAATTTACTCTTTTCATAAAATTTTACTGCTTTTCTTAAATCTTCAGGTGTATCAACTGAAATAGGGACGTTATTAACTAAACATGTACCAATCGTCATGCCATTTTCAAGAAGTCGTAACTGCTCTAAACGTTCTGTTTTCTCTAAAAACGTTGGTTCAAGAGCAATGAATCTTTCTAAAGCATTTTTACGAAAGCCGTACATCCCCACATGATATAAAAATTCTTCCGCACCATTTGGAATAAGACTGCGTGAAAAATATATGGCTTTTCCCTGAGAGTCAATAGCTACAGTAACATTACTTGCAGCTTCTACTGAATCTTTCTCTACTTTTACTACAGGAGTGACAATATCATATTTGCTATTTTTTAAATATTCTATTACCTTTAAAATTGATTCCGGTTCAATGAAAGGCATATCACCTTGCATATTAACTATATAATTAATATTTTGATTATTTGGAATTAACTTAAAAGCTTCATAGCTGCGGTCAGTACCGGTTGGAATATTACTATCGGTAAATATAACTTTTCCGCCAAGCTTTTCAATTATGCTTGCTATTTCCTGTGAATCAGTCGCAACATAAATATGTTCAAGATTAGTTTGATTTACTTGTTTAAATACACGTTCGATTAAAGTAGATGAGCCGATTAGCTGTAGAGGTTTACGTGTAAGTCTAGTTGAGCTAAGACGGGAAGGGATGATTATAGCAACGTCTTGATGCTTCATGAATTTACCTTATTTAAATTAAATCCGAAAATAATTGTTGACAGATTAGCCTTTTTCAGCGATAAAGTAAAACATAATTTTTAAATATATCAATATTTGATTAATTTCAAAAATCGTTATTGCGAGCATTTGCTCGGAGCGTGGCAATCTCGTGAGATTGCTTCGTCGCTACGCTTCTCGCAATGACGGGGAATTGATCCGCAAGGGAATAATACCTAGTATATAAATATATTTAAGAGCTCGTAGCTCAGTTGGTAGAGCATTTGACTTTTAATCAAAGGGTCCCGGGTTCAAATCCCGGCGAGCTCACCACATTATTTAACCATTTTATCGAAGTTAAAATAATTTTTTATCCTAACTTCGTATTCTATAGTTAATTCAGCCTAGCTTGCTGACAGGTGTGATGATAAACCTATAAACATCAATTAACTATGGGTTTGTAGCTCAGCTGGTTAGAGCACACGCCTGATAAGCGTGAGGTCGGAAGTTCAAGTCTTCTCAAACCCACCATCTCTTATTTTTTCAATTCACACATATCACGGTTAACGCTAGCTAAAGGCTTTTTAGTATTTATAGCAAAATTAGATAATACTAAAATTTATACTCCTAATTAAATTTCTATTGCATTTATAAATCTACTTTCATAATATTTTATTAACCTTAAGTTAATAAGGTTTTAAAACTTAATATAAATAAATTATGCAATCTATTATAAATCTTTTTAAAAAATCAGAAACACCGTCTCCATTGCAAGTAGAAGAAAAGTTATCAGATACAGTGCTATATAATAAATTAATACAGGCAATAAAATCAGAAAGGTCTTTAGAGGCTCTAGAGTTAATTCCAAAAATGAAAAATGAGGAATTAGCTAAACCTAATAATTACGGAAACACACCTTTATATTTAGCTCTCAATAAAAATTTACAAGCAGTTTGTGAAGCACTTGTTTTAAGACAAAACTTACGCTATGTTTGATATAATGCCCATGAATTAAGGGATATTATGAAGTGCTTCACTATAAAACATTGCTGTGTAATAAGAGTTTTTAGCATATTTGCTATAACATAGCGTAAGTTTTGTTAAAGTTATATAGCTATTTACCTTCTAAAAGATATAAAAGGCAAGAAAGAGGGAAGAGGTGTCAAAGGATCATTATACCACAAAGGATCTCAATACATCAGCGTGATGCAATAGCTACGAAAAAGGTAGAAGTAGGGAATTTTGAGGCAGATCTTACATTTCATAAAGGTAATCAAAGTATGAATATTGGTGCACTGGTGGATAAAAAGAGTCAAAAGATTATTTTAGTGCTGAATAACTCCAAGAGAGCTACAACAGTTACCAATGGTTTTTTAAGAAAGATAAAAACTCTTCCAAATAGTGTGAGAAAGACTATTACTATGGATAATGGCAAAGAGTTTGTGGGGCATGTTGCCTATAGACTATCTGGGTTTCAAACTTTCTTTTGTGATCCATACCGCCCTAGACAAAAAGCATTAGTGGAAAAAATGAATTCTATGATTCATAGAATTGTACCTAAAAATACAGATATTACTACCGTTACACAAAGAGGTCTTGACAATGTTGCTGAGATTTTAAATAACAAAACTTACGCTATGAGTAAAAAAGTGATAAATTATTGTAAAAATAATTAAACATGTCAAAGAGGATAAAGTTGCAAGCAATACCAATTAATAGGACAGATTATTGTCAATTTTTAATAGTTAGCCAAAAGAATTATAGTTTAACCTACTACGCTGAACATGCAAAGAAATGTAGTCATGATGTTATTAATAGATTTTTAAGGAATGAAAAATATACACCTTCTTTGTTATGGGAACACATCAAGAATGATGTTATTTTTTCATCTAATGGATATACAATATTTGATGATACGGTTTTAAATCTCTTTTGGGTATATTCCCCGCCGCTTGCGGCGTAATATGGCGGAATGAGCAAATATATACATAAAAGTCATAATGTTACGGTACTGCTGTATCACATGGTATTTCCAGCAAAATATCGCCGAGCAGTGTTTGACGTATCAGTTGATCAAGTATTACGAGAAATATGTTTAGAGATAGAAAAGAGATATCAAATAAAATTTTTAGAAATAGGGGTTGATGAAGATCATGTCCATTTTTTGGTACAATCTGTACCAACCTATAGCGTAACAAAAATAGTAACAACAATTAAAAGTGTTACAGCTCGTCAAATATTTAGACAGTGTCCACAGGTAAAGAAACAATTATGGGGTGGAGAATTTTGGACTGATGGATATTTTACGAGTACGGTAGGTAAGCATGGAAATGAGAATATGATAGGAAAATACGTAAAAAACCAAGGCAAGGAATATCAGAAACTGCATGAGGATCATCAGCTAGCTTTCTTCTAAAATACCCCGCTGCTTGCGGCGGGGATTACTTTTATTAAAAGGAATACGAAGCAAATAGAAATTGCAAGATCGCAGTACAGTGGAGCTACAGGTAGAGTTACTAAAGGTATAGGAGTAGTGAGTCTGGTATATTATAACCCTGATATTAATAAGTTTTGGGTAATAGATTATCGAATTTTTGCACCTGATCATGATGGAGCAACAAAACTAGAACACCTATTAAACATGTTAAATAATGCTGTTTATAGCAAGAAGATTCCTTTTCAAACAGTACTTTTTGACACATGGTATTCTACACACAAAATTATGCAACATGTTGACTCTTTGGGGAAATATTATTATGCCCCTATTAAAGCCAATAGAAACGTTAGTAAAACACACGATTCTAAACCTTATAAAGCTGTAAAAGAGTTGACATTTTCAGATGAAGAGATCAGGCATGGAGTAGAGATTCATATAAAAGGCTTTGCTAAAAATAAGCATGTTAATTTGTTTAAATTTACTGTTTCTACCAACAGAGTTGAGTATGTTGTTACCAATAACAAAACAAAACTTACGCTATGTTTGATATAATGCCCATGAATTAAGGGATATTATGAAGTGCTTCACTATAAAACATTGCTGTGTAATAAGAGTTTTTAGCATATTTGCTATAACATAGCGTAAGTTTTGAAAACTCAAAAATCTTCTAAAGCTGCACAAGATGAGTGTGGCTTTCGATGGGTAATTGAGAGCATGCACAGAGAAATTAAGCAACTTACTGGGATAGAACGTTGTCAATGCAGGAAACAGCGTCTTCAACGTAATCATATTAGTTGTGCATTTTTAGTTTGGGCATTTCTCAAAAGGACTGTAAATACAATCGGTAAAACGGTTTACCAAATAAAGTTAGGGCTTTTAGATGACTATATGCAACAACAGCTGCGTTCTCCATCTTTACGATATTTAGAACCAAACATAGCGTAAGTTTTGATAACATGCCAAGAAAGATTTTTGGTTATAAAACCCCCAATGAAATTTGGGCAGAAAATTTATAGGTTTTGTTCTACTTAGTCCTTGCATTTTCACAATAACTCTTGGCTCGCACGAAGCTGACCAAGAGCAGGATTTTCTATAGCAAGATTTATTACTGCTTGTTCTATATGTTCTGATACACGATTCTTAAGTATAGGTTTCTTACGACTTATATCTGTAAGTGCAGCTTCTACTCCTGTCTCATACAGTTCTTTAAATCGGTAAAAGCTATCTCTTGAATAGCCCATTACTTTACACGCAGTGCCTAACACTGCCTAGTTGTTTTGCAAGTTCTAATAATCCTAATTTAGGTTTGATTATTTTTTGATCATAGTTTGACATATTTTTCCTATTAATTGATTTTTATATTTAGTTTATGGATATGATATATAACTTCTCAGTTATCTACATACCCACAAACTCATCTAATTTCAATCTTAATATGTCAGATCAAATCTGAAGGTTTACAAATTAATTCATTGAAACTTACAGTTTCTTCTCGCAATGACGATTCTTAAGTCTTGTATGCATTGCCTGCGTGGATCAGTTTTTCCGTCTGAGCTAAGGAAATTACGAAGTAATTGACGAAGCAATCCAGTAAAAAATGCTAACTTTATAACAATTTTATTATTTTCTCTGGATTGCCACGCTCATTTCATTCGCATAGTTCAGACGACTCTTGATCTATGCAAGTAAGCCTTATGCGGGAATAACATAGAAGACTTCCAACAATATTCTTAGTTACATATCTTAAATGCCTGTACTGTGTTTTTGAGCAAAAAAGCAATAGTCATGGGACCGATGCCGCCCGGAACAGGGGTAATATATTTGACTTTAGATTTAACATTTTCAAAATCGACGTCGCCAATAATTTTATTACCGCCGATTCTATTAATTCCTACATCAATTACTAATGCATCTGGCTTAAAGTATTCAGAAGTTAATTTTAGAGGTGAGCCGATAGCCGCAACAACAATATCAGCTTTAGAGGTAATAGAACTTAAATTCTGTGATTTAGAGTGACAAATAGTTACACTACAATCCTCTTTTAAGAGTAATGCACTCAAAGGTTTGCCGACGATATTTGAGCGTCCAACAATTACGGCATTTTTACCGCTTAAATTCGGTTCATGTTTTTTAATTACTTCAAGGCAGCCAAGAGCAGTACAGGGTACAAAACCGTTATCAATTCCGCTATGTAAATAACCAATATTCAAAGGATGAAAACCATCAACATCTTTAGAATGCGAGATAGCGGATAAAATTTTATTTTTGTCTATAGATTCCGGTAAAGGAAGCTGAACTATAATTCCTGAAACATTTTGATCAAGATTTAATTCACTGATTTTTGCTATTAAATCTTCTGTTTTTATAGTATTAGGAAGATTTAATAACAGCGTATCAATACCTATTTTATTAGCATGTTTTATTTTATTTTTGACATAAATAATACTTGCAGGATTGTCACCAACTAAGACTATTGCCAGTTTTGGTGATTCTCCTGTTTTATCCTTAAGCTTTTGAATTTCATGCTTTAATTCACTCAATATTTCATTTGCTAAAGCTTTGCCGTCAATTACGTTATTCACTCTTATTTGCTTCTCCAAATTTAGTAGTTGAGTACTCAAAATGTAGAGCCTTGCCATCAAATACTTTACCATAAGCATGGTGAAGACTGCTTGCTGCTTCGGCAAAACCAGTAAGAATTAGTTTAAGCTTATCATCATAATGAGCGACATCACCAATAGCATAAATACCTGGAATATTAGTTTGGTAATGCACAGGATCAACTTCGATATGGTGAAGCTTTATATCAAATCCCCAATTTACTAAGTTACCTAATTCCTGCTTTAAACCAAAAAACGGCAATAATATATTAGCATCTAGCTTCCGTGTATTATTTTGTAAGTCTCTAACTATAACAGCTTGAAGTTCGCTATTATTTCCCTCTAATGAATCTAGTTGATAGCCGGTGACTAACTCAATTTTTCCACTTTCTACTATATCTTTTAATTGTCTTAAACTATCATTTGCTGCTCTAAATTTATCCCGCCTATGGACTAGATATATTTTATTAGCAATTTCAGAAAGAGAAATAGCCCAATCAACAGCAGAATCACCGCCACCTGCTATAACTATATTTTTACCTGTAAATTTACTGCGGTTATTAATAAAGTAAAAAACTGATTCATTCTCAAATTTTTCAATATTTGCAAGAGGAGGCTTATTAGGACCAAATGAGCCAGCTCCAGCTGCAATAATGATTATTTTACTTTTAATAATAATATCTTTTGAGGTTTTTACTTCAAAAAAATCATTTTCTTTCTTTAACTCTACTGCTTGTTGGTTTAAATGATAAACCGGATTAAACGGAGCTGCTTGTAATTCTAGCTGTTTTATTAGCTCTGCTGCGGCAATTTTAGGGTAGGCTGGTATATCGTAAATAGGCTTTTCAGGATAAAGTGTAATACACTGACCACCTATAACCTCTTGTGCATCGATTACATGGCACTTCATTCCTAACATTCCTGCTTGAAAAATGGCAAATAACCCACTAGGTCCTGCTCCTATTATTAAAACATCAGTATTGTGCATTATTATTTTATATTTGATTTTAAAACAGAATTTTATTAGATATTAGGGCAATAATCAATTGTTATTAATTACAATGTTTAAATAGATATTGATTTAATATGCCCTAACTTATCCCAAGTAATAATGTAGCCGCAAGACATTTTGCCCTTGCTACAATGATTCTATCGGCTGGATCGCCATGAAAATCATCCACAAGGGAAATGTTTTCTGCTGCAATCTCTGAAGAAATATCTTTAATAGCTAATCCATTAATATCTGTTATAGAGTTCAGAAAATCTTTTATAGGCTCAATAATTTTTTTTCAATTTTTTCTTATATCTTACATTAACTTCTCAACTTCTTCTTTGTCTAAACCTGTAAAATATATTATTTCATCTAATGGTATACTTTCTTTTAGCATCTTCTTTGCCATAATAGCTTTTGCTTCTCCCTTTCCTTGTTGCATCCAATGGTGAGCTATACTTTTCATAATGTTCTCTCTTTTTTTAGGATTTAATTTTGATTTAAGTAGTTTTTCTACTCAAAACTTACGCTATGTTTGGTTCTAAATATCGTAAAGATGGAGAACACAGCTGTTGTTGCATATAGTCATCTAAAAGCCCTAACTTTATTTGGTAAACCGTTTTACCGATTGTATTTGCAGTCCTTTTGAGAAATGCCCAAACTAAAAATGCCCAACTAATATGATTACGTTGAATACGCTGTTTCCTGCATTGACAACGTTCTATCCCAGTAAGTTGCTTAATTTCTCTGTGCATGCTCTCAATTACCCATCGAAAGCCACACTCATCTTGTGCAGCTTTAGAAGATTTTTGAGTTTTGTTATTGGTAACAACATACTCAACTCTGTTGGTAGAAACAGTAAATTTAAACAAATTAACATGCTTATTTTTAGCAAAGCCTTTTATATGAATCTCTACTCCATGCCTGATCTCTTCATCTGAAAATGTCAACTCTTTTACAGCTTTATAAGGTTTAGAATCGTGTGTTTTACTAACGTTTCTATTGGCTTTAATAGGGGCATAATAATATTTTCCCAGAGAGTCAACATGTTGCATAATTTTGTGTGTAGAATACCATGTGTCAAAAAGTACTGTTTGAAAAGGAATCTTCTTACTATAAACAGCATTAATAAAAGTAATCCCCGCCGCAAGCAGCGGGGTATTTTAGAAGAAAGCTAGCTGATGATCCTCATGCAGTTTCTGATATTCCTTGCCTTGGTTTTTTACGTATTTTCCTATCATATTCTCATTTCCATGCTTACCTACCGTACTCGTAAAATATCCATCAGTCCAAAATTCTCCACCCCATAATTGTTTCTTTACCTGTGGACACTGTCTAAATATTTGACGAGCTGTAACACTTTTAATTGTTGTTACTATTTTTGTTACGCTATAGGTTGGTACAGATTGTACCAAAAAATGGACATGATCTTCATCAACCCCTATTTCTAAAAATTTTATTTGATATCTCTTTTCTATCTCTAAACATATTTCTCGTAATACTTGATCAACTGATACGTCAAACACTGCTCGGCGATATTTTGCTGGAAATACCATGTGATACAGCAGTACCGTAACATTATGACTTTTATGTATATATTTGCTCATTCCGCCATATTACGCCGCAAGCGGCGGGGAATATACCCAAAAGAGATTAAATGGTTCTATCTGTAATGAAAATGTAGAAAATAGTAAATGTTGTCATTTTAGTGTACCCGTTAATAAAGATTCAAATGATCCAATAATTGATTTAGGTGAAATAGTATGCGAATAAAATATTTAGTATTTTTGATTAGTTTAATCTTATCAGGTCAAACCATGGCAACGTGTAGCGTATCTGTACCAACTGTGGGATTTGGTAATGTTAGTACGTCGTCTAGCAAAACTACTTCAGTTACGGCTTCAGTCACTTGTAGTGCTTTAATTTCATCAAAACTTACGCTATGTTATAGCAAATATGCTAAAAACCCTTACTACAAAGCTATGTTTTTACAGTGCATCACTTTATAATATCCTTTAATTTATAGGAATTATATCAAACATAGCGTAAGTTTTGTCATTAATTGTGAGTTATACCTTAAAATTTAGTACAGGTTCAGCAAATATTTATAATCCAAGAAATATGCTTAACGGCAGTAATAAGCTAACTTACAATTTATATAAAGATGCTGCTTATAGTCAAATACTTGGTAATGGAACAAGCAGTACAGTAACAATTCAAGATAGCTATTTGCTTGCCCTTGGACCGGTTACTAGAAATTATACTATATATGCAAGCCTACCTGCTCAACCTCTTGCTAATGTTGGTAATTATCAAGATACTATTACTGTAACTTTAACCCAGCCATAATTTCGAAATGTCATTGCGAGGAAAAATTGGCGTTGTTGCGTGGATACTAATCGTCATTGTGAGGAAAAACTATAAGTTTTGACGAAGCAAGGAAGTATAAAAAGTGCTAATTTATAGCGTTTTTTATTATTTTTTCTGGATTGACATGCTCATTTCATTCGCTTAGATCAGACGACTCTCGATCCACGCAGGCAATGCCGGAAAAACTGGGTTTGAAGCAATCTCAGGAATCTTACTTTACTTAAGTTTGTTTGTAATGAAAGAATGATTATTGTATTAATGACTCGAACTCTTTAACTACTGCTTGGTAGAGCTTACGTTTGAATGGAATAATGATTGATAATAATTCGTCAAGTGATGCCCAACGCCACGCGTCAAATTCTGGATTAAGAGTGTTTATATTAATATCTTCATTAGTGCCAGTGAATCTAATTAAAAACCAGCGTTGTTTCTGCCCACGAAAATTACCATTCCATAATTTAGGAATTAAAAAACTTGGTACGTCGTAACTATACCAGCATTTACTTTCGGCAATTATATATCCTTTGCTACTTCCTATTTCTTCTAACATTTCACGCATAGCTGCAATACTTGGGGTTTCGCCAGGTACTATTCCACCTTGTGGCATTTGCCATGCAGAGATTTTAGTATCTATTCGCTTACCAACAAATATTTTATTATCAGCGTTTAATATCATCATACCAACGCCTGGTCTGTAAGGTAATGCTAGATGTTTTTTAGAAGTTTTATTCATAATTATAGTTTTACAACTTTATTTTTACCAGTTGTTTTAGCTTCATACATAGCTTTATCCGAGCGTTCAATAAAATCTTCTATTGACTCACCTTTTTTATACTCTGTAACTCCTATAGACACAGTTTTTTTTAAAGGTTCTTCTTGCTTGTCTATTTGGAAGTTCATACTTTCTATTTTAACTCTAACTCGCTCTGCTGTATATAGTGCCTGGTCAATATTTATATCATTTAAAAGTATAGTAAATTCTTCGCCACCAAATCTTGCTATTAAATCAGTTACTCTAAAGGTATTTTTTAAAATACGAGAAGTGGTTATTAAAACTTTATCTCCTGCTTGATGTCCATAAGTATCATTTACATGCTTAAAATTATCAATATCACACATAAGCAAATATAATTTCATATCCTCTTTATTAGCCTTTTCAACCATTTGCTTAATGTGTACATCGAAATAGCGGCGATTAAATAAACCTGTTAATCCGTCTTTAGCTGCTAAATTTACGCTTTGTTCTAAATCGTTACGTAAATTATCTTGGTATTGCTTACGTCTTAATTGTGTTTTAATTCTTGCAGCTAGCTCACTTTCATCAATAGGATAAACAAAATAATCATTAATGCCAAGTTCAAATCCTTTCATAACTAATTGCATTTGATTTTCATTTCCATCTTCATCTTCATAAATTTGCAAAATTAATATCACTCCGCTTATTTCCGGTTTGCCTCTTAAAATAGCTCCTACTCTTAAAGGATCTTCATTTTCAAGGGTACTACTAATTACTATGAGATCAGGTTTATATTCATTTATAGTATCTGTCTCCTCAGAATTACTTATTACTTTTACGTTTGAGGTAATTTTAAGCAACATTTGTTTTATGTTTTTAGCTTGTACTACATCATCGTTAATTAGCAATATTTTTTTATCTGCAAAATTATCATGTATTTCAATATTAACACCACCAAGTAATGCATTAGTACTATTACGAACTTTTAACTCATCAATTAAGCTCTTCATTCTTGATAATGATTTAATTCTTATAAAAAGAGCATTATCATTAATTGGCTTTGTCAAAAACTCATCTGCACCAGCCTCTAACCCTTTAACACGATCATCAACATCAGAAAGAGCAGTTACCATTACTACCGGAATATGGGTAGTTTCAGGATCAGATTTAATTTTTTTGCATACTTCAAATCCATCCATCTCAGGCATCATAACATCAAGTAGTACTATATCTACTTTTTCTTTTTTTAAAATATTTAATGCCTTTTTGCTGCTATTTGCTTTAAAAACAGTATAATACTCATTTAAAAGCTTTGCTTCTAGTAATTTAATATTCGTTTCTATATCGTCTACTATTAATATGTTTGCACTCATAAGATTAAATTCTTGTTTTTAAAGGAAATAATTTGTATATTTATATTTTTTTAAAGTAAGTTTAAGTGTAATAATATATGAAAATTTCAGCAAATTCAATTAGAACAGGTAATATATTAGTTTATAATAACGATTTATGGGTGGTAAGCAAACAACCTGAGCATACTCAGCCTGGAAAGGGCGGTGCTTATGTACAAGTTGAGATGAAAAATCTAAAAACTGGTACAAAGCGTAACGAAAGATTTAGTTCTTCAGATCACTTAGAAAAAGCTGAACTTGAACAAAAAGACTATCAATTTTTATATTTTGAAGATAATAATATAGTATTGATGGATAATCAGACTTTTGAACAGATAAGTGTAAGCAAAGAAATTTTAGATGAAAAGTTGCCTTTTTTAACTGAAAATATGATTGTTAAAGTTGAGTCTTATAATGAAAAACCTTTAAGTATTGAACTCCCTGCAACAGTTATACTAGAAATTATTGAAACTAATCCGGTAATAAAAGGAGCAACCGCTACCGCTTCATACAAACCAGCAACCCTTGCAAATGGTGTTAAGGTAAAAGTACCTCAATATTTGGAAATAGGCGAAAAAATTGTTGTTAAGACTGAGGATTTAACCTATGTTGAAAGATCAAAGTAAGTTGTGGCTAACCGTCATTGCGAGGAGAGTAGCGACGAAGTAATCGCAGGAATATTGTATTGCCTCATGAGATTGCCTCCGCCCTCTGCTATGCATCTCCTCGCAATGACGAAAAATCGATCCACAAAATGACAGTTTTTTTATTCACCCATAAGTATATAATTACTAAATGCAACCTATAACTAATTTGTTAATTAATTCACTGCGTAAAGCAGTTAAGTTTGTACATAGAGATTTTTTAGAGCTTGAAATGCTTCAAAAAAATCCTATTAGAAATGAAGAGTTTTGTAAGCGATCTTATTTAAGATTAAAAACTTTATTATGTGAAGAATTACAAAAACATACGAAATATTTATTTTTTCCTGAAGATCAGTTTGATCCGAATAATAATTATGAAACTGTTTTTTTAGTGAATCCTATAGATAGTCCAAATAATTTTGCTAGAAGTCTTCCTTTTTTTGCTGTATCAATAACTTGTCTGAAGCAAAATCAAGATGGTCTAACACCTGTTTCTACTATTATATATTTTCCAGTTCTTAATGAGATTTATTATGCTGAAAAGGGTAGAGGGGCTTGGGTAGAAAAAAATGATTTAGGATCTAATCATAAAGGTTTAAGATTAAGAGTTTCTGATAATGCTAGTCGAGAAAACTGTTTAACAATTATTGAAGATTTAAAAAACAATAATTCTCAAGTGTTTAATAACACTAGAACTTTTGGTTCTTCTTGTTATGCAGCAATGCTTTTGGCATCAGGCAAGGCGGATTTAATATATTTACCATTATTAAATTTTACATTATATTATTCTTTTGATCTTTTTATTAAAGAAGCAGGTGGTGTAGTTGTAGATTCTAGTGATAAATTTATATACTCGAATCGTTACATTACTAGAGAATTAAAAAAATCTTAAGCAAAATATTATTTTAAATTTGCATTTTTAGCATTAAGATATAATAATTAAGCATGTTAATTATGTCTGTAATTGTATTATGAAAAAATTCAATATTAAAGCTAATTTTGGAGGACAAGAGGCTGATTTTGTTATCTATGTAGGTACACCACAAGATGGACATCATCCATTGCAGTTCCAAGCAAAATGGTTGTCAGACGAGAGAGGGGGTACTATTCCTGATGCTGTTATGGATGCAGTAAAACAGCTATATGATCTTTCGAAAAAAAATAATGTATCGTTTGAAGATTTGTGTGTTTATGCTCTTGGTACTGCTCAAGAAGCTCAAACTACAAATAATGATGAAGATAATAAAGCAGAACAAGCATAAATTATCAGCTTGTGGATATGTTCGGTGTCATCCTGTGGCTTGGGAACTAGGTCCAGCTAAAAAATGCTATAAATTAGCATTTTTTATACTTCCTTGCGTAGGTACAATTACTTTGTAATTTCCTTGCAATGATGAAAAACCGATCCACATACGCTATCAACATAAAAAAATATAATAACTATAGAGATTAAAATGAAACAATATAACGACTTATTTAAAATTATTCATCGTGAAGGTTACATATTTATTGCTAGTTTTGCATTAGTCAGCTTCTTACTTGCTTCTTTTAACGAGAAGCTTGGTTGTATGGGATTTATTGCTACTGCTTGGTGTATTTATTTTTTCCGTAACCCTGATCGTTTCGTACCGATAGGTAATGATTTGGTAATAAGCCCTGCAGATGGGGTAATTCAAGAAATTAAAGAAGCTTTACCGCCAGCAGAGTTAGGGCTTGGTGATGTCGAAATGATTAGAGTTAGTATTTTCCTAAATATCTTTAATGTGCATGTGAATAGAATTCCGGCAAATGGTAAAATTTTAGCATTACATTATAATCCTGGAAAGTTTTTTAATGCTTCTCTTGATAAAGCAAGTGTTTATAATGAACGTCAATCTGTATTAATGGAAACAGAGCAGGGACAGAAAATTGTTTTTGTTCAAATTGCAGGGTTAATAGCAAGACGTATAGTTTGTGATCTAGAAGAAAGTAACGAAGTTAAAGCAGGCGAACGATATGGTATAATTCGTTTCGGTAGTAGAGTTGATGTGTATCTACCTTTAAAAACAGCTTTATTAGTAAGTAAAGGACAAACTGCTATTGGTGGTGAAACTATTATTGCTGATTTCGGACGCAAAAAGACATCTGAATTACAATTTGAAAGAAAGTAGAAGCAACCGTCATTTATATGTCATTCCCGCGTAGGCAGGAATCCAGTCTAAAGCGAGATAAATCGAGCTTTTAATTTTAAAAGTTTATTGTATTTATACTTTTTTACTGGATGCCTGCTTTAGCTAGGAATGACATGGTGGGCATGAACATTATAATATCATAAACCATATTTTCTTGAGTCTCTGCATTGTTAAAAATTCGTAAAACTATAATATCTAAACCTGTACCTATAATAAAATTAATACCAAACTTTGTGACTCTGCTTGGCTTAGTAACTGGTATGAGTTCAGTAAAATTTGCATTAGATAGTAAATGGGAAATTGCAGTATATTGCATTATAGTAGCAGCAATTATTGATGGCATTGATGGAAGAATTGCAAGGATGCTAAATGCTACTAGCCCATTTGGTGCGGAGCTTGATTCGTTATGTGATTTTGCTAATTTTGGTATAGCACCTGCTTATTTAATATATTTATGGTCTTTCCAGCAATATGAGTATAAAGTATTTTCTTCAGCAGTAATGTTACTATTCATAGTATGTATGGCTCTACGTCTTGCTAGGTTTAATGTTGGTATTTATCAGCCAAAACAAGATAAAAAACCTGAGCATTTCTTTACAGGTGTACCTGCCCCTTGCGGTGCTTTACTTGCCTTAGTTCCTGTAATGATAGATTTTGAAATCGGTACATTATTAAATATAAATGTTCGTATTCATACTATAACAATTAACATCTATTTAGCTATTATAGCTTTTCTGCTTGCTAGCAGACTTCCTACAATTTCAACAAAAAATTTAAGTATCAAGCCTGAATATTTATCGCTTGCGATGATTTTATTTGCTGTTGTTATTATAAATCTTATAATATATCCATGGTATGCACTGCCATTTATTGCAGTTATATATATTCTTTCTATCCCGTTTTGTTATTTCTTAAAACATAAATTTAATAACAATTAATTATGCTTGATGTATTACAACAAAATATTCAAAAATATAAAAATCACCCATTTGCTAAATATATCCTCATTATAGCCCTTATAGTAATAACTTATTTAGGTTATAAAATTTATGTTTGGGTAAATACAGAATCAACAGATAATGCTTATATTGATGCTGATATTTCAGATGTTAGTGCTGAAATTAGTGGAGTTTTAACTAGTTTATTAGTGACTAATAACACAAAAGTTAGTAAAGGCGATTTAATCGGCGAAATCGATGATAGAGACTATAAAGCCAAGCTTGCAGCCCTTGAGGCATTTATTAGAGCTTCAGAAAAAAATATAGAGATTATTGATCAAAAAATATCTATAGGGCAGAATCAATTAGAACAGGCAGGCGAAAAACTAAAACTTGCCGCCACAAATTTTAATATTGTTTCAACTGATTTTACTAGAGTACAAGAGTTAAATAAGGCAAAATTTGCCAGTATTAAAGCATTAGATGATTCTAAAAATGCTTATCAAAAAGCAAAAACCGATTACAAACAAGCTCAGCTAGATATAGATATCTCTAGGCAAAACTTACAGCTCCTTGGGCTTGAAAAAGCTGCAGAACAAGAAAAGCTAAAAGAATTAGAAGCAAATAAAAAAATTATCTTACGGAGCTTGGAGAACACTAAGCTTATTGCTGCGGTATCTGGTGTATTTGGTAATAGTAGTTTAGAAGTGGGAAATTATATAACACCTGGTAGAGCCTTGTTTTCCATAGTACAAGATAATTCAATGTATATTCAGGCTAATTTTAAGGAAACACAAATTGAGAAATTTCAGCCAGGCATGAAAGTAAAAATACAATTTGATGCTATTCCTAAGAAAACATTTTATGGAAAAATCCGTAATATTTCCCCTGCTACCGGTTCTAAATTTACCTTAATCCCACCCGATAATGCCACCGGTAATTTTACTAAGATAGTGCAGCGTGTACCTGTTTTAATAGATTTTGATGCCCCTGTTGCTAATTTAATCCCAGGTATGTCAGTAGTTGTATATATTAGAACTGATTAGAAAGTTTAATTTTTTAAGGAAAGTGTTGTCTAAATTAAATTTTTATGCTATAAGGCAAAAAAATATGCAACTATAAGTAGCTCATATTAATATACAAAGATATTTAGACCCAACAAATGATAGTTTGTTTAAGAAAATTTTTAGCGATATAGAACGCTTAAAAGAGTTTATCAATAGTATACTTGATTTACCTGAAGGGTATATAATCGAGATGCAAAAGAAGAATGAGTCGGATTATTTAAAACGAGCTCAATATTATTCTGCTCATGCTTATGTTAGTCAGCTTTAAAAAGGTCTACTTTACAAGAATTTATTACCAGTAGTTATTATATCTTTAATTAAAGATAAGCTGTTTAGTGAGGAAGTATAGCTTAATGCGATAAGGTAGTGACTTTTTTAAGAGCATTGAAAATACTATAAGTAAGTAGAACAGAACCTATTTAAAATAATAAGATTTTAAATAGGTAATGATGAACAGAAAATATAGACACTTATCTCGAGAAGAGAGATATGAGATAAAAAGAATGTATGACCTAGGAGTCAGTATTAATAAGATAGCACAACATCTTACGAGGTCTAAAAGCGCTATTAGTATGGAGCTAAAAAGAAATAAGGTAAAAGATAAGTATATGCCTTGTGTTGCTCAGGAAAAATATGAAAACAGGATGTATCAGCAAGAGTTATTAAAAATAGAAAAGAACCCTATGTTGTTAGATTATATTAAAAATGCTATGATTCGCAAGAAATGGTCGCCGGATGCTATAGCCGGAAAGTTAAAACTAGACAAAAATACAGCTTTGTGTATCAGTACAGAAAGTATATATAGATTTGTTTACACTTCTGCAGTAGCAGCTAAATTAAAGTTATATAGCTATTTACCTTCTAAAAGATATAAAAGGCAAGAAAGAGGGAAGAGGCGTCAAAGGATCATTATACCACAAAGGATCTCAATACATCAGCATGATGCAATAGCTACGAAAAAGGTAGAAGTAGGGAATTTTGAGGCAGATCTTACATTTCATAAAGGTAATCAAAGTATGAATATTGGTGCACTGGTGGATAAAAAGAGTCAAAAGATTATTTTAGTGCTGAATAACTCCAAGAGAGCTACAACAGTTACCAATGGTTTTTTAAGAAAGATAAAAACTCTTCCAAATAGTGTGAGAAAGACTATTACTATGGATAATGGCAAAGAGTTTGTGGGGCATGTTGCCTATAGACTATCTGGGTTTCAAACTTTCTTTTGTGATCCATACCACCCTAGACAAAAAGCATTAGTAGAAAAAATGAATTCTATGATTCATAGAATTTTACCTAAAAATACAGATATTACTACCGTTACACAAAGAGGTCTTGACAATGTTGCTGAGATTTTAAATAACATGCCAAGAAAGATTTTTGGTTATAAAACCCCCAATGAAATTTGGGCAGAAAATTTATAGGTTTTGTTCTACTTAGTCCTTGAATTTTCATGCTCAAAATTAGAAATAGTTTTTCTTATTTTATTCTTGATTTTAAACCAGTAATGCTCAATAGAATTTAAGTCAGGAGAGTAAGTTGGTAAAAATAAAATACTGCAACCAACAGATTCAATTAACGTTTTCACTTTTGTACTTTTATGAAAATTAATATTATCCATTACTACTATCTGACCAGCCTTTAATTCCTTGATCAATATCTCTTGTACATAAGTTTCAAAAATGTCCTTATTACATGTCCCATCAAATATTATTGGGGCAATAATATCTTTGACACACAGCCCAGCAATCATACTAATCCGTGATTTATGTTGATAGACCTTTTCACCATAACATCTTTGACCGATAATGCTCCACCCGTGTTCTCTACAGCTATTATCTTCTATCCCAGACTCATCGATAAATACTAAATCTTGTTTATCTATAGTTTTTAGTTTCAATATAAACTCATTCCTTAGACCAATATCCCTTTTGGGATGAAGAAAAGTTTTTTTTATAACTATAACCTAATTTATTAAGCAATCTTGATATCGTACTTGCAGATACTTTTTGACTCCAGTTATTAGCTAGCTCCATGGTGGTTTTATCAAAACAAAACTTACGCTATGTTATAGCAAATATGCTAAAAACCCTTACTACAAAGCTATGTTTTTATAGTGCATCACTTTATAATATCCTTTAATTTATAGGAATTATATCAAACATAGCGTAAGTTTTGAAAAATAAAAGTAATCCCCGCCGCAAGCAGCGGGGTATTTTAGAAGAAAGCTAGCTGATGATCCTCATGCAGTTTCTGATATTCCTTGCCTTGGTTTTTTACGTATTTTCCTATCATATTCTCATTTCCATGCTTACTGTCATTGCTAAAATAAAAGGGACCAGTAAATTGCACGAAAAAGGGACCAGAGAAGTTGGTGTGACCTAATAAGGTTAATGTGCAATATTCACTAGATAATTAAGCAAGTAAATATCTAGTGATACAATGATAAGAATAAATATGTATACAACAATTATCACCCTTTATAAACAAGGCAATAGTCAAAGGAATATTGCCAAACTAACAAGAACAGACCGCAAAACAGTACGAAAAATAATAAACCGCTATGTAGAGGCTGGTACAGAATCCCCAGCAATCTATGAACGATCTTCAGTTTTGGATTTTTGGCACGAAAAAATAATTGAGTTATTAGAAAAAAATCTGAGTTACATAAGAATTTTTGAGGAGTTAAAAAATCAAGGTTATACAAGCAGTTATACTTCTTTGACCCGTTATATCAAAAAATATAAAATTAAGGATAACAGTTGCATTCGTTTTCATACTTTAGCAGGAGAGGAAGCACAAGTAGATTTTGGTGACATAGGCTTACAGTATAATTCTAAAGGGCGTAGAGTTAAAGCATATGTATTTAATATGCGTTTAAGCTATAGTCGCCTTGATTATTATGAAGTAGTGTTTGATCAAAGTTGTCAAACATGGATTCAATGTCATATCAATGCATTTAATTATTTTGCTGGTAGTCCAAAAGTAATAAAACTTGATAATCTTAAAGCTGGAGTAGTAGATGCCAATTTTTATGAGCCAGTATATCAGAAGGAATATAAGTGCTTAGCCGATCATTATGGAATTTTACTTTCTCCTTGTCGAGTGTATCAACCGCAAGAAAAAGGCAAAGTTGAGTCGGGAATAAAATACGTTAAAAATAATTTTTTTGCTGGTCGTAAATTTGATAGATATGAAGAATTAACAAATGGTCTTGCAAATTGGTTAAATAAGGCCAATAGCCGAATACATGGTACTACTAAGAGAATACCTAGAGAACTGTTTGAGCAAGAGGAAAGAAGTAGTTTGATTCCTTTACCATTAGAAACTTTTGATTTGTCATCTTGGCATAATCGAAAAGTAGCAAAAGATTGTCATATTACCATAGATAATAATTATTACTCTGTACCAGCAAAATATATATACAGTGAGGTAATGGTACAATTGTCCCCAAAACTTGTTCAAATATTTTCTATACAAAATGATTTAATAGCAAGACACGTTAGAACAGAGGGCAAGGGGATATTTACCACTAATCCGTCTCATTATGCTAAATACAAACGTCTATGCCCAGGTTTTATAGAATATAGTGAACATTATCAACAACAAATGCAGCAGATAGGGAATAATTGCAGTTTATTATTAGAATCATTACAACAAACAAGAGTGAATGATTGGCAACGTTGTGCACGAGGTATCATTTCTTTACGTAAGGTTTACAATGATGACTTAATAGATAAAGCCTGTCATAGAGCACTACATTATGGTATAAGTTCTTACTCTAAAATTAAGAATATTTTAAATAGTAATGCAGTAAACTTACCATTACCAGAGTTTGGAGGTAATAATGCAGAACTTATTTAATGACCTACGAAGCTTTAGATTATCAGGTATAGTCAATAGTTTAAATGAAAGGATTATTTATGCTCAAAATAATAAACTAGGATTTAAAGAATTTCTATCACTATTATGTGAAGATGAAAAATCTAACCGTAAGGATAATAATTACCGTCGCCGTAAAAGTGCTGCTAAATTGCCGGTAACTAAAAATTTAGAAGACTTTGATTTTAATTTCCAACCAAGTGTTGATGCCAAAGTAATAAGTGATTTATCAACTTGTGATTATATTAATACTAAGGGAAATGTAATATTCATAGGTGATTCAGGAACTGGGAAAACTCATCTTGCCATTGGGCTAGCATTAAAAGCTTTAACACGAGAATACTCTGTATATTTTACTACGGTATCGGATATGCTTTATAATTTACATATTGCAAGAGCAGATAATAGTTATCACAAAAAGGTTAAATTACTCCTATCGTTTGATTTATTAATTCTTGATGAGCTCGGGTTTAAGCAATTGCCAAAACATTCAGTAGAAGACTTTTTTAATATTATTGCTAAACGATATGAAAATAAATCTACCATTATTACCACAAACAAGGATTTTGAAAAATGGAATGAAATATTTGCTGATGAAGTATTAACTCATGCAATTATTGATCGAGTGGTACATCATGCTCATATACTAAACATAAAAGGTAAAAGTTATCGTATTAATAACTATAAATCTGGAGGTAATATGGCATAAAAATTTTTAAATATAGTGGTTCCTTTTTCGTGCAATTTACTGGTCCCTTTTTAATTGACAATGACACTTACCTACCGTACTCGTAAAATATCCATCAGTCCAAAATTCTCCACCCCATAATTGTTTCTTTACCTGTGGACACTGTCTAAATATTTGACGAGCTGTAACACTTTTAATTGTTGTTACTATTTTTGTTACGCTATAGGTTGGTACAGATTGTACCAAAAAATGGACATGATCTTCATCAACCCCTATTTCTAAAAATTTTATTTGATATCTCTTTTCTATCTCTAAACATATTTCTCGTAATACTTGATCAACTGATACGTCAAACACTGCTCGGCGATATTTTGCTGGAAATACCATGTGATACAGCAGTACCGTAACATTATGACTTTTATGTATATATTTGCTCATTCCGCCATATTACGCCGCAAGCGGCGGGGAATATACCCAAAAGAGATTTAATTCTATAAATTTTTTAAATCCCTCTATGTCTCTTATTATTCTACGATGTCCTGTATGATAACCACTTTTTGCTTTGACATCCCCAGTTTGTTTCTTTAATTTTTTCCACTCTATTATAGTCTTCCTACTAATAGAGTATATCTCTGAAGTCTCTTTTATTGTTTTACCATCTGTTAAACTTTTTATTACTCGTATTCTTAAATCGTATGAATATGCCTTTGCCATAAGTTTTTCATTTAGTATAATCCAACTCATACTATAAGTCACTACCTTATCGCATTAAGCTATAGAGTCTGGTACAGAATATCCTGCACCCTATGAACGATCTTCAGCGCTGGATTCTTGGCACGAACAAATAATTGAGTTATTAGAAAAGAATCTAAGTTACATAAGACAAAACTTACGCTATGAGTAAAAAAGTGATAAATTATTGTAAAAATAATTAAACATGTCAAAGAGGATAAAGTTGCAAGCAATACCAATTAATAGGACAGATTATTGTCAATTTTTAATAGTTAGCCAAAAGAATTATAGTTTAACCTACTACGCTGAACATGCAAAGAAATGTAGTCATGATGTTATTAATAGATTTTTAAGGAATGAAAAATATACACCTTCTTTGTTATGGGAACACATCAAGAATGATGTTATTTTTTCATCTAATGGATATACAATATTTGATGATACGGTTTTAAATAAAAGGAATACGAAGCAAATAGAAATTGCAAGATCGCAGTACAGTGGAGCTACAGGTAGAGTTACTAAAGGTATAGGAGTAGTGAGTCTGGTATATTATAACCCTGATATTAATAAGTTTTGGGTAATAGATTATCGAATTTTTGCACCTGATCATGATGGAGCAACAAAACTAGAACACCTATTAAACATGTTAAATAATGCTGTTTATAGCAAGAAGATTCCTTTTCAAACAATACTTTTTGACACATGGTATTCTACACACAAAATTATGCAACATGTTGACTCTCTGGGGAAATATTATTATGCCCCTATTAAAGCCAATAGAAACGTTAGTAAAACGCACGATTCTAAACCTTATAAAGCTGTAAAAGAGTTGACATTTTCAGATGAAGAGATCAGGCATGGAGTAGAGATTCATATAAAAGGCTTTGCTAAAAATAAGCATGTTAATTTGTTTAAATTTACTGTTTCTACCAACAGAGTTGAGTATGTTGTTACCAATAACAAAACTCAAAAATCTTCTAAAGCTGTACAAGATGAGTGTGGCTTTCGATGGGTAATTGAGAGCATGCACAGAGAAATTAAGCAACTTACTGGGATAGAACGTTGTCAATGCAGGAAACAGCGTATTCAACGTAATCATATTAGTTGTGCATTTTTAGTTTGGGCATTTCTCAAAAGGACTGCAAATACAATCGGTAAAACGGTTTACCAAATAAAGTTAGGGCTTTTAGATGACTATATGCAACAACAGCTGCGTTCTCCATCTTTACGATATTTAGAACCAAACATAGCGTAAGTTTTGTTTACCAACTTACTCTCCTGACTTAAATCCTATTGAGCATTACTGGTTTAAAATCAAGAATGAAATAAGAAAAACTATTTCTAATTTTGAGCACTTTTTTGATGCTGTTTACTATGCTCTTAAAAAAGTCACTACCTTATCGCATTAAGCTATACCATATATTAGTTATCATAAAACAGTAGAGGCAAGTAGCAAAAAACAATATTTATACGACTTATCATATGTATTTATTGAACTTGGAAAATTTA